>CAZLBF010000039.1:0-3135 GCA_964557495.1 uncultured Myxococcales bacterium | reverse complement strand
GAGCTTGCCGTCCTCGACGTAGCCCTCTTCGCGTCCCTCCAGCTCTCGGATCAGCTTGCGCCGCCACGCATCGACGCGCTCGGGCCGCTGCTCGCTCCGGTCCTCGAGCTCCTGCGGATCTTCGAGCAGGTCGAACAGCTGCTCGCGGCCGGTCTGCGAGAACCAGACGTACTTCTCCCGACCGTCGGTGATCCAGTGGTTCGACGCAGCGACGTCCTGCAGCCCGTCGGAGGCGTGCTCGCCGTGCAGGTACTCGCGCCAGCCGTCGCGCTCCCCGCGCGCCAGCGCCAGCAGGCTCTCGCCGTCGATCGCGCCGGGCACGTCGACGCCGGCGATCTCGCAGCAGGTCGGCAGGATGTCGCGCAGCTCGACCGGAGCGTCGCTGGTGGCCTCGAGCGGCGCTCGCCAGCGTGGCGGCGGGCGAAGCAGCAGCGGTACGCGCGCCGATCCCTCGTAGGGATAGCGCTTGCCGACCAGGTTGTGGTCGTAGAGCAGCTCGCCGTGATCCGAGCAGAAGAGGAACGCCGTGTTCGGGAGCACGCGATGCTCGGTGAGCGCCATCGTCAGCCGGTTGAGCTGCGTATCGATGTGCGTGAGCTGCGCGTAGTAGGCGCGGCGTGCGCGATCCACCTCGTCGACGCTGCCCGGTGCAGGGCTGTCGAAGAAGTTCGCTGGCAGCGGCTGCTCGGGGTCCACCCAGCTCCCGACGCTGACCGGGGGCAGTCGCTTGTCGCGATACAGGTCGAGATAGGACCGAGGCGGGTCCAGCGGCGGATGCGGGCGATGGAACGACAGGTTCAAGAAGAAGGGACAGGTCGGATCGCGACGCCGCAGGAAGTCGATCGCCTGAGTCACCACCCAGCTCGAAGGGTGCAGCATCTCGTCCTGCGTCCACGCACGTGCCACGTAGCCGTTGCAGCCGAGCCCCAGGTCGATCGTGTCGGCGCCTACGCCGAGCCGCTCGCGCAGCCAGAGGAGGTAGTCGTCGTCGCCCGCGTAGTCGCTCGCGCCGTCGCGCACGACGTGAAGGTAGCCGTCGTGCAGCCGCACCTCGTCGAAGCCCAGACGCCGGCGCGTGGGATGGACGTGCATCTTGCCCACGCAGTGGGTCTGGTACCCGGCGGCGGAGAGCAGTCCGGGCAGGGTGTACTCGTAGTCCCAGGGGACGCGCTCTCGGTAGCCGACGCGCCCGTGATGCCGCGGCGTGAGCCCGGTCAGGATCGACGCGCGCGCGGCGATGCAGCTCGGGACCGCGGCGTAGGCGCGCTCGAAGCGGGTGCCCTCGGCGAAGAGTCGATCCAGGTGGGGCGTCTCCACGACGGGGTGCCCCGCCGCTCCCAGACAGTCTGCCCGCCACTGGTCGACGAGGATGAAGACGATGTTGGGGCGGGGATCGGCCACGCAACGGCCGAGGATACCGCGATCGTGGCAGAATGGGGGCGTGCACACGAGGAGTGACCCATGAGCGATGCTGAACGCGAACTTTCGGGAAAGGACCTGGCGGAGGAGATCGAGCAGTTCGTGAGGCCCGACTGCCCGCCGCTGGCGATCCGCATGGTCGAACGAGAGGACCAGATTCCCGAACGGGCGCTCCGCCCCGGGCGCGACCTCCAGGTGGAGAGCGCGCTGTGCCAGGGGATGAGCATCAGCCGGCACTACGGCTGGACCGTGGCGGTGAGCCGCGCGGACATCTCGTGTCCGATCGGCGCGACGCTCTTCGGCTTCGAGCCCCGCTCGGAGTACTTCGACCAGGGGAACTGCTGCGCCGGCATGTACACGCGCGACACCGCGGCCGGCGCCCGCACCGAGTCGGCCGCTCCCTGCTTCGACTTCGGGCAGTACTTCGCCATGGTCTCGGCCCCGCTGGCCCGCATCGACTGGACGCCGGACGTGGTGCTGGTCTTCGCCAACCCCGCTCAGGTGATGCGGCTGGTGACCGGCGCGCTCTGGGAGCAGGGCGGCTACGTGGAGTCGCGCTTCTCCGGCCGGACGGACTGCGCCGACGAGGTGATCGAGACGATGCAGACGGGCCGGCCACAGGTGATCCTGCCCTGCTACGGAGACCGGATCTTCGGCCAGACCCAGGATCACGAGATGGCTTTCAGCCTGCCGTGGTCACTCGCGGGCGCGCTCGTCCGCGGGCTGCGCGGCACGCACGACTCCGGCGTGCGCTACCCGATTCCGCGCCACCTGCGCTACACGGCGGCCTTTCCGCCGTCGTACGAGAAGCTGCGCGAGTTCTGGCCGCGCGAGGAGTAGCGCCGAGTCCTCGACGCGGCCGCCGAGGTGGCGTCCGCGGGAAAGAGATTGGCGTGCTGGATCAAGGGGGGCCGGCTCGAGCGACCTATCTTCGGGTCGGAGCTCGAAGTCCCGGTACATCCGGCTCGCGAAGCGCTCCGGGGCGGGTGGCCTCTACGCCTGCCTCCGCCGCTTCGCTTCGGCTCCACGGTCGTCGCCGCGGGCGTAGGGCCCCCTGCGCCGCGACGGCGGCCGGTCTCTCGGGCCGTGGGTCTCGGGGAACTGCTCGGCACACCGGGGTGTGCGCGGATCAGTACTTCCAGCGAATCCCGTCGTGGTGGAAGAGCTCGATCACCTCGATCTGGCGCACGACCTGTGCCCGCTTGTCGAGCGCAGCATCGCGGCTGGCCCCCGCCTTTCGCAGGCTCTGCTCGTAGTACACGAGCTTGCCCACGAACGGGCTCGCCGCGACACCCGTCGGCGTCACCTCGCAGCTCAGCGTGACGTCGCCATAGCCGGTGTAGAGGATCACGACCTGCTCGTCCTGCTTCACGCGAGCCGCTTGCGACAAGTTGAAGCGCTCGCGCGCGTCCAGCTTGTCGACCCACTTCCTGCAGAACGCCCCGAAGTCCCGCTGCGCCGCCTCCGGCGAGTCGAGGACCTTGCCGCCCGCCTCGACGGCGGGCGGCAAGCCAGCCAGCATCGCGACCGAGACCGCGATCGCGATGCCCCTGAGCCCTCGCACCCTGGCTCTCCTACTCCAGTACGTTCAGCTCGACGCGCCGGTTCTGGGCGCGCCCGTCCGAGGTCGCGTTGTCCGCCACCGAGCGCGTCTCTCCGTAGCCGACGACGCTCAGCCGGGACTGGTCGATGCCGTTGCTGGCCAGGAAGTCAGCG
>CAZLBF010000038.1:0-4489 GCA_964557495.1 uncultured Myxococcales bacterium | reverse complement strand
CGAACGCGTAGCCGCCGTACTCACCGGTCGGCTTGCGCGTGTACAGCTTGATCGCTCCCGCGGACGCGTTGCGGCTCGGACCCGCCCCCTGAGGCCCGCGCAGGACGTTGACCCCCTCCATGTCGAAGAGCGTCCCGAGCTGCAATCCCGGAGAGTTCAGGGGCACGTCGTCCACAGACACCGCCACGGCGGTCGCGGCGTTCGCGTTGAAGTCGTTCAGGCCGATGCCGCGGATGAAGAACGTAGGCGTCGTCGAGCCCGTCGTGACGATCTCGAGATTGGGGGTGAACTTGCCGAGATCGGCGACGCTCTGGGCTCCCAGGGCCTCGAGATCCGATGCGTCGAAGCCCGTCACGGAGTCGGCGCCCTCGAAGTCGCTGACGGCCGCCGACTCCGCTCCCAGGATGACGATCTCCTCGATTCCCGAATCGGCCGGGGGGCGGGCGGCCGCGGGCGTGTCGGCGGCCGGCTCTTCGTCCGGCGCCCCCTGGGCAGCAGAATCGGCCCCCGCATCCCGCGGCGCGTCGGTCTTCTGGACCTCCGCCTGCGCGATTCGAAGCGGATCTTCTGCCGCTGCAGCTGGCGCGACGGGCGTCGCGACCACCATGGCGACCGCGGTGAGAAGCGTTAGGCGGTTTCTCATTGGGTGAGATCAACCCTCTCGCGCAATTGTTCCTGTACGACCGTGGATGCGCGTGTCATAATCCTAGGTCCGCATGCTGGCTTTAGTCAAACGCTTCGACAGTTGGTGCGCTGGTCTGGTCATCCCGGCGGCGGTTCTGGCTTCCGCCGCGGTTGCGGCCGGTCCGGACTCGCGGGCCGGGGAGGACCGTTGGGTCCCCGCGCTGGCGGTGACCGCCGGCGCCACGTTCCAAGACCAGGAGGCGGCCGTCTCGTCGCTCGACGTCACCAACGCCGAGCCGTTCCGGAACCCGGCGGAGGGCGACGACCTGGCGGTATCTCCCTACGTCGGCGGGAACTTGCAGCTGATGACGCCGGCGATCACGGCGATCCCCGGTCGCCCCCGGGTGTTCGCCGTGGGAGAGATCCTGCCCACCTTCGCGAGCAGCCGCAACGTCGCGAACGAAGGCAACATACAGAGATTGGAGATTCCACCGGAGCCGGGGATTCCCGAGCTGGGCATCAGTGGCCAGGGGAGCGTGACGACGGCGGAGGTCCAGACACTCGCCTTCGGGGCAGCCATCGGCATCGCCTTCCCCTTCGAAGTGCGAGGATTCCAGCTCCGCCTGAAGCCCTCTGCTGGATGGATCCGGTACGAAGTGGACGTCGAGGGCTCCGTGCACAGAGCGATCTGCGACGGTGGGGGCAACCGTTGCAAGACTATCGTGCCTGATCCCCCGCTACCCCCTATTCCCGGATTCGCTCGGCTGATCGAACTCCAGGGAGGCGACTCACAGTGGTTCAACGCGATCGGTCCGGGCCTCGAAATCGAGATGGACGTGTACCGCGTGGGTTCTTTCGGGGTCTCCGTGTACCTCGACGGGCACGCCTATCGCGTCCTCGGTGATCGCACCGTCGACTTCTCCGACAGCGCCACGTTCACGGACCCGCTGGGGGGGCCCGACACCTACACCGCCGACTGGTCGTTCGAGATCGATCCGTGGATCTACCGCGCGGGGTTGGGGTTTCGCATCCATTGGCTCGGGGACTAGAGGGTCCCGCAGAATACGGTGACACGTTTCCCCGACGAGGAGCGGTGTAACCATATTTGGCGAGTCTCTCTAGAGGAAGACCCCTGCTGTTCACCGCTTCCGGCCCGCCGGCGCTCGGCGTCGTGGCCGACGAGCGGGCACCTGTCCATCTGTTCCAGCTCCCCCTGTCCAACAACGTGCCTCCCAGCCCGCTCGCGTGGGCCGCAGTCTGGAGCCTGCTCCTCGTGACCCCGTGCGCCGTCTTCTTCCAGGCGCGCGCCCCGCGCCGCGGGAAGACCCCGAGCGCGTGCTCCCGGAGGCGCTGCGCTGGGCAGTCGACCACGATCTCATCCCGGCTGACCTGCAGTCACTGGAGGCGGCAGCGCGATCGCTCGATCCGGCGCGCCGGCCCGTGGCCCAGGACCGGCTCGCGTCGCATCGCCGAAATACTGCCGAAGCATCCGCAGGCAGGGGCACTCGTCGAGCCCGCGCTCGAGCTCGCGGAGGCGTTGCTGGAAGAGACCGCCGGGGATCTGCGCATCCGGCTGCGCTCGAGCCGCCCGGGCGCAGCCCGGCAGTGAGCGCGTACATGACCCGGCAGCGTGGGGCGCGGTCAGAGGCCTGCTAGGTCGTCCCGGAAGTCGCTGATGGAGCGGTTCAGGGCCTGCTTCGCTCGATCGCGCACCGCGGGCCCGTCGCGCGCGAGGGGAGAAACGAGGCGGACCACGACGCGTCGCCGCTCGCGCTGGAAGGGCGGGTTCGACCGTTCGCTGAGGCCTCCCCCCTCTAGGCAAACGCCTCTGCGATCGGCATACTGGCCGAATTCCGAATGTTGAAACGGTCTAGGAGAGTGTCACATGGAATGGTCAAGGCCTGTGGTCGTTGCGGCGGGCAGCCTGGGAGCCATCTGGCTCTGCTGGGGTGCGGTCGCGCTCGCCGAGAAGGACGCACCGCCGGAGCCCAGCCCGCTCGGCGCCGTGATCGACGTTCGCTCGCAGGGGAACGACGAAACGGCGGCGGTGCAGAAGCGCGTCGACGCCATCAGTGACGAGACCGATGAGCTGCTCAGCCAGTACCGCACGGTGATGAAGCAGATCGACTCGATCGATCTGTACAACGAGCAGATGCGCGAGCTGATCGGTGCGCAGCAGGAGGAGCTCGCCTCTCTCAAGGATCAGCTCGGCCGCGTGCAGGAAGTCGGCCGCAGTGTAACTCCGCTGATGTTGCGCATGGTCGCCGCGATCGAGAAGTTCGTGGGGCTCGATGTGCCGTTCCTGATCGAGGAGCGCGTGAAGCGGACCGCGGAGCTGCGCGCAATGATGGGGCGCGCCGACGTCACGACCGCCGAGAAGTTTCGCCAGATCATGGAGGTCTACCAGATCGAGAACGAGTACGGCCGCACGATCGAGGCGTATCGCGCCTCACTGAAGGTCGGCGGCCGGGAGAGCACAGTCGATTTCCTCCGCTTCGGCCGAATCGCGCTCTTGTACCAGTCGCCGGACGAGTCCCAGGCGGGGCGGTGGGACCAGGAGACGCGATCGTGGGTTGCCCTCGACTCGAGCTTCCGCTCGGCGATCCGGAAAGGGCTGCGGATCGCGCGCAAACAGACCGCGCCGGACATGATCACACTGCCGCTGATGGCGCCAACGGACGCGCGGGGGCCGAGCTGATGCGACGCACGATATCGACACTGTTTCTGATCTGCACGGTGGGGCTGGCAGCGCCGGCGGCGCATGCCCAGTCCGGTTCGGCGACGGCGGAGCCCAAGACGCTCTTCGAGCTTCTCGACATGGTGAAGCAGGGCCTCGAGGTGGAGACGGAGGCGAGCCTTCGCCGTGAGCGGGAGTTCGTACAGGCCAAGGAAGACCAGGAGCGCCTGCTCGCCGAGGCGCGAGCCGCGCTTCTGCGCAAGGAAGCGGAGAGCCAGCAGCTCGAGGCGACCTACAACCAGAACGAAGGCTTGATCGGCGAGAGCGAGGCGCTGCTAACGGAGAATCTGGGTCAGCTCGGCGAGCTGTTCGGCGTGGTGCGCCAGGTGGCGACCGACACGAGCAGCCAGGTCTGGGACTCGCTCACGAGCTCGCAGCTCGATCCGCGCAAGGATCTGCTCGACCGCCTCGGACGCAGCAAGGAGCTGCCCACGACCGACGACCTCGAGAAGCTCTGGTACGAGCTGCAGCGGGAGATGACGGAACAGGGCCAGATCGTGCGCTATCGGGCCAACGTGCTGACCACCGAGGGCCAGCTCGAAGAGCGCGACGTCGTTCGTGCGGGCCCCTTCAGCGCCGTGTCGCGCGGCCGCTACCTGCTGTGGGAGCCCGCGGTGGAGAAGCTGCGCGAGCTGACCCGCCAGCCGCCTTCGCGCTACCTCGACACGGTGGCGCCCTTCGAGGCCGCGAAGAGCGGTGTCGCCGTTCTCGCGGTCGACCCGTCGCGCGGGTCGCTGCTGAACGCGTTGACGGAGACACCGGACGCTCAGGAGCGCGTCCAGCAGGGCGGCTACGTGGGCTACGTGATCATCAGCCTCGGCGTCCTCGCGGGGCTGGTGGGGATATGGCGCTGGTATGCCGTGGTCATGACGAGCCACAAGGTGAACGCGCAGCGCAAGAGTAAAACGATCGATACCGGGAATCCTCTGGGTCGCATTCTCGAAGTCGCCGAGCAGAACCGGGACGCCGACACCGAGACACTCGAACTCAAGCTCGACGAGATCGTACTGCGAGAGACGTCGAAGCTGGAGAACTTCCTCTGGTTGGTGAAGACCGTGTCGGTGATCGCGCCGCTGCTCGGGCTTCTCGGAACCGTGACCGGCATGATCCAGACGTTCCAGGCGATCA
>CAZLBF010000037.1:0-7058 GCA_964557495.1 uncultured Myxococcales bacterium | reverse complement strand
CCTTCGGCGTCACGTCGAGCTGCGCCCCCTCGCGGGCGAGCTTCATTACGGGCGAGTATCCCCACACGCACGGCGTGACCGGGCTCGCGCACATCCACCTGCTTCGATCGCTCTCGCCGTTCCGCGAGACCCTCCCGTCGCTGCTCGCAGAGGCCGGCTTCAATACGGCACTGGAGGGGAAGTGGCACGTGGCGCCCTACCTGCCGGCCTCCCTGTACGGCTACCGGGAGCGCTTGAGCGGCCTCCTTGCCGAAGCCATGGTCATCCAGGGCTCGACGCGTACGCTCGACTTCATTCGGCGCAACCGGAATAACCGCTTCTACCTCGAGATCAACTACATGAACAACCACCGGGACGCCCGCGGCGAGTTCCACCTCGCAGAGGGCTTCCCCGTGGATCCCGAGGGGCTGCAGATCCCGCCCTATCTCCAGCTACCGGACTGGCCCGAGGTCCGCAGCGAGCTTGCCCGGTTCTACAGCCAGACGCGGAAGATGGACGCGATGGTGGGCGACGTGCTGACGCTCCTCGACGAGCTCGAGCTCGCCGAGACCACGCTCGTGCTGTTCGTGAGCGACAACGGACCTCCGTTTCCGGGCAGCAAGATGACGCTCTACGACCGCGGCATCGGCTCCCCTCTGCTGCTGCGCTGGCCCGCGCGCATCCCGCCGGGCTTGGTCGTCGACGACCTCGTCACCACGCTCGACCTCCTGCCGACCGTGCTCGAGGCGGCCGGCCTGGAGGTGCCCGAAGGGGTCCAGGGGAGATCCCTGCTCGGGCGCGTCACCGGGACGGAGGAAGGCCCGGTGCGCGAGGCCGTGTTCTCGGAGATGACGGACCACGTCGAGTACATCCCGACCCGCGCGGTTCGAACGCGGAGCTGGAAGTACATCCGCAACTTCTCGGACATCGCCATCGGGCTCGACCAGCTTCGCGACATGGAGTGGGTCCACCGACTCTGCGAGCTTCCCGACCAGCCCTGGAAGCGGCCGCGCCTTCCCGAAGAGCTCTACGATCTGGAGGCGGATCCGAACGAGCAGCGGAACCTGGCCGCGAGTCCGGACCACGGCGAGGTGCTCCAGTCGATGGCGGCGCGGCTCGATCGCCACATGTCGGAGACCGGCGACCCCTATCTCGGGGCGCCGTTCACGCGGGACCACGATCCCGCGGTCTACGAGCCCGACCCGTCCCGCTGATGCGACGTCAGCGAAGGTAGCCCCAGGAGGTATTCGATGGCCGCACGGACTCCACTGACTCCCGTCGACGGCGTCGAGGTCCTGACCGTCGTCGACAACGTGACGGATCTGCTCCTCCCCAGCACGCCGGTCGCGAAGCGACTGGGCGCGATCGGAGCCGGGGCGCAGCGGACGCCGCCGGTAGAGGCGCCCCTCGTCGAGTCCGGGCGAGCCGCCGAGGCGCCGCTGGCGGAGCACGGCTTGGCGCTCCTGGTGTCGGTGACCCGGGGGGCGAGCAGCCGGACGGTGCTCCTGGACACGGGGAGCAGCGTGGAGGGACTCGTCCACAATCTGGATCTGATGGGCGTGGACCCCGGCGAGATCGAGACGATCGTCCTCAGCCATGGCCACTTCGACCACGCGATGGGCCTGAACGGGCTCGCGAAGCGCTGCAAGCCGCCGCCCGCCCTGGTGGTGCATCCCGACGCGTGGCTCAGACGGCGGGTCGTCCTCCCTGGCCGAGAACCCTTCGAGCTTCCCACCACGAGCAGGGACAAGGTGCTCGCGGCCGGCTTTCCGGTGATCGAGGAGCGACAGCCGTCGTCACTGCTGGATGGATGCCTGCTGGTGACGGGGGAGATCGAGCGGACCACGGACTTCGAGCGAGGCTTCGTCCTTCACCAGGCCTTTCGCGACGGGGAGTGGCAGCCGGACCCGCTGATCCGGGACGACCAGGCGCTCGTGATCCACGTGCGGGGCAGGGGACTGGTCGTCATGACCGGCTGCGGTCACGCGGGAATCGTCAATACCGTGCGCTACGCCCGCGAGCTGACGGGAGTCGACCGGGTGTATGCGGTGATCGGCGGCTTCCACCTCGGGAGTCCCCTGCACGAGCCCGTCATCGCGCCGACTGTCGAGGCTCTGGTTGAGCTGGCACCACAGGTGATCGCCCCGACCCACTGCACCGGCTGGCGCGCTTCGCACGCCCTGGCTGCCGCATTCCCCGATGCCTTCGTACCGGGCAGCGTGGGCACGAGATACGTCCTTCGATCCGAGGAGGGCTGAGCCGCGGCCGGGTCACGGAGGGTGAACTCGAACGAGAGACGTGCTCCGGCGGCTGAGGCGCCGCGCTCCGCTCTCGCTCTTGCTGCCTCGACCCTAGAGAGTCTAATTTCTAAACTGAAGCTCTTTTGGTACCCCTTAGGCCGATGCGCTGGAGCCAGATCGGAACCGAGACCTGCTCGATCGCCCGGGCCCTGTCGGTGATCGGGGACCGCTGGACCCTGCTGATCCTGCGGGAGGCGTTCCTGCGCACGCGGCGCTTCGCGGACTTTGAAGAGCGCCTCGGGATGGCGCGCAACCTGCTCTCGGAGCGGCTCCAGAAGTTGGTGGACCACGACGTCCTGGAGCGCCGCCGCTACCAGGAGCGTCCCGAGCGCTTCGAGTACCGCCTGACCGAGAAGGGGCTCGACCTCTACGGGGTGATGATGGGGCTGGTCGCCTGGGGAGACCGCTGGATGGACGACGGCCACGGTCGCCCGGTGGAGCACGTGCACGAGAGCTGCGGTCAGGTCATGCACGCGGTCCCGGTCTGCTCCGAGTGCGGAGAGCCGCTCGAGGCGCGCCAGGTCGAGACCCGCCCGGGCCCTGCACTGCGCCGCCACGGCATCCGCGATTTCCACAGCGACCGCTAGCCGGTCGATCGCATCTGCAGCAACGCTCGCCTGCGCGCCGACCCCTTCGGCTCCGCGGGATAGGAAAGGGGATTCCGTCGTGAAGATCGCGGAGCTGAAGACGTTCGTGGTCGGCAACCCCGCGCCCCACTTCGGGGGCATCAACTGGGTGTTCCTCAAGCTGATCACGGATCACGGCGTGGAGGGGATCGGCGAGGCCTACGGAGTGCCGTTCGACCCACCGAAGGTGGCCGCGCTGATCGAGGACGTGGGCGAGCGACTGGTGATCGGCTCGGATCCCTTCCAGATCGAGAAGCTCTGGCGAACGCTCTACTTCAGCGGCTACTCGCAGCGTCCCGACGTCACGATGATGGGGATCACGAGTGCGTTCGAGATGGCCTGCTGGGACATCATCGGAAAGGAGCTGAATCAGCCCGTCTACAACCTGCTGGGGGGGCGGTTCCACGAGAAGCTCCGGTCGTACACCTACCTGTATCCGACTCCCGACGATCTGGGGGGCGGGAGCGTCTTCAGCGATCCGGAGCGCGCCGCGAAGCGGGCGGCCGACTACGTCTCCCAGGGCTTCACCGCCGTCAAGTTCGACCCCGTCGAGCCGACCATGCGTCCCGTTCCGGAGCAGCTGACGCTGGAGGCCCTCGACCAGGTGGAGACCGTGGTCCGGAGCGTTCGGGACGCGGTGGGGAGCCGGGCCGACATCCTGATCGGCACGCACGGGCAGCTGAATACCTCGGCCGCGATCCGCCTCGCGAAGCGGCTCGAGAAGTACGAGCCGCTCTGGTTCGAGGAGCCGGTGCCGCCGGAGAACCGCGACGAGATGGCCCGCGTCGCGCGGTCGACGAGCATTCCGGTCGCCACCGGAGAGCGCCTCACCACCCGCTACGAGTTCACGGACGTGCTGACCAAACAGTCCGCGTCCATTCTGCAGATGGCGCTGGGCCGCGTCGGAGGCATCCTCGAGGCGAAGAAGATCGCCGGCATGGCCGAGGCGTACTACGCCGACATCGCGCCCCACCTCTACTGTGGCCCGATCGAAGGGGCCGCCAACGTCCAGCTCGGCACGTGCAGTCCCAACTTCCTGATCCAGGAGAGCATCGAGACCTGGGGCGGCTTCCACGCCGAGATCCTGAAGAAGCCGATGCAGTGGGAAGAGGGCTACATCATTCCGCCGAGCGACCCCGGGCTCGGCGTCGAGCTGGACGAGGAGGTCGCGGCCCGGCACCCGTACATCGACGTGTCGAAGCGACTGGCGATCTACTGGTAGGAGCGAGGACCGGCGCACCGCGCCCCTAGTCAGTCCAGCACGCAGCCCGAGTCCTCGCTGTAGCGGGCCGTGTCCTCGGCGATGAACGAGATGCGCGCGCGGATGGCCCGCTCCTCCTCGAGCAGCTCCGCCTCGACCTGCGCCATGACTTCGGGCATCTCGATCCGGCAGAGCGTCAGGGGGCGCTCGCTGACGAAGACGCACAGACAGGCCCGCTTGGCCACGTACTCGGTGGCGAATGCCGCGCCGCGCACCACGGGCAGGGCGAAGTAGACACCCGCCACCGCGACGATCAGCACGAGCGCGATCGCGACCCACTTCCAGCGGCCGGACATGTTCCCCGTGCCTCTCAGCCGAGCTGCTGAGCCGCTTCGCGACTCGCCCGCAGGCCGCTCTCGATGGCGCCGTCGATGAAGCCGCGCCAGCCGCTCGCATTGTCGCCGCCCGCGTAGAAGATCCGCCCCTCCGGTCGCTGTAGCTCCTTCAGGTACTTCGTCATCTGGCCGGGACGATAGACGCACCAGGTGCCGCGCGAGAAGGGATCGACGTTCCAGTCGTACCCCATCGCCCACTCGACCTCCGCATCGGGCAATACGCGCCGCACAGCACCCTGAATCGCGCCGTCGTCGTTGATGTCGAGCAGCTTCCCGCTCGGTCCAAAGGCCGTCAGCACGGTCCCCTCCGCGTCCGCGTACTTGCTGCTGAGCGAGCTGAGCGGAGCCGGCCAGGGCGCCATCCCGGCGAAGTCGCCGAGCTGGCCGCGAACCTTGACGTGGAGCTTCACCCCGGTTCCGGCCTGTCCCTCGCTGGCGATCGCACGCTTGCCCTCGGAGAGCGGTGGCGAGAACTCGATGCTCGAAAGCACGTTCAGGGGAACGGTGACGACCACGGCTCGAGCCGAGACCGTCTCCTGCTCCTGGGTCGTGACGACCACCTCTGTGTCGCCCTGGCTGATCGACTTCACCGGCGTCGAGAGCTTCAGCTCGGCGTCGGCATCCCCGAGGATCCCCTCGAGCAGCTTCCGCGTGCCGCCCCGAAGCGTGTAGCCCGCGACGGCCTCGAACTCGTTGATGACGCTCCAGCCAGGCAAGCTGTACCAGCGCAGCATCTCGACCAGGCTCGCGTCCTCGGGCGAGCAGTGGCAGGAGGCGCAGAACATGGCGTCGAGCAGGTCCCTCTGGTCATCCGGCAGCCCCAGGCCCTCGAGGCGATCTCGAACCGTCTGGCGGTCCAGCGCTTCGATACCTGGCACGAGCAGGGGATCGTAGGGGCGCGGGAGGACCTGCCTCGCGTCGAAGTAGTAGGCGCCGGCGGCCTGGAACACCCGCAGGGCTAAATCCTCCGCATTTCCTTGCTGGAGCTTTCCGCCGGACACCCATGCGCGTCGCATCGGTTCCGTGGGGGCCGGCGCTTCGATCTCGAGCCCGTAGCGCGTGATCTCCGCCCAGACGTGCGGCTGCATCCAGTGCACGTATGCACCCCCCAGCTCGACCTCGTGCCCCTCGGCCTCCGACGTGAAGGTGCGGCCCCCGATGCGCGGCCGCGCCTCGAGAACCAGCACGCGGAGCCCACTCGTGGCAAGCTCGCGTGCCGCGGTGGCGCCCGCGAAGCCGGCGCCGATCACGATCGCGTCGTAGTCCGGCGTGGGGCCCGACCCGCCGGCGGGCGGCTCCGCCTCCTCGCCTGCCGCCGGCCTTCCGCGGATCAATGCGCCCGCGGTCAAGGCGCCCACACCGGCGCTCTGCACGAAGCGGCGACGCGTCAACCCGTGCTTTTCTGGCTTCTTGTCCTTGTCAGTCACTGCCCAAGCCCTCCAGGTAACAGATGACGGCCTGCCGGTCCTCGGCTCGCTTCAATCCGGCGAACGGCATCCAGTTGTCGCCGACGAACCGGGCGGGATCCTGCAGGTACAGGTCGAGGTTCACGCGCTCCCAGGTGAAGTTGACCTGGCGAAACACGCCCGAGTACTTGTAGCCGGGAGCGGTTCCGGCCTTTCGCCCGATGACCCCGTACAGGCTCGGGCCGACGACGTGCGGCCCGCCGGCCTTGGCGGAGTGGCAGGGCTGGCACTTCATGAACACGTTCCGGCCCCTCCGGGCATTGCAGCCGGCCGTGGGGTCAGCTGCGGCGGCGACGAGTGCAATCAGCGCTCCCACAGCGATCAGCGCCAAGACGCCCGAAGCCCCTGCGATGCTCAGCGATGCTCGACGCCCTGCACCCGCGCGGATCACCCGGGGACCGTACCGCCGGGAAGTCCGGGTGGATATGACCGCGGTCATGCGCGTCGGTCCTTCCACTCCTCCGGGCGATGCGCCGCCGCTGCTTGCGTCCCGCGCGCCCGCCGTGGCACGATCGACTTGGCCGCCGGATCCGTGCGGAGGCAGCGTCGCATGAGCGCACGAGTTCTGCCCTTCGACTACGTGGAGGGAGAGCTTCGCAAGAAGCACTTCGGGATCATCGGCACCGTGACGCCGGACGGTCGGTCCCACACCACGGCGATCGTCTACGGGGTCTCGGCGCCCGAGGTCCCTCTGGCGCTGTACGTCTTGACCGAGGCGGGCTTAAAGAAGACCCGGAACATCCGGGCGAATCCGAATGTCTCGTTCGTGATCACGTTTCCCCACCACGTGCTCCGCTTCGTGCCCGCCTCGTGCATCCAGTTCCAGGGGCGCGCAGAAGTCCTGCCCGGCGACGATCCGGACGCGCGGGCCGCCTTCCAGCGCAACCAGGTGCTCCGCGTGACACTCGAGCAGGGTGCGAGCGACCCCGAGCGAGCCGTGTTCCTCAAGATCGCTCCCGATGCGAAGATCTTCGGATACGGGCTGGGGATGAGTCTGCTCGAGCTGCGCAGGGACATCGAAGCGGGACCCTTCGTGACGACCGTGCCAGCCGAGCGGCTCTAGGTCGAAGCCGGGGTCCGCGAGAGGGGAG
>CAZLBF010000036.1:0-3142 GCA_964557495.1 uncultured Myxococcales bacterium | reverse complement strand
CCTGCTCGCGCGCTCGCTCTGGTACCTGGACCGCGTCAACGGGCCGCTTGCGTGGCTCATCCTGGTCTTCGTGCTGTCCCGGTTGCTGATGCCGCGCGGTTTCGAGGAGCTGTTCGGGCTCGTGTACGCGACCCTCCTCTGGGTTCTCGTCGCGCTTCTCGCGGTGCAGCTCATCGACGCCCTGGCGACGCGCGGCGTCGGCGGCCTGCGCGGGGACACGCGCGAGCTCCGTCTTCGCTCCCTGAGGCTGCTGGCGGCCTGGCTGGTCGTGGTGGGGCTCGGCCTCGATCTGATCGGGCGCTACGTTGGGCACGGGTCGATCTACGCCTGGGGGGTGCGAATCAGCTCTCTGCTCTCGGTGCCGCTCGTCCTGGTGCTGATCCACTGGTGGAAGGCGGAGATCTCCGAGCGCCTCCAGGCCCAGTCCGACCAGTCGGAGCTGGCGCGACGGCTCGCATCCCTGAGGGCGGGCCCGTGGAGCTACCCGGCCGTCGTGCTGGGTGCGGGCTACCTCGCGTGGGGGAGCGTGTTCAGGTGGATCGTCCGCCTGCTCTCGCGCCACGAGACCGGCCGGCGCACCCTCGCGCTCATGGTGCGGCGCCAGATGGAGAGCGAGGTCGAGGCGAGTGGCGAGGAGATCGAGCAGGCCGCTCCCGCCCCGAGGGCAGAGGCGCTGCTCGAGGGGCGCGGCCCGCTGATCGAGTCGGTGGCTCGCGAGCAGCTCGACGCTCTCTCGCAGTTCCTGAGCACCGGCCGGGGTGGTGGAACCGCCGTCGTGGCCGAGCGCGGCGGCGGCAAGACCACGTTTCTCGAGCGGCTGGCAGAGCCCTTCGGCGACGCGATGAGAATCGTGGACTGCCCGCCCGGTGGCTACGATGCGTTCGAAGCCGCCCTCGCGACGGAGTTCGGTCTGGTCCATACGGACGATCTGGGTGAGCGGCTGCCCGAGGCCATCGAAAGGGGGGGGAGCCGGATTCTCGGGGTCGACAACGCCCATCGGCTGGCGCGCCCCTTCATGGGAGGACAGAAAGGGCTGGATCGACTCATCGCGCTCGACGCGCGGCTCGAGGAGACGGTGAGCTGGACGCTCATGATGGATCACAGCGCGTGGAGATACATCCTGCTCGGCCGCGGCGAGAGAGCCCTCTTCCAGGAAGTGCACACGCTGCCGCCATGGGACGAGGGGCAGCTCTGCGAGCTCGTCGAGAGTCGGAGCGCGGGTGCGGGCATCGAACCCGACTACACGGACTTCGTCCTCCCCGTGCAGCTCGACACCGGCGAGCACGAGAGCATCGAGGAGCGCAATCGGCTCGGGTACGCACGCATCCTGTGGGAGACGGCGGACGGCAACCCCGAGGTTGCCATTCGCCTCTTCGCCCACTCGCTGCGCAGCGCGAGGGGCCGGCGCATGGTCGTGGACCTTCCCCAGACCCCCTTCTCCGCTTCTCTGCGCGACGCCACCGTCGGCACCCTGCTCGTCCTGCGCGTCGTTTTGCAATGCGACGTCGCCAGCGTCGAGGACATCGCGAGAAGCCTGCGCGTCAGCGCCGACCGGGCGCTCGCGAGCGCCCGCTTCTGTCTCCAGAACGAATGGCTGGAGGAGGTCGATGGCGGCCTGCGGCTGTCGTGGGACTGGTACCCGACCGTGACGAGGTTGCTCGAGCGAAAGAACCTGCTACCACGCTGAGGTCAAAGGAGAGAACGCCATGCGCAAACCGAAACGACTGCTCGCCGTGATCGCCGGCCTCGCGGCCATCGCCGCGCCGGGCTTCGCCCTCGCCCAGGCAGGCATCGAGCCCGA
Organism: uncultured Myxococcales bacterium; assembly: GCA_964557495.1. GTDB lineage: Bacteria > Myxococcota_A > UBA9160 > SZUA-336 > SZUA-336 > CAZLBF01. Next base: position 1,341 of record CAZLBF010000036.1, on the reverse strand, counting down.
AACGGCCGACGCCGTGACGACCCTCGCGACGATGGTCCGCTGGACCGGGCTCGCTGCCTCCGTCCTGGTCATTGCGGGCGCCTGGTTGGTGCTGCGCTTCCTGACCCAGCTCGTGGACAGGCTCGGGGTCGCGTTTGCGGAACGTCGGCTGCTATTCCAGAAGATCAACACCTTCCTGCGCTTCGCCGTCTATGTTGCCACCATACTGATCACGATCCTTCTCTCATTCAGGATCAGCCGGGAGGTGCTGGCGATCCTGGGCGGCACGGCGGCCGTGGCCATCGGCTTCGCGACCAAGGACTTGGTCTCGTCCGTCGTCGCGGGGCTGATGATCATGTTCGACCGACCGTTCCAGGTCGGCGATCGCATCCAGTTCGCTGGCGAGTACGGCGACGTCATCGACATCGGACTGCGCTCGGTGAAGCTCCGCACCCTCGGCGACAGCATCGTCACGATTCCGAACAACATGCTGCTGACCGAGGTGACGGTATGTGGGAACTACGGTGAGCTCGACATGCAGGTCGCGTTGGACTTCCTGATCGGCGTCGACCAGGACGTCAATCGGGCGCGGGCGATCGTGCGCGAGGCGGGGGTGACGAGTCGCTACATCCATCTGCCCAAGCCCGTCGCGGTGCGGGTCACCCAGGTCGTCGAGGGAAGCTATGTCGCGCTCCGCGTCCGCCTGAAAGCATACGTGCTGGACACCCAGTACGAGAAGGCCTTCGAGACGGACGTCACCCTTCGCGTGCTCGACGGCTTCCGCGAGGCGGGGATCCAGCCGCCCGCCGTGCTGCACCGCTCGGGCGACGTGGCGGCACCTTCGCTGCACGCCGTCGGCACGTCCGCTTGAGCAGCTTCTACCTCGCGAGCTTCGGCGCCTTCGGTCTCGGAGGAACGCATCTCGTCGATTCGCGCGGATGATTTGCTTTCGTTAGCCTGGCCGAATGCACGAATCGGCGCTCTGAGGAGGTTGCGTATGAAACCATCGAACGTTGGAAGCACCGCCGCGGAACGGTTCGAGTGGGGCCGCTCACTGAGAGAGCACGTCCCGCTGGAGAGCCATGCGGGACTCGGCCAGAGCGTCTCGCGCGATCCGATCCGTTTGATCACCGACCAGGAAGCCAATCGGCTGCAGTTCCTGATTCCCGTCCGCCGGGAGCGGATGGGGGTATCCGCATTCACCTTCTACCGCGGGTCCGCGGTGGTTCAAGCGGCCGATCTCCGGGCGAGCGAGGAGAGGAGATTCGCGCCCTCACCCCGTGAGCCGGCGGCGCGCGGTCGGCCTCGAGGCGCGGCAAAGCGGTCATCGAACAGTCGGTCTCGGTCGCCAGCGCGGGCCGG
>CAZLBF010000035.1:0-8450 GCA_964557495.1 uncultured Myxococcales bacterium | reverse complement strand
GACCGCGAGGTCGAGCAGACGCGGTTCCGCCCCAGCTCCTTGGCCCGGTACAGCTCGCGATCGGCGGCGCGAACCAGCTCGGCGGGCGAGGCTCCGTCTTCGCCAAAGCTCGCGACGCCCGCACTCAGGGTGATCCCGGGGCCCTCTCCGAAGCTGAAGTCCGAGGCTTCGATCGTCTCCCGGACCTTCTCGGCGAACGCGACCGCCCCCTCGTGCGGCGTCTCGGGCAGGATGGCCGCGAACTCCTCGCCCCCGTAGCGCGCGACGATGTCGTTCACGCGCGAGCATCCGGTGATGATCAGCGCGACCGCAACGAGCGCCTTGTCCCCCTCGAGGTGCCCGTGGCAGTCGTTGTAGGCCTTGAAGTGATCGATGTCGATCAACACGACGGCGAGCGGCCGCTCGTGGCGGCGACTGCGCTCGATCTCGAGATCGAGGCACGACCAGAAGTGTCCGTGGTTCGCGATCCCGGTGAGCGGATCCTGCCGCGCTCGCTCGATCATCTCCTCGAAGCGACGCGCGTTGCCCAGGGCCACCGCCGCGTGGCCGGCGATCGCCTCGAGCAGCTTCAGGTCGGAGTCGCCAAAGGCCTCGTGGTTCGACTTGTTGTTCACGTTGATCACGCCGCGCACCTCGCCCTCGATCACGAGTGGCGCGCTGATGAAGGAGTGCGTGAAGTAGCGCTCGTGGTTGCGCCGGCGAAAGCGCTCGTCGGTCTCGACGTCGGCGACGAGCAGCGAGCTCCCGGTCGACAGCACGTGCCCGGAGATCCCCTGGCTGGAGCCGATGCGGGTCTCGGACACGACGTCGCCCGGGAGGCCGCGGGAGTGGACGATCTGAAGCTGCCCCTCGCTGTCCACCAGCAGGATCGAGCCGATCTCGGCTTCGAGGTAGAGCAGGATCCGATCGAGCAGGCGCTCGATGACCTCGTGGACGGCGAGCGTCGAGGTGAGGTCGCGAATCGTCGTGTAGAGGACCTCGAGACGCTCGTTGCGCTCGCGGAGCTCAGCCGGCGCCCCGGACTGCGCGGGCTGCGGACGCGCGGGACGATCTCGAGTCATGCCCCCCTCCCGGCGCGTCGACCCCGGGATCGAGCCCGGATCGTTCGGTCGACCGCCTCTGACCTCGACCCCGCATAGTATACTCGCCTCCCTTCGGCTTCCGCAGGAGTACGCGCGTGCGAGTAGTCGCGCTGGGTGGCTGTGGCGGCATGGGCCGGTACGCGGTTCGGACCGCAGTGGAGTACGACTTCGTCGACGAGGTCGTCGTGGCCGATGTCGACGCCGAAGCCGCCGAGCGCTTCGCGGACGCGAGCGGCCCGAAGACGAAGGCGGCCGCGCTCGACGTCTCCGACGCGGACGCTCTCCGCCGGCTGCTCTCGGACGCCGACGTGGCCCTGAACTGCGTGGGGCCCTTCTATCGCTTCGGCGTGCCGGTTCTGCGCGCCGCGATCGGCGCCCGTTGCCACTACCTCGACATCAACGACGACTGGGAGCCCACCCTCGAGATGCTGGAGCTCGACCGCCCCGCTCGCGAGGCCAGGATCACCGCCATCGTGGGCATGGGCGCGAGTCCCGGGGTCTCGAACCTGCTCGCGGTGCTCGCGATGAACCAGCTCGACTCCGTCGAGGACCTGGTCACCGGCTGGGGCTTCGGCCGCGAGAACGGCGCCGAGGTCGAGAGCGTGGAGGCCGCTCCGGGCGGGCCGAGCGCCGCACTCGTCCACTGGCTGCACCAGTGCTCGGGGACCATTCGCATCTGCCGCGACGGCGCGTTCGTGGACGTTCCGCCGCTCGAGGAGGTCCGGATCGACTACCCCGGGATCGGTGCCGGGACGGCCTGGACCGTCGGACATCCCGAGCCGGTCACGCTCGCGAACTTCCGGCCCGAGGTTCGCAACAGCTACAACGTCATGGTCGGCCCGCGCTGGATCGTCGAGACCGTGCGCTCGATCGCCGGGGAGATCGACGCGGGACGGCTGTCGACCGAGGCGGGGGCGGCGCTCCTGGTAGACCCGAATCGCCGGGAGCGAGCCACCGGCGCACGCGCTGCGGCGGAGAGCGCGGAGCCGCGCCTCCCGCCCCTCTTCGCGGTGGCGAGCGGAAGACGAGGCGGCGAGGCGGCGCGAGCGGCGGCGACCGTGCTCGGGATGCCCGCGGGCGGCATGGGGGGCGCGACCGGAGTACCGCTCGCCGTCGTCCTGGCACTCTTCGCCAAGGGACAGCTCGACTGCCGCGGCGTGGTGGCCCCCGAAGCGGTGATCGATCCCCACGCATTCTTCGACGCGCTCGCCCCCCACTGCAGCGAGCCGTTCGCCACGGGCCGGGACATGGTCTTGCTCACGAACAGCTGGGAGTCGTAGCGACCGGCGCAGACCGCGTCAGATGGTTTCCAGGACCGAGCGGCGCTTGCCCCAGCCCTCGTCGTAGGGCGTCCAGAAAATCGGCGTCAGCTTCACCTTCTGGAACTTCCACTCCCCGTCTCGCCGGACGTAGCGCTCCTCGTAGCGGCCGGCCCCCCAGATCGCGCGCCCGCTCCCGGCCGTCGTGCAGGGCTCGACCAGGTACCAGCGGCCCGTCGCCACGTCCCCGTCGACGGAGATGTGGGGATTCATCACCCAGTGGAGCGCGAAGCTCAGCTGCTCCGGAAGCGCCCGGAGGAAGGCGCGGATCGCCTCGCGGCCCTCGAAGCGACCCATCGGTCCGCCGTCCCAAACGGCGTCGTCGGTGAAGCGCTCCATCAGCGCGTCGATCTCGCCGTCGTCCACGCAGAAGCAGTAGGTCGCCTTGAGCTGCTTGATCGCCTCGATGTCCTCGAGGCGGAGAATTCGCTCCTCGAGACTGAATCCCTGCATCGCACCTCCCCGCGGCGAGACGATCGCCGCTCGCCATCCGAGCATATCCCGACGGCCGGGCGCGAGTCCCCGGGCGGCACACCGGGCCGGATGTTCTCTGGCACGATAGGCCCGTGACCCGGATCGACCCGATCGATCGGGCCGCCGCGAGGGCAGCAGAGCTGCCGAGCCGTGGCGCGCTCTCCTACCCGAGCTACCGCCGCTTCTGGTTCGCCAGCCTGGTGTTCATCTTCGCCATCCAGTTCCGTTTCATCGGCGCCGGCTGGCTCGTCCACCAGCTGACCGATTCCCCCTTCTGGCTCGGCGTACCCGGGATCATCTCGGCCGTCATCACGATTCTGCTGACGGTCCCGGCGGGGGCGCTGGCCGACCGGGTCGACACGCAGCGCCTGCTCGTGGCCGGGCGGGCGCTCACCGGAGTCACCCACCTGGCTCTGGCCGCACTCACCGTGAGCGGCCTCGTCGAGGTCTGGATGGTGCTCGTGTGGGCGGCCGCGACGGGCGCACTCGCGGCCGTCACCAGTCCCGCGCAGAGCGCGATTCTCCCGCGCCTGATCGATCGCAGGGCCATGGCGAGCGCCGTCGCACTCACCTCCTCGATCTGGAACGGCATGCGCGTCATCGGACCGGCCGCGGCCGGCCTGCTGATCGCGGCCGTCGGCATCGGGCAGGCCTTCGTCGTCACTGGCGTGGGCTACCTGATCTCGGCGGTGATGGTCGCCACGATCGCGCTGGAGCCGCTCCGGACGGACGAGGGGGATCAAGACAGCGGCGGCGTATTCGCGGGTGTCCGCTACGTGTTCGCCAACAGGATCTTCCTGGCGACGATCGGGCTCTCGTTCCTCTCCTCGATCTTTGGCCACTCGTACGTGGTGCTGCTGCCGATTTTCTCCGACGAGATCCTGCACGCCGGCGTGCAGGGCTTCGGGTACATGGAGGCGGCCGCCGGCGTCGGCGCGCTGCTGGGAACGCTCTCGATCGTGCGCCTCCGGATCCAGCGGCACACGGGCGGGGTGATGGTCGGCGCCGCCGTGCTGTTCGGGCTCTGCATCGCGGCTTTTGCCGGGAGCCGATCGCTCACGCTCTCGATGGGGCTGCTCTTCGTGGGGGCCTTCTTCTCGTCCGTCTACCTGAACCTGGGCATGACGACGTTGCAGCTGCTGGTTCCCGACGCGCTGCGCGGCCGCGTCATGGGGGTGTGGGGCCTGACCTGGTTCCTGACCTCTGCCGGCGGCTTCGCGGCAGCTTCGATCGCGGAGTTCCTGGGAGCGCCGTTCGCGGTCGCCCTCGGCGCCCTCTCGGTCTCCGCATTCGCCGTGGTCGTCTACCTGGCCTTCTCGGAGCTGCGGAATCTCGTGCCCCCAGCGTAGACTCCCGCCAAGGAGGAACCCTCCATGAACCCGACACAGCTCGAGAGCCGGATCCAGACCGTCTGTCTCCTCATCCTGACGACGATCGCGACCGCCACGGCGCTCTACTGGCTGGCGCCCATCATGATTCCGTTCGTGCTGGCCGTGTTCCTGGCGTTCGGCGTGGCGCCCTTCATCCAGATCTTGATGCGCTACCTCAAGGTGCCGCGCTCGCTGGCGGTGGTGGCCACGCTGCTGCTGGGCTTCGTGATCCTGAACCTGGTCGCGACGCTGATCTCGACCTCGCTGAGCCAGCTCGCCGCGAACGCCGACAGCTACCAGGAGCAGTTCACGCTGCTCGTGGAGCGCGCCTCGTCCGCGTTGCCGCTCGAGGAGTACGGGATCGAGCCCGAGAGCTTCGCCAACCCGCTGTCGACGATCCCGACCAAGACCGTCGGCGGGATGCTGGTCTACGTGATGAGCACGCTGCTCAATCTGGTCTCGAAGGGCTTCCTGGTCCTCGTCTTCCTGTTCTTCCTGCTGATCGGAGGCCAGAAGGTCGAGCGCTCGATCGGCGGAGTCTGGGAGGAGGTCGGGGTCAAGATTCAGCGCTACATCGTGACCAAGACGATCATGTCCGGGGCGACCGGGATCGCCGTGGGAAGCATCCTGGGCGTGCTCGGAATCGACCTGGCCTTGGTCTTCGGGTTCTTCGCGTTCATCCTCAACTTCATCCCGAGCCTCGGGTCGCTCGTCGCGACGCTCCTGCCGCTGCCCGTGATCCTCTTCAGCCCCGACGTCACGGCCACGACCGCCGTGCTCGCGATCGCCCTGCCCGCGCTGGTCCAGGTGGTGATCGGGAACTTCATCGACCCGCGCGTGATGGGCGAGTCGCTCGACCTGCACCCCGTCACGATTCTCATCGCGTTGATCTTCTGGGGAATGATCTGGGGACTCGTCGGGATGCTGCTCGCGGTGCCCCTCGTCGCGATCCTGAAGCTGCTCTTCGAGCGCCTGGAGATCACCGCCCCGCTCGGGAACCTGCTGGCGGGTCGACTCGGGACCCCCGCCCCGGAGTAGAGCGCGCCCGAGTCAGCCGGCCAGCGTCACCGCATCAGTCCCCGTCGTCCTCGTCCTCTTCTTCGTCGTCGTCATCATCATCGCGATCTTCGCACGGGCCGATGAAGTCCCCGTGCGCGAGGTGCGCGGGTACTCGTCTCGCGCGCACCCGCTTCGTCTTCTCCTTGTCGGGCTTGCCATTCCTTTGCGGCTTGATATGGCAGATCACTACCTTGCCCGCGTCACCGTCGCACGGGCCGAGCGAGTCCCCGTGCGCCAGGTGCGCACCCAGATTCCGAGCGCGCACGCGCTTCGTCTTCTCCTTGTCGGGCTTGCCATTCTTGCCCGGCTTGATGTGGCAGATCACCACCTTGCCCGCCTCGCCCTCACAGGTGTTCGCGTCCTCGTTGCAGGTCGTTCCCGGAGCGCAGGGGTCGCCCGTGCTCACGCAGCCCCCGAGCAGGTCGCACATCTCGACACCCGTGCAGAAGAGCCCGTCGTCCAGGCACAGGTTGTCGTTGGCGGTGCTGACGCAGCTGTCGGCCATCTCGTCGCACGAGTCGACGGTGCAAGTGATGCCGTCTCCGCAGTCCACCGGCGCGCCCGCATCGCAGGTTCCTGCTCCATCGCAGGTCTCCTCACCGTTGCAGAACTGCCCGTCCGTACAGAAGCTCTCTGCCGGCTCGAAGAAGCACTGGGAGCTGCAGCAATCACCGTCCAGCGTGTTGCCGTCGTCGCACTCCTCGCCAGGCTCCTGGATGCCATTACCGCAGCCGAGCACCGCATCACAGGTATCCGGAACCTCGGAGCAGACCGTCCCCACCGGGCAGGGATCACCCGTCGACTGGCAGTCGTTCAACGCATCGCAGAACTCCGAGCCGTCGCAGAACAGCGCGTCATCGGCGCAGTTGGCGTCGTTCGGCGCGCTCAGGCACTCGTCGGCGGCCTCGTCACAGACGTCATCGGTGCAACCGACGCCGTCCGAGCAGTCCACCGGGCTTCCGGGCTGGCAGTCGTTTGCCAGATCGCAGACCTCGGTACCGTTGCAGAAGAGCTGATCGTCGCAGAACGCATCGTCCGGCGCGTTCGTGCAGCTGTCGGCCGCTTCGTCGCACGAGTCGACGGTGCAGGCCGTGCCGTCGCCACAGTCCACCGGCGCGCCCGCATCGCAGGTTCCCGCACCATCGCAGGTCTCATCCCCGTTGCAGAACAGCCCGTCCGCGCAGACGCTACCGCCCGGCTCGAAGAGGCACTGCGAGCTGCAGCAGTCCCCGTCCAGCGTGTTGCCGTCGTCGCACTCCTCGCCACTCTCCGGGATTCCGTTGCCGCAGGCGGCCACCGCATCACAGGTATCCGAGACCTCGGAGCAGACCGTCCCCAGCGGGCAGGGATCGCCGATCGACTGGCAGTCGCTCAAGGCATCGCAGAACTCCGAGCCATTGCAGAACTGCGCGTCGTCGGCGCAGTTGGCATCGTTCGGCGCCCTCACGCAGGTGTCGGCGGCCTCGTCACAGACGTCGTCAGTGCAGCCAACGCCGTCCGAGCAGTCGACCGGCAGGCCGGCCTGGCAGGATCCCGCACCATCGCAGGTCTCCTCGCCGTTGCAGAACTGCCCGTCCGTGCACGAGCCACCGTCGGGATCGAAGCCGCAGCTGGAGCTGCAGCAGTCCCCGTCCAGCGTGTTGCCGTCGTCGCACTGCTCCCCCGCGCCCACGACGCCATCCCCGCAGACCACCTGCTGGCAGTCGGGATCGGCGGCGTCCCACGCGTCGTCACCGTCATTGTCGAGGCCATCCAGGTTCCCCGCGTAGTCCTCTTCGCCCGCCGGATTGCAGGAGTCGGTAGGCTTGAGCGCGTGGGCGGAATCCGGCGTGAAGTAGTAGGAGGGAAGAACATTCTCTCCGACCGGCGTGTAGTTGCCCGGTAGGGCGTCGCTATGGCAATCCGCGCAGTCGGAAACGCCGGCCAGGGTGTGGTGCTGTCGCAGGCCGGCTCCTCGCCCCTGGGACTCGCTGTCGTTGCCCATGTCGGCGTCGCGCCCGTGGCAGCCGACGCAGCCGATGGGGGCCAGGCCGGTTCCGCCAACCGAGGAGTCGAGGATCACCGGGAAGCGCGAGCCGCCGTGGCACGCGTCGCAGTCGCTCGCCAGCATGGTCCGTCGATGGACGTCGTGGAGATCGTCTCCCCAGCTGATTCCGTCGACGTTGGATATGTACGGACCGTCGCGAAAGTTGCCGTGGCAATCCGCACAGTTCCCGCTGTTCCGGTCGATTGAGTATTGGTCGTAGGCGTAGGCCGTGGGTACGGCGAAGACGCAGACCATGAGTAGAGCTGCCGCAGCCGGAAGCCAGCCACCGGGCCTCGAGCACGCGCCCAGCTTCTGAATCATCGCCTTACACCCCGGGTGGCGGTTCGCCTCGTCTCGCATCTTCCATCTCCTTCAGCCTGGCTGCTCGACCAGCCCGCACGGCGCGTAGCGTGACCACCGTCACAGTGGACGTTACTCGTCGCGCGACTCACTTCACAGGTGAAGCAAGGCTCGGGCGTTACAAGTGACTTGAAGTGAGTAGTTTCGGACGTCTAGGCGGCTGCTGCTATGACGCTCGTCACAGTTCGTTCCGCCCACTGCGACGAAGCTCGGGTGACACGATTCAGTGCTACTGCACTAACCGAACGACCGCGCAGCCGGTGTCTGGGCGGCTCGCGGAGCCAAAGCGGGCCCGCGCGTCCGGCGTGAACGTCAGTCGGCGGAGGGACTTCCCTTGCTCAGGCGGACGCCCATCACGAGAACTCCGATCTGGGTGCCGTCGTCGTCGAACACCAGGACGCTGACCGGCGACGCGTAGACCTGCGTGCTCTCGTCGAAGCGGATGCGTCCCACGTGGAGCTTCCCCGACTTCCACGGCGCCTGAAACTTCTCTTCGTCGCCCTGCCAGTAGTCGCTCGGCGGCGGATGGGCGGCGACCAGGGCTCCCTGGTTGTCCATCAGCAGCGCCTCGGAATACATCTTCGCGGCGCGCGTCACGAAGCCCTTCAGAAGCTGGCCCGCGGGGTTCGACTCGAGCGCCTCTCTGAGCGGCGTCAGGTCCTTCTGGCTCCGCCAGTCGGCGTCGATCTGCTGGACCTCCTCGAGCGGCCGGTTCAGCGCGTTCTGCTCCGCGACGGCGGCAACGATCTTGGGGCGTGCC
>CAZLBF010000034.1:0-14321 GCA_964557495.1 uncultured Myxococcales bacterium | reverse complement strand
TGGAGCTTGCCGATCTGGCTCTGCTGCGCCAGCTGCTGACGCTTCAGCTGCGCCAGATCCACCCCCACCGAGACCTGTCCGCGCGCGGTCTCGGCGGCGCGTACGGTGCGCCCCCACAGCCGCCGAGCGGCCCCCGAAATCCGCTGTCGCGCCGACGCGCCCGACTCATCCGAATGCTGTTGGTTGCTCATATTCTCCTCTCCCGAGCTGCCCTCATTCTATCCGTTCATCGAGGCCAGGAAGACCTCCGACTCGCGAATCGACTCGCGCATGTCGCGGATCAGGCGGTCGATGTCCGCCTCGATGTCGGCTGCCGAACCCTCCAGCGAGGTCAGCGCACGCGCGTTGAGATTGTGCTTCAGGAACAGGACCTGGTCCCGAAAGGCCGTGAGCACGGGTTCCATGCGGGTCTCGGCGCGCTTCATCGCTCCGATCAGCTCGTCGTAGCGCGCGCGGGTTTCGCGCAAGCGCGCCTGGCTCTGCCTGCGGAGCTCGGGGTTCGAGATCAGCGTGATCTCGTGCGTCCACTCGTCGAACAGGTCTCCGGCGACCTGCTCGATGGAGCGGATCCGCGAGCGCACGTCCTCGGCGCGATCCTCGCTGTCGTTGAACTCGCGGCTCAGGCGCTCGTAGAGCTCCTCCAGATCTCCGCCATCGAACGACGTCAGCTGCTTGAGGAGCTCGTACGTCGTGAGAAACTGCTCTTCCGCCGCGCGCTGCTCCTCCTGCCCCGATTGCACCCGGCTCACCAGGATGTCGCGCTTGTCCTGCCCGAAGCGCTCCATGGTCGAGTAGTAGAGGCCGGTGCCGCAGGCGGAGAGGAGGAATACCAGGGTCCACGAGAGATTCCGTACCGAGGTGCTCCTCCTCCCGCTCATCGATGACTACTCCCGCCCCTCGGATGCCTGCCGCTCCTGCAGCTTGGTCCGCACCAGGTCGATGTGGACGCGCAGGTCGTAGAGCTCTCGCGCGTACGAGGGCGGAGCCGGGACTCCGGACACCTCGCTCTCGATGCGAGTCGCCTCGGCCAGCGCCTCGTCCAGTTCCATGCCCGATCCCTCCAGCTCCCCACCCGGATCCACCGCTCGCAGCTCCTTGTACCAGCGGTAGATGCGCGAGCGCACCCGCCAGCGGTAGACCGGCGGCATCACGCGGAACAGCGGAATCAGCAGCGCGAAGAGCGGAATCAGCATCACCTTGAGCCGGTCCACCAGCGTGGCGGCCCAGAACGGCAGGAAGCGCTGCAGGAACGGGGGGCCGTGCTTGTAGTGCCGGCGCGCCTCGGGGGAGAGGGGGAACGCGAGATAGCTGGGGGACGGGAACTCGCCGGGCTGCTCGAAGAGACCGCCCGCGCCGTGCACCTGCGCCGCCGCCTGCAGCAGCAGGTCGACGAGCGCCGGGTGGAAGTCCGGCCCCACCACCAGGTTGGCGGTCGGCGACACCAGCACGATCTCACGCGGCGGGATGTTGGCCGAGAGGTCGATCACACCCTCGGGAAGCGTGAGGCGGGAGAGAAAGCGGTGCGTGCGCGTGTAGGCGTCGGCCCGCTCGAAGCTCATCAGCGAAGCCGACTCGGCGGTCACCAGGTCGCGGATCAGCGGGGAGCGCGGGGAGGCGATCAGGAACAGGGCGTCGACCCGACCCGCTTCCAGCGCGTCGGCGGCTTCGCGGCCGGGAAGGTCGGCCAGCGACGCGCTGTCGAGGACGCCGTTGTCCTCGAGCAGGCGGAGCGCGACGGCCCGAGTCCCGCTTCCCAAAGGCCCCGGCGCGATCTGCATGCCTCGGAGCTCCGAGAGCCGGCTGAGCTCGCCGCCTCCGCCGCTGAAGACCCACAGGGGTTCGTAGAACAGGCTGCCCAGCGTCAGCAGCCCCACGTCGCCGGCGTCCGAGGCCACGCCGCCCTGGACGAACGCTACGTCGACCTCTCCGCCCGCGAGGAGCCGTACGTTCTCCGCAGAGCCCGCCGTGGGGCGCACCTCGAGATCGACGCCGAACCCGGCGAGCACCTCCCGGTAGCGCTCCGCAAAGTGGTAGTACGCTCCGTCGCGCTCGCCGGTGGCGATCGCGATGCGATCGGGAGGAGCGGGCCCGACGAAGTAGTAGGCCAGGCCGAACGCCAGCAACGTGACGAGCAGCGCGGGGGCCGCGAGCTTGGCCACCTCGGCGTAGGTCCGGGGCTTCGCCTGGGTCGCGCTCACGCCCCGGATATTATCACCGCGCCGCCCGTCTGCTCCTCCATCGACGGCGCGGCGTGATACGATGCGCCCGAGGTGCTGCCCCACCGGAGCGGCTGGTGACCTGCGTGCGGGGATCGCTCCCGGCTCGGCCGAGCGGCTCCGGGGGAATGCAGAGGAGAGCGAGCATGCCAGACGTATACGTGGCCGAGGTCGGCTTGATCCCGTTCGGAAAGTACCCGGACAAGGGCATCAAGGACCTCACGGTGATGCTGATGAAGAACCTGTTCGACGCGAGCCCGGTGGCGCAGGACGAGATCGAGGCCGCCTGGATGGGCAACGCCGGCTGGGGCATGGCCACCGGCCAGCACTGCATCCGCGGCCAGGTCGCGCTGTCGGCCTGCGGGATCGGGGAGATCCCGATCATGAACGTCGAGAACGCCTGCGCAGGAGGGTCGTCCGCCTTTCACGGTGCGTACCTGGGAATCGCGGCGGGTGCCTACGACGTCGCGCTCGCGGTCGGCGTCGAGAAGATGTCCGTGCCGCGCGACGCCAATGCCGAGACCAAGCGCAAGAGCTTTGAGGGCTTCCTCTCCGGCACCGACGTCGAGGTGACCACCAAGCTGATCGCGCGCATGCAGGCCGAGGCCGAGGAAAAGCGCAAGGAGCTCGAGAAGAGCGGCAAGATCAAGAAGGGCGAGGGCGGCGGCGCGCGGAGTCCGTTCATGGACATCTACTCCACGGCGAGCCGCGTTCACATGGAGCGCTACGGAACGACGCAGGAGCAGCTCGCGATCATCGCAGCCAAGAACCACCACCACGGCTCCCTCAACCCGGTCGCGCAGTACCGGATGACCATGACCGTGGAAGAGGTCATGAACGACCGGCTGGTCTCCTTCCCGCTCACCCGCGCGATGTGTGCTCCCATGGGCGACGGCGCGGCGGCCGCCATCCTGGTCTCGGGCGACTACCTCAAGCGGCTCGCGAACGCCCGGCCCGTCAAGGTGCGGGCCTCCGTGCTTGCGTCCGGTCGCCTCACCCCTGGCGGGGACCAGTCGGCCAAGACGGCGCAGCGGGCCTACAAGATCGCGGGCGTCGGGCCGGACGACATCGACACGGCCGAGGTTCACGATGCCACGGCCTTCGGCGAGCTGGCGCTGTCGGAGAGCCTCGGCTTCTGCAAGGAGGGCGAGGGCGGGCCCTACGCGCAGTCCGGCGCGACCAAGGTCGGCGGCGCCCGGCCGATCAACCCGAGCGGGGGTCTCGAGTGCCGCGGGCATCCCATCGGCGCGACCGGGCTGGCGCAGATCGCCGAGATCGTGCACCAGCTGCGCGGTGACGCCGGCGAGCGCCAGGTAGAGGGTGCGCGCATCGGCCTCACCGAGAACGGCGGCGGCTTCATCGGCACCGGCGAGGCGGCCGTCGCGATCCACATCCTGGAAGGCCCATCCCGCCCGTAGGGCGGACGGAGGTACTGCAGATGGACGAATCCCCCACCACGCTCGCGGGTCTCATCGAGGAGCAAGCCGAGAAGCTCGGCGACAAGACATTCCTGTACTTCGAGGACCGGACGCTCAGCTTCGCCGACCTCAACCGCGGAGTGAACCGCGCCGCGAACGGCCTGGCGCGGCTCGGCGTCCAGGCCGGGGTCGGCGTGTCGATCATGATGCGGAATGCGCCCGAGTTCCTGTTCGTCTACTTCGCGACGCAGAAGCTCGGCGCGTACGCGGTTCCGGTAAACGTGTCGCTCAAGGGCGAGGGCCTGCGCCACATCATCGACCACTCCGACTCGGCGGTGCTGTGCTGCCACCCCGAATACGCCGAGGTGATCCAGACGGTGCGCGGCTCGCTCTCCGGGCTGCGGGAGATCGTCGTCGATGAGACGGACACGCCCGACGGCTATGTGCGCCCCGACGGCTGGCGCACGCTCGCCGAGGTCATGGACGCTCCCGACACGAATCCCGGGGTCGAGATCGATCCCGACGCGCTCTCCGGGCTCATGTACACCTCCGGCACGACGGGCGCTCCCAAGGGTGTGGTCAGCCGCTACAAGGGCATGAGCGTCGCGGGCATTCGCCTGATGGGCGGCCTGCTGCAGCCGGACGAGATCATCTACACCTGCCTGCCGCTCTTCCACGCGAACGCGCTGTTCCTGTCGACGGTGCGCGCGCTCGCCGTGGGCCTGCCGCTGGTGGTCTCGCGCCGCTTCTCGGCGAGCCGTCTCTGGGACGAGACGCGACGCTACGGGGTGACGACGTTCAACGCGCTCGGCGCGATGATCCCCATCCTCATGAAGCAGCCGGAGCGACCGAACGATGCCGACAACCCGGTCCGCGTCGTCTTCAGCGCCGCCTGCCCGGCCTCGGTCTGGGCGGAGTTCGAGAAGCGCTTTGCGGTGCGCATCATCGAGGGCTACGGGGCAGTCGACGGCGGCGGCTACGGGATCGTCAACCTCGGGCAGTCGCCCAAGGGATCGATCGGCAAGCCGACCAACCCCTACCGCATCGTCGGCGACGACGGCAAGGACGCGCCGGTCGGACAGCCGGGTGAGCTCTGGTTCGAGGTGGACGACATCAACCAGCGGCGCGTCGAGTACTACAAGAACGAGGAGGCCAGCAGCGACAAGATCCGCGACGGCTGGCTCCACACCGGAGATCTCGTCTACGCCGACGAGGGGGGCCACCTGTACTTCGTCGACCGCAAGACCGACTCGCTGCGGCGGCGCGGCGAGAACATCTCGTCGTGGGAGGTCGAGCGCGAGATCAACAACCACCCGGCCGTCCTCGAGTCCGCCGTCTTCGGCGTGCCGTCCGACCTGGGCGAGGACGAGGTGATGGCGATCGTGGTGCTCAACGAGGGCCAGAAGCTCAGCTACGAGGATCTGATCCGGCACTGCGAGCAGAACATGGCCAAGTTCATGGTCCCCCGATATCTGGAGGTCCGGGACTCGATCGCGAAGACCGGAACCCACCGGGTACAGAAGAGCGACCTGAAGCGTGACGGCGTCGGCCCCGACACCTGGGACCGCGAGGCTCACAAGGCATAGAGAAACGTCAGTGTGCGGCGGCTCGCCGCCGGAGCAAGGGCCCGAGGCCCGGGAGGTAAGTGACGCATGGAACTGAAGGAGATCCTCGGCAGGCGGCGGACGATCCGCTTCTATCTACCGCACCGTCCCGTCGAGCGGGAGAAGATCCAGAAAATGCTCGAGGCGGCGCGGCGGGCGTCCTGCGTAGGGAACGTCAACGCCACTAGCGCCATCGTCATCTGGAAGGAGGAGGCGTCGAAAGAGCTGATGCAGGCGATCACGCCTCCGCTCGGATACCAGCAGATGCAGACCGCGCCGGTCTTCATCCTCTGGTATCAGGAGGTCGCGGCCTACGAGATCGAGAAGTGGATCGGGAACCTGAAGGACCTCGCCGACCAGCGCCGCATCGGCATCGACCCCGAGGAGACCAAGGCGATGGTGGACCGCGGACTGCGCCCCGCCTTCACGGCGCTGTGGAAGGAGATGGCGGTCTCACCGCTGGCATTCATGGACGTGGGGCAGGCGATCTGTCAGGCCACGCTCATCGCCTACGACGAGGGGCTCGGGACCTGCTGCATGAGCAGCCCGCGCATCGAGCAGATCGGCAAGCTTCTCAACCTGCCCGAGACGGCCGTTCCGGTGTGTCTGCAGTCGGTCGGCTATCCCGCGGAGTCGTGGGAGGCGGGCGGCCAGACCCGCAAGGCGGCCTTCGAGAGCCTCTTCCACGAGGGGACGCACGGAACCCCGTTCCGGCCCGATCCGGCCGTCGAGGACGAGATGCGCCGGGACAAGATGCTCCAGGAGGAGGCGCCCCTGCCGTGGCGGCCGGCCGAGATGGCCTACCTGATCAAGGCGCTCGGTCTGGAGGTCCAGATCACCTCGTTCCCGCTGCCGGACGACGAAAGCTCGTAGGCTCGGCTCCCGAGCCGCGGCGTTCCCGCCGGACTCGAGCCCGGGTCAAGCAACCCGGGCTCCCGGCGGGCCCGCCGTGCCCCGTGTCAGCGCTGCTCAGAGGCGCTCCGCCCCCACCAGGCTGAGCACCTCGTTGCAGCCGTCCTCGATCATCGACGCCCGCGCGTCGCGCAGGATCTTCTCGATCGGGTACTCGCGGCTGAGCCCGTTGCCCCCGTAGATCTGGAGCGCGCCGCTCGCGACCTCGAACGCTGTCTGGGTCGCGGTCACCTTGGCGGCGATCGCGTACTGTAGCTGGGGCGGGTTTCCGCTGATCGCGTTGTACAGGACCACTCGCCGGCTCAGCGAGCGGGCCGCCTCGACCTTGCGGAACATCTCGAACAGCCGCGCCTTCACGCTCTGGTGCTGGATGATCGGCACGCCCCCCTGGACGCGCTCCTTCGCGTAGTTGAGGGCGAGGTCCAGGGCCGCCTGCGCCAGCCCGGTGAAGAGCGAGCTCATGCCGCCGTTCGCCTGGGTCAGCACCGCGTCGTCGCCCGCCGCGGCCATCTCCGGCGTCACCACCAGGTACTCCGCGGGAACGCGCAGGTCGTCGAAGAAGATCTCGCCCTGGTTGAGTGCGCGCTGGCCGATCTTGTCGAGCGGCTTGCCCTTGGTGACGCCCTTCTCGTCGAGCGGGACCACGAAGCCGCAGTTGGTCTTCGGCCCGTCGCCCATGTCGACGGCGCAGAAGAGCGCAGCGGCGTTGGCGATCGTCCCGTTCGAGACCCAGGCCGCCTTCTGCCCCGTGATGACGAACGAGTCGCCGTCCTTGCGCGCGATGCAGTTCGGCCGCCCGAACTCCGGGGAGCTGACGTCGCTGCCGTAGTAGATGTAGTCGCTCCCGTGGTCCGGCTCGGTGCCGGCCCAGCAGCCGATGATCTCGGGGCCGCCGAAGCGCTCCATGAGCTCCTGCTTGCCCGAGATCATCGCCAGATTGCGCGGGAACCCCGAGACGCCCATGCTGATGGCCAGCCCGGGATCGCCCCAGCCCATCTCCTCGCTGATGATGCAGCGCAGCCGCCCCTGCTGGAGCGGCGTCAGGTCGCTCTCCGGCGTGGCGATCGAGACCGCGTCGAGGCCGAGCTCGCGATACTTCTTGAAGACGTCCCACAGGATCGAGTCGGGCGCGATCACGTCCGCGGGATCGGGCAGCTTGTCGAGTTGCTGGCCCGCTGGGCGGAGCACCTCCTCGGCGAACTTGTGGACCGTGTCCCGGACCGAGCGCTCCTCCTCGGTCAGACCGAATTCGAGATCGACCAATGCCATCGCGGGCTCTCCTCTGCGTTCGCCCGCCCCGATCCGGATCCCAGTCTATTCCCGACGGGGCACCGATACTAGAGGCCTTCCGGGCAGCGCAGCCGGGAGGGCTCAGATAAGCGCCGTTGCGCCTCGGGCCGTGCCTATAATGAGCGAGGTCCCAGCACGGCCAGGGTCGCTCGGGCGGTCGCTCCGAGAGCCCGGCTGGCAGCAGAGCGAGGAGAGCGACATGGCACCGTCCGACCCGAAGCAGCCCCCGAAGGGCTTCGAAGCCGCGTGGAGCTACCCGCTGCTGGAGGCGGTCTTCAAGCGCCGCACTCGCAGGATCGCGTTCGGAGCCCAGATCCCGGGCGGCCCGACCCAGTACCAGTCGAAGCAGGCCCCGCTGTCGCTCGACGAGCTGGAGGAGGCGCTGCTGGTGCAGGCGGCGACCGGCGTGAGCGGGTTCAACCTGGCCGATCTGCCCTTCTGCGACGAGCAGGGCCGCGACATGGGCGGCAACACCATGATCCAGTTCGCCGGCCGCACCTGGCCGAGCCCCTGTGCCTCGCACGACACGGAGCTCTTCTACTGGAACGACGAGGGCACCTACGTGATGAAGCTTCACGAGGTTCCGCCGGAGAGCCTGCAGACCTACGCGACCGTGGACGACCGCAGCCGGGTGCTCGAGCTTCACCGCAAGGGGGCAGTCAAGCTGTTCGACGGCCGACCCGACTACCCGCACACCTACCCGACGATGCTGCCGTTCAACATTCCGACCTCGGACGTCCCCGGCTCCACGATCTTCCTGCCGATCGCCGACACGACCTTCGAGCTGATCAACGTGCTGCTGCTGATGTGCGGCTGGCCCGACGGTGGCATGACGGTCATCGACCCGGAGAACGGGAACCGGCCGGCCGGCTGCCAGCGCTGGATCGACGAGGGGCTGCTGAACCCGCTGTACGCGGCGCCGCTCACCTACTTCGGCAACGTGTCGCAGATCGAGTCGGGCTTCATGATCCAGAACCTGCTGCTCGCGATCCAGGCGATGGGACTCGGCGGCTGGGTGCACGCGCACCCCGCCGGCCAGGTGCTGCTGGGCGGCACGCCGCTGGCCAAGGGTCTGGGCTTCCGCTTCGTCACCGGCACGGGCGGCTCGACCGCGGGTATGCCGAGCCCGGTGGGGCTCGACGGCGTGATCGAGCCATACTGCCCGCCCTACTACCCGAGCATGGACGCTGCGGTCGACGCGGTCGTCGACGGAAAGTTCGCTGCGGGCGGCCTGTACGATCCAGAGCGCGAGCCCGCGAGCGCCTTCCAGCAGCACCACGAGGTGGTCCGCGGGGTCCCGCGCTACAGCGACAAGCTGGTGCAGTGCGTGAAGGACATCTGCAACTACATCTACGACACCTACGGCCGCTTCCCGTCGCACGTCGACGCGATCACTACGCCGGACTGCTGGGTCCAGGCGCACCATCTGGACCTGGAGTTCTACGACAAGTTCTACGAGAAGGGCGCCTACACCGAGAGCCAGCGCGACCACATGAGCCAGTGGCACTCCGAGTGACGGGCGCGGCGTCGCGGCAAGGTCGCCCGTCGTGAAGGTGGTCAGCGGGGCAGGGGAGTTCGAGCTCAGCTTCGAACGCACCGAGATCCGGGATCAATCGATGGTGATCATCGGAAAGATGGGCGTCTGGGAGGCGGAGACGATCATCGGCGAGGGTGAGCTGGGCCACCTGCTCGGCGTCACGCTGCGTCCTCGAGTGCTTCTCTGGGCGCTCAGCCGGCCGTTTGCGGCCCTCTGGCGGTGGCTGCGCGGCGGTCGCGCAAGCGCCGGGGACTGAGCAGGCGAACCCGGCATGCCCGTACCCCAGCGCGATCTCGAGCTCACGCGCAAGCGTCTGATCGATTGGCTCTCCACCCGGCTCGAGGGCGCGAGCGATCTGCGCGTGTCGGAGCTCAGCGGTCCGGGTGCCACGGGCTTCTCGAGCGACACGCTCATGTTCGATCTCGCCTGGAAGCAGGGAGCACAGGAGCGGCGCGAAGAGCTCGTCATCCGCCTCGAGCCGAGCGGCTTCCGGCTGTTCCCGACCTACGACCTCGGCCAGCAGTTCCGCGTCCTGCAGGGGCTCCAAGGAACCGACATTCCGGTGCCGCGCGTGTACTTGCAGGAGGAGGATGCGAGCGTACTCGGCACGCCCTTCTTCATCATGGCCAAGGTGGACGGGCTCGTTCCCGCCGACAGCCCCTCCTACCATGTCGACGGCTGGGTGACCGAGCTCGAGCCCGACGAGCGCGCGGCGGTCTGGTGGAACGGCCTCGAGGTCCTCGCCAGCATCCACAAGCTCGACTGGAGAGCCCTGGGCTTCGACTTCCTCGACGACCCGTCGGGAGAGACGACGCCGCTCGGTAGACAGCTCGACTTCTACCGCGGCTACTTCGAGTGGGCGGCGCAGGGCAAGAGCTACCCCACCATCGAGGCGGGCCTGGAGTGGCTACAGAAGAACCGGCCGCCCGAGCCGCAGCCGATGGCCTTCTGCTGGGGAGACTCGCGCCTCGGGAACATGATCTTCCGCGACAAGCGCTGCGTGGCCGTGCTCGACTGGGAGATGATGACGCTCGGGAACCCCGACCAGGACATCGCCTGGTGGCTCTTCTTTGATCGCTGGCACTGCGAGCCTGCCGAGGTCGAGCGGCTTCCCGGCTTCCCGAGCCGCGAGGAGACGGTCGAGCGCTACCAGGAATGGTCGGGGCACGAGGTTCAGCACCTCGAGTACTACGAGGCGTTCGGTGCCATGCGCTTCTCGGTCATCTGGCTGCGGGTGGTGCAGCTGCTCGAGGAGCTCGGCCTGCTGCCCGAGGAGGCGGACCTCGACGTGAACAACGGCACCACGCGGATCCTGGCCGACCTGCTCGACCTGCCGCCGCCGGGGGAGTGAGGCTCGAGCTCGGAGCTCTAGCGTCGAGGCGGGGAGGGATCCTCGATCTCGATGCGGAACACGCAGTTCTCGCTGCCCTGAGCGGCCGAGTCGAGTAGCTCCACCTTCACCGGTCCCACGACGTGGCGCTCGACGAGCATTCGCAGCCAGTGAACGGCGCAGCTGCACAGCCCAGGCTCCAGCGGGATCACCTCGCGAGTCACGAACGGGCACATGCACTCGCCCTCGTGAAGCTCCTCCCAGAGGATCGTGTTCGGATCCTCGCGCTGGATGCGGATCCTGCTCGAGCCACCCATCGTCATCTTCTCGAGGAACCCGTCCAGGTCCAGGTCGTCGGAGATCTGGTACAGCTCGGTGAAGGCGCGTACGCAGGCGTGTGCCTGGCACTGCATCACACCGTCGCGCGTCGCCTCGTCCAGAGCGTAGATGCCCTCGTAGGCGCCGCGCGTGATGCGGTCCTGGAAGTCCCGAATCAGCTTCTCGGTGGGGTTGTCCGACACGCGCTCTGACCTCCTGGCTGCCCCGAGCGTACCCGCCCCTCGGGGCGGTGTCGTATGACCCCGGTCATGCTCGGTCGGCCGGGCGTCCGGCATGCTGCGCCGGTGAAGCGGCAGCCAAGGATCTTCTATGGCTGGTGGATCGTCGCCAGCTTCCTGGTGACCCTGTTCTTCGGGGCCGGGATCGGCGCCACGCACTCGGTGTTCTTCAAGCCGATCAGCGGGGAGTTCGGCTGGAGCCGCACGGCTCTCTCCACGATCCTCGCGGTGAACGCGCTCATCGGAGGGCTGGCGGCGCCATTCTGGGGCCGGATGATCGACCAGTGGGGCGGACGCGCGATCTTGCCGGTGGGCGCGAGCCTCGTCGGTTGCAGCCTGCTGCTTCTCGGCGGCCTGGACTCGATGTGGCAGGCCTACGTCCTCTACTCGTTGCTCGCGATCGGTGGCGGAGGGATGTCGCTCATTCCGATGAGCTCGGTCATCTCGCACTGGTTCACCGCCCGCCGCGGCTTCGCGATGGGGATCACGCTGATCGGGGCCAGCCTGGGAACCATGATCCTGGCCCCCACGGCGGGCGTGATCGCGGAGTCGCTGGGTTGGCGCACCGGATACCGGATCTACGGACTGGCGCTGCTGGTTGTCGCGGTTCCCGTCCTGCTCGTCGCCGTGCGGCATCGTCCCCAGGACATGGGCCTGCTCCCCGACGGGCGAACGCCCGAGCCCGAAGCCGAGGAGACGCTCCTCGCCGGCGACGCAGCCGCGCCGGATGCGAGGTCCCCCGGGGTGAGCCTGCGCGAGGCGCTGCGCACGCGGACGTTCTGGCTCATCGCGCTCGGCTTCTCGATGCCGATGTTCGCGATCCGCGCGCTCTTCATCCACCTGGTGCCGATCCTGACCGACCAGGGCATCTCGGCGAAGATGGCGGCCACCGCCTACGGGTTGATCGCTGGGCTGAGCCTGATCGGGCGAGTCGGGTTCGGCTACGCGGCGGATCGCTTCAGCAAGCGGGGCATGTACGCGTTGTGCTACGCGGTCCAGTCCGTGGGACTGATCTGCCTGATCGGTCTGGACTCCTTCGGTACGGTGGCGCTGGTCGCGTTCATCGTCATCTTCGGGACCAGCTACGGCGGCGGTCTATCGCTGGCACCCCTGCTGATCACCGAGTGCTTCGGAATCGCCTCGATGGGTGCGATCTTCGGGGCCCTGGGGATTGCCGCCATGGTGGGCGGTGCGATCGGACCGGTCTTCGCCGGCTGGACGTACGACACGCTCGGAAGCTACGAGCTGGCGTTCTTCGTGTTCGTGGGCGCGCTGCTGATCGCGGTGGCGGCGATCTCCGCCTGCCGCCCCGTCATCGAGGCGCCCTCGAGCTCGTGAACCCATTTGGATAGGATCGGACACATGAAGGTCTACATCAGCGTCGACATGGAGGGCATCTCGGGTCTGGTGCGCTGGCCCGACGTCGTGACCCAGGGAATCGACTTCGCGCGCAACCGCCGCCTGATGACGCTCGATGCGAACGCGGCGGTAGACGGGGCGTTCGAGGCGGGCGCGACCGAGGTCGTGGTCGAGGAGAACCACGGGATCGAAGATCTCTGCGACCTGCTGATCGACGAGGTCGATTCGCGCTGCCGGGTCGTGCGCGGTGCGGGGCGGCCGACCGCGACGACCATGGCCGCGCTCGACGCCGACTGCGGCGTGGTCCTGCTCGTCGGACACCACGCCTGCGCCGGCTCGCAGCCCGGCATCATGGCGCACACCGTCTACTACCAGAAGTTCAGGGCCGTGAGGCTCGCGGGCCGGGACATCGGCGAGTCCGAGATCTTCACGATCCGAGCGGGCGAGCTGGGAGTTCCGGTCGGACTCGTCACGGGAGATCAGGTCGTGGGGGAGCAGCTGCGCAAGCGCGCGCCCTGGGCCGAGGCGGTCGAGGTGAAGCGGGCGCTCTCCAACGTGGCGGGTGACGTGATTCCGCCCGCCCGCGCTCGCGAGGCGATCCGGGCGGGCGCGGTAAGGGCCGTCGAGCGGGCTCGAGCCGGCGCGCTCGAGCCCTACCGCGGCGAGCCCGCGCCCTACGAGATCGAGGTCGAGCTGCGCGAGCCCGCCTCCGAGGGGATGCGCGCCAACCTCGAGACCCTTCCCGAGTTCCGCCTCGAGGGGGACCACACCGTGCACATCGCGGCGGACGACATGGATCTGGGCTTCCGCCGCATCGCCTATCTCGGCTTCGCCGACGCCCCGGGAGTGACCCGCTACTAGCCCGGACCGCTCAGGGGACGGCGTCCTCCTCGTCCCGGATCGGACGCTCGGACGGGGCTGTGCGGTCTTCCGGGACCTCGACCTCGTCGGTCTCGATGCGGCGGCCGATGCCCTGCAGAGTGCCGTCGCGATCGAACAGCAGGGCGACGTCGTCGCGCAGCAGGCGACTGTCCTCCCAGAAGAAGATCTGCAGGAAGATGGGCAGGATCCTCACCGAGCGGGAGCGGCCCTGCAGGCGGCGCCACACGTACAGCTCGCCGTCGAACTGGCGGCGCACGTAGAGGGGCGCTCCGAGGCGCTCGAGCACGTCTTCCCGCTGGCTGATGCCGATCTCGAGATCCTCGGTGTCGGGGACCTCGGTCCCCACCCGGGTGTAGCTGAGCGTACAGGCCGCGAGCCCCGATGTGAGCGCGGAGGCGAGCAGGGCGACGGCGATGCGGCTCACTCGATCCATCCTCGGATATCCTCGGAGAACGTCGCAGCGCGACTCCCGTGCACGTCGGCGATGCTGCGCCGCAGGCTCGCCGCGCGCAGGAGTCCGTGCTCGTCGAAGAACACCATGAGCAGGTCGTCGCGACCGGAGACGTCGGTGTCGACGTACAGCGGTACCGACGGCGCGGTCGGGACGACGTATGCGGGATTCAGGTTGACGGAGTTCGTGTCGCGCGCGACCCGGCGGTAGACGAAGATCTCGCCGTCGTCCTGGCCGAGGATGCTGACCGGGGGGCCGAGCGCGGCCAGCACGTCGGCCTTTCGGCCGTCGTCGCGCGCGAGCAGGCGCTCGAGGGACTCGAGCCCCGATCGGTCGATCGCGAGGTGCCCTCGGTGCGAGGTGACGGAGATCAGGGCGGGTCCGCAGCCGGCGAGCCAGGCCACCGACAACGTGGCGACGATCCAGCGTCGCGTGCGCCGCGCCGCGAGTTCACTCATCCCTCGCCCCTCCGATCTCGTCCCCCGCACGATCGTGTCGGAACCCGTGGTAGCGAACGACACCGCTCTCGTCGAAGAATACGATCAGGGACTCGGTCTGTGTGACGGCGCGCGCCCGCAGCAAGACCAGCGGGACGATCGCGATTCGCACGCGCGTCTCGATGTAGCGATAGCTGTAGACGTCCTCCACGACCGGCGCCGAGGCTGCCTCGACGTCGCTCGAGTCGGCGAGGATCAGCTCGAGCAGACCCGGCTTGAAGAATGCCGACGGCGGCCCGAACCAGGCCGTGATCTGCTCGCGCGTGGT
>CAZLBF010000033.1:0-6763 GCA_964557495.1 uncultured Myxococcales bacterium | reverse complement strand
CAGCGCCTCGCGGACCGCCTCCACGGCCATGGATGCGGAGTCCTCGTCGTAGCTCGCGACCGCGCGCTCTCCGCGGCCCGCTCCGATCGCACTCCGCTCCAGGCGGAAGTAGGGGATGTAGCTTCCGTAGCGAACGATTCCGGCCACCGAGTGTCCTCCAGCTATGAGCGCCCATCATACCGGGTCTTGCCCGGTCTCGGCCGGAAGAAGATCGCCGATAGCGAGGCGGGCTTACTGGAGGCCGCCGAGGGCGGGGGGCCAGATGAAGTAGAAGCCGGGTGGGAGGAGGCCGTTTGCCAGGTCGATCAGGTCGACGTCCACGACCTGGATCGGGGGCAGGTCCCCGCGGCTGTACAGGTTGTTCTGGTACTGGTTGGGTCGGTGGTAGGTGACGACGCGGGACTCCTGGATGCCCGCTCGCTGCTCGACGACCTCGACCGTCTCGCCGATGAACCCGATCTGGTCAATGAGACCGACCTCGAGCGCCTGGCGCGCGGTGTAGATGCGGCCGTCTGCGAGCCTGTGGACCTCGGACGCCTCGAGGTTCGGTCGACCCGCGTCGACGACCTCGAGGAAGCGCGTCTGAAGGTCGTCGATCACGCCCTGCATCAGCGCGCGCTCGTCGTCGCGCATGGCGCGGAAGGGAGAGCCCGTGTCCTTGAAGTCTCCGCTCGCGAAGGTCTGGTTCTGGATCCCGAACTTCTCCATCAGAGCTGCGACATTCAGCCCCATCATCACGACGCCGATCGAGCCCGTGATCGTGGTCGGCTCGGCCACCACGTGGTCTGCCGTCATCGAGATGTAGTAGCCGCCCGAGGCGGCGAGGCCCTGCATGTGGACGACGACCGGCTTCCCCGTCTCCTTCTTCCACTCGAGGATCATGTGGTGGAGCGTCTCGCTCGCCGACACCGTGCCGCCCGGCGAGCGGATCCGGAGCAGCAGGGCGGCGATGTCGTCCTGCTCGGCGGCGCGGTCGAGAACCTCCTGCGTGTGAGCCACGAGGCTGGGCCGGTCGCCGAACGGCGATCGGCCGGGGCTCTCGGTCAGGAGACCCTCGAACTCGAGCATCAGTATCTTCGGCCCGCTCTCACCGTAAACCACCGTCTCTGTAAGTGGCTTGACGGCGGTCAGTGAGCCTATGTCGATGATGCAGCCAGTCAGCCCCACCATACAGGCGAGCGTGAGACCTGGGAGCGCACTGAGGCGAAGAGACCTCATCGAGCCTTGCGTCTCGTCCGCTTCGCCTGGTCCGTGCGGTACCTCTGCCAGCGCTTCTTGGCCGCCTTCGAGATCGCCGCGCGCCCGGCCGGACTCAGTCGACGCCTGCCGGTGGGCCTCACGCGGCCGCCGATGTCACCCTCCTTCGCCATCGCCTCGAGCTCCTGGATCTTGGTCCGGAGCTTTCCGAGCCGGCTCACTAGCGCGGTCTCCTCTTTGCGTAGCGTGCGGACCGCGGTCTGGAGGGACTTCTGCCAGGACATTTCGTCCTCCTAGGGCGATTGGGGAACACTCTGAATCTACGTCTCGCTCCGTCGATTGTCGAGTGACCCGAGCTCGTAACTATCTCGCGTACAACCGGAAATCTCGATCACTCCACGCTTGCGGAGGAGCGGCACGGCAGGCAGCATAGCGAGCAGCCGTCGCTGTAGGAGAACCTCGATGCGGCTCGGCCTCGGTGCCCCCTTTGTCTGACGAGCTGGTTCGCACTGTCTCGACCGATGGTGGAGTCTCGGCTCGCGCGCTCGTCGCGACCGAGCTGGTGCGCGAGGCGGCGAGCCGGCACGAGACCGCGCCGACGTCGAGCGCGGCGCTCGGCCGTGCGCTGATGGGCGCCGTGCTGCTCGCCTCGGGCGCGGAGGACGACGAGACCGTTCAGCTGCAGTTTCGCGGGGACGGGCCCATCGGAACCCTCACGGCGATCGCGGACAGCACCGGCTCCACTCGCGGCTACGCCACCCGGCCGGGAGCCCACCCGCCGCCTCGGGGGGGAAAGCTCGACGTCGGAGCGGCAGTCGGCAAGGGGATCCTGGCGGTGGTTCGCTACCACCCCTCGTGGCGCGAGCCTCACCGTGGACTCGTGCCGCTCGAGTCGGGTGAGATCGCCGAGGACGTGGCGCGCTATCTGCACGAGAGCGAGCAGACGCCGTCTGCTCTCGCGCTCGGCGTGTTCATCGGGGGAGACGGCGTCGTCAATGCCGCCGGCGGCTTCCTCGTACAGGCGCTTCCCGGCGCCGCCGATGAGGAGCTCGCCCGCCTCGAGTCCAACGTCGCGGATCTGCCCACTCCGACCCAGCTGGTGCGCGGGGGGCTCTGCGCCGACGACGTGGTCGACCGACTGCTCGCGGGTCTCGGCTCCAGAGAGCGAACGCGCAGCCGCCCCGCGTTTCACTGTCGCTGCGGCCGCGACCGCATCCTGCGTGCCGTCGTGCTGCTCGGAAGGGAAGAGGTGCGCGAGCTCACGGCGCGCGGGGAGCCGCTCGAGGTGCGCTGCGAGTTCTGCGGAGATCGGTACGAGCTCTCGCCCGACGAGCTGGGCGCGCTCGTTCCCGATGCCTGACAAGGGACGGCGACACAGTTGAGAGTCGGCCTCTTCATCCCCTGCTACGTCGATCAGCTCGCTCCCGACGTGGGCTGGGCGACGCTCGCGGTGCTCGAACGCGTGGGCTGCGAGGTCGAGTACGCGCCCGATCAGACCTGCTGCGGCCAGCCGTTCCTGAATCTCGGCGCCACGCGCGAGGCCGCTCGACTCGCTCGCGCCCACCTGAACCGCTTTCGCGACGTCGACGCGATCGTCTGTCCGTCGGGAAGCTGCGTCTCGACCGTGCGCCTGCGCTATCCGGAGATCGGGGTCGCGGGCGATCCACAGACCGAGGCCCTGCGAGCTCGGACCTTCGAGCTCGCCGAGTTCCTGGTGAACGAGCTCGGTCGCAGCGACGTCGGTGCGGCATTCCCGCACCGCGTCGCATTGCTCCAGAGCTGTCACGGCCTGCGCGATCTCGGGCTGGGTCGCCCCAGCGAGGCGCCGGGTCCAGGTGCGCCCGGGCCGGTGGAGCAGCTGCTCCGCCGCGTCGAGGGCCTCGAGCTGGTGCTCCCCGAGCGGCCTGACGAGTGCTGCGGATTCGGCGGTGCGTTCTCCGTCGAGCTTCCCGAGCTATCGGCGCGCATGGGACGGGACCGGCTGCGCCAGCTCGACGAGACGCGCGCCGCGTTCGTCACCGGGACCGACTCGAGCTGCCTGCTGCACCTCGACGGCATCCGGCGCCGCACGGGCTCCGGCCCGCGGCCGCTGCACCTGGCCGAGATCCTGGCCTCGGAGGCGCCGGCGTGAGCCTGCCGCTCGACCGCAGGGCTCGCGAGGTGCTCCCCGACGAGGCGCGCGTGCGCGCGCACGATCGGAGCGTCTACTCGCTCCGCGAGCGACGGGACCGCGCGGTCGCGCGCACCCCGGACTGGGAGGCGCTGTGCCGGCAGGCCGAGGCGATCAAGGCGCACACGCTGGATCATCTCGGCGAGTACCTCGAGGCCTTCGAGTCGAACGCGCGCGCGGCGGGTGCGGTCGTGCACTGGGCCGAGGACGCCGACGCCCACAACGAGACGGTGCATGCGTTGCTCCGGGAGCGCGGCGTCTCGCGCGTCGTGAAGAGCAAGTCGATGCTCACCGAGGACTGCGGCCTCAATCCCTGGCTCGAGGCGCGCGGGATCGAGGTCACCGACACCGACCTCGGGGAGCGCATCGTGCAGCTGGCCGGTGAGCGTCCCTCGCACATCATCGTGCCCGCGGTGCACAAGTCGCGGCACGAGATCAGCGAGCTGTTCCACAAGACCATGGCCACGCCGTCGGGCGAGACCGACCCGCCGCGACTCGTCGAGCACGCGCGCAGGGACCTGCGGAGCCGCTTTCTGGCGGCCGAGGCGGGCATCACCGGCGTCAACTTCGCGATTGCGGGGACCGGCTCGATCGTCGTCGTTACGAACGAGGGGAACGCGGACCTGGGCATGAGCCTGCCGCCGCTCCACATCGCCTGTATGGGAATCGAGAAGGTGATTCCCGGGCTCGATGACCTGGCGGTGTTCACGCGCCTGCTCGCGCGTAGCGCGACGGGGCAGGACCTGTCCGTCTACACCAGCCTCGTGACGGGTCCGAGGATCGGCGGCGAGTTGCACATCGTCCTGGTCGACGACGGCCGCTCGCGACTGCTCGCCGACCCCGCGCACGCACAGTCGCTCCGCTGCATCCGCTGCTCCGCCTGCCTGAACACCTGTCCCGTCTACCGCCGGGCGGGGGGGCACTCGTACGCGTACGCGATCCCGGGGCCGCTCGGGTCGGTGCTCGCGCCCGCACTCGAGCCGGGCGGGGAGCGCGACACGCTGCCCCTGGCATCGACGCTCTGCGGAAGCTGCAGTGCGGTGTGTCCGGTCCGCATCGATCTGCACGGTCAGCTGCTCGCCTGGCGTCGCGAGCGCCCGGCGCTCGGCCGCCTCGCGCGCGCAGGTCTCCGCGTCGCGGCCCGCGTCATGGCGCGCCCGACGCTGTTCCGCCTCGCCGGGCGCGCCGCGCGCGGACTCTGGCCGCTGCTCTCGCGCCGCTTCCCGGGCAACCCCGCGAGCGGCTGGCTCCGGGGCCGCGAGCTACCGGCACATCCGGGCGAGAGCTTTCGCCGCCGCTACCTGCGCGAGCGGGGGAGGGGAGCGTGAGCGCGCGGGATCGGATCCTGGAGGCGGTGCGGGCCGCCTCGACGGGGCAGAGGCCCCATCCCGGAGCCTTCCGCCCGGCTCCAGCCGATGCGAGCTGGGAGGCGTTTCGCTCCGCGCTCGAGTCGATCGACGCCGAGGTCGAGGGGCCGGTGAGCCGCGCCGAGCTAGCCGATCGCGTGCGGTCGGTCGCGACCCGGTTCGGCGCCGGACGCTGCGTCGCCGAGCCGGCGGCGCTGGAGATCCTGAGTCCGGGGCCCTGGGAGAGCGCAGCGGAGTCGGCATCGCCGCACGCGTTCCGGGACGTCGACGTCGGCATCGCCCTCGGCACGCTCGGCGTGGCGGAGAACGGGGCGGTGGTCGTGACCGGTGACCTCGCGCCGCATCGAGCGCTGCTGGTGCTCTCGGAGCGGCTCATCCTGATCCTCGACGCGGCGCGGGTGGTCTCCGACATGCACGCTGCGATCGAGCGTCTGGGCGCGGATGCGGCGCGGCACCACCACGCGACCTGGATCGCAGGCCCCTCCAAGACGGCCGACATCGAGCAGGCACTGGTGGTGGGAGCCCACGGTCCTCGCGCGCTCGCGGTGGTCGGATATCGCGCCGCGGATGCGCGTTCCTGACGTACACTCAGCGCATGAACGAGGAACACTTCCCGAAGGCCAACTGGCTGCCGATTCTCGCCGGCCTCTCCTGGCTGCTCGCGCTGGGCGGGGACGGATTCGTGAGCTTCCTGCTCGCAGTGCTGCCCGGCGCGCTGCTGCTCGCCGGAGGCGTCGCGACGTTCTTGCTTCCGGGCGACCTGCGCACCCAGCAGATCACGGCGCTAGGCGGAGCGCTGGGTATGATCCTGGCCCTGCCCGCGATTCTCGCCGGCGGCTTCGGCGTCGCGCTGCTGCTGCTGCTGCTCTCCGCGGGGAGCTTCGTGGCCGCCGGCTGGATCGCCCAGCAGTTCGAGCCCGAGTACGACGAGGTTCCCGAGGCCGCCCTGTCGCCGGGCCTGGCGGCCAAGGTCGCCCTGGACGAGGCCGTGCTCGGCACCATGCTCCTCTCGGCCATGCAGCCGGATCGCGCCGAGCGACACGCGTCGGTCGAGGAGATCGTGCGCGCGGATGTGCTCTTCCGCGAGCGCGGCTGGCTCGAGAAGCCCGCCTCGTATCACGTCGATCCGCCCGAGCTGCGCGAGCCGGAGCTGAGCAAGGCTCGCGCGCGCAACATCGAGTTCGAGCACATGCGCTTCAAGAGCGGCTACGAGCCCGATCCTGCGATGCCCGGTCGCGAGCGCTGGCTCGAGTACTCGCGCAACCGGACCGCGCACGCCTGGGTGCTGCGGCACTCGGGGGAGCCGCGTCCGTGGCTCGTGTGCATTCACGGCTACGGCATGGGGGCGCCGGCGATCGACTTCGGCGCGTTCCAGCCTGCGCTCCTGCACCGCCAGCTCGGACTCAACCTGGTGCTGCCGATCCTGCCGCTCCATGGACCGCGCAAGATCGGACGGCGCAGCGGGCGCGAGTTCATCGGCGGCTACTACCTGAACACCTTGCACGCCGAGGCTCAGGCCATGTGGGACGTGCGGCGGATCCTGTCCTGGGTGCGCGCCGAAGGCGCACCGAGAGTGGGCGTCTACGGGCTCTCGCTGGGCGGCTACACCACGGCGCTGCTCTCCTGTCTCGATGGCGACCTCGCCTGCGCCATCCCGGGCATCCCCGCGACCGACTTCGTGCGCCTCGGCCGCCGCTACTCGACGCCGATGCTGCTGCGCGAAGCCGAGGCGATCGGTCTCTCGTGGGAGGACATCGAGAACGTCTTCCGCGTCGTCTCGCCGCTGGCGCTCGAGCCCAAGGTCGCTCCCGAACGCCGCTACATGTTCGGCGGCATCGCGGACCGGCTGGTGCCGCCGGACCAGGTCCGGGACCTGTGGCTCCACTGGGGCAAGCCGCGCATCGCCTGGTACGCGGGGAGCCACCTGTCGTTCGGCTGGGAGCCGGAGGTAAAGGCGCTGCTGCGCGACGCCCTGAACGAGACGCTGCTCCCCGTCTAAGAGACCTAGCTCCGCAGGAGCCGGCGGCCG
>CAZLBF010000032.1:0-2898 GCA_964557495.1 uncultured Myxococcales bacterium | reverse complement strand
AGCTCCGCAGCGGCGACCCGCTCCGAGAGTCGGAGCTTGCGTGCGAGCAGCACCCGACGCGACGCTTCGTCGTGTTCGAGTGCGAGCAGCTGCTCGAGGGTCTCGAGCGCCAGCTCCGCCCACTGCTGCGAGAGCAGGGCAAAGCCCAGGGAGTGCAGCTCGTCGGCCATGCGCTCGCGCGTATCGGCGAGCAGGGGCAGCGCGCCGGCCTTCTCGGCCTGCGCCGCGGATTCGCCGAGACGCGAGAGCGTCCGCTCCGAATCGCCGCGTCGGGCATCGAGCTCGGCGAGATCCGCGAGCACGTAGGCGGCGTCCAGCTCGCGGAAGAGCTCCTGGTTCAGCGCCAGACCGTTGCGCAGGTAGCCCTCGGCGAGCTCGTCGAGCTCGCGCTCGAGGAACAGGCTTCCGAGTCCCGCCTCGGCCGTGCCGCGCAGCTCGCTCTCCATTGCGGTCAGCAGCTCGAGGGCCGAAGCGACCAGCTCCAGCCGGCGCTCGAAATCATCGGGATCGACGAGGCGGCTGCGCAGCAGGCGGCCCACGGCGATGTGGCGCCGATCGCCGTATCGCTGTGCGTACTGGATGGCGTGCTCGACCTTGTCGATGGCGTCGCCTCGGAAGCTGGGATCGCGCTGCGCGCGCTCCACCGTGACCCGCGCGACCACCGTGAGAGCGCGCGCGGTGTTGAACGCGCTGCAATCGCAGCGCAGCGAGGCCGACAGCGCCTCTTCTGCCAGGGACTCGGCGCCGCCCAGATCGCCGCGCTCGATCGCGATGGCGGCCAGGTGCGCCCCTCCCTCGGCTATACCCACGTCGATCCCGTGACGGCGGGCGAACTCGGTGGTCTCCGTGATCCGCTCGGTCGCTTCGGCCAGCCGCCCCATGCGCGCCAGGATCGCGCCCGTCTCCTGGCTGGCGAGCCCCCAGACCGGCACGATCGCAACCTGCTCGCCGTGGGTCGCCAGCTCGATCGCCCGGGCATAGAAGGTCAGAGCGAGCTCGTAGAGGCCCAGGCTCGTATACGACCAGCCGATCCAGCAGAGGCTCCGACCGATGCGGAAGTCGTCCCCCATCTCGCTGGCCTGGTCGAGTGCGCGGTTGGCGTAGCCGAGCGCGGCCTTGTGCTCGCCCACCGACTCCTCGAGCCAGGCGACGTGCATGAGGTGGGCCCAGATCTCGACGGGCTGCCCCTGCGCCTGACTTGCGGCCAGCTCCCGGCGCGCGAGCGCACGCGCCCGGGACACCTCGCCGGCGCGATAGAGCTCCCGAGACGAGACCGGCTCCGCCGCGGGGCTCTGCCGTGCGGCGGCTGCCACGGCCACGATGAGCAGAGCCCCGCAGATGGCGCGGCGGGCCCTCGCGGACCGTCGGGCTCGGCTCACGATCCGACCGCAGGAGCCGCTTCGACCTCGGCGAGGAGCGCCGGCAGCGCGGGCAGCAGCTCGCGCCACAGGTCGTGTCGCGGGCGATGGCCCGTCGCGTCCCAGCGGAGGGTGAAGTCGCGGTCGACGAGCTGCAGCCCCGGGATCATCTTGAAGCTGGCCGGCCCGATGAGGTAGTCCTCGCCCACCAGCAGCAACTCGTTCTCGCGGCTGCCGAGGCCGAAGTGCTGCGCCCAGCGTCGCGCGAGCGCGAGCGTCGGCGGCTTCGACCGGCTGGTGTCGTAGAGCAGCAGCTGCACGTACACGAGGCGCTCATCGGAGGGCGAGACCCCACGCTCCTCGAGCATCTCGTGGACGGAGGGGAGCCCCTTCTGGGGTCGCGTCCGCTGGAAGCCTCCGACGCCCGGGCGGTTGGCGCCCGAGAACGCGTTGCAGGCCGGGCAGTCCATGCCGATCGGCTCGACCAGGATCACCCTGCCGCGCAGTGACGACAGGGCGACCCGGTCCCCCTGCGGCGTGCGCAGCCGTAGATCGGGGTAGGGTCGCCCGACCTCGGGCGGCCACACGTGGTCGGGCGGGGCGGCGGCTTGTGCGGGCTCCCCGCCGCTACAGGCTGCGAGCCCGAAGAGGCCAACGGAGAGCATGCCGAGAAGGTCGGTGGTCCAGCGTCGTGACGCCTGCACGACTTCCCCTTTGTTTCGTCCCTCCAAGCTCGTCGGCCCGCCGGAGGTCCGGCTCAACCGCCGACCTCCTGCGCGTTCGGAGCAGGGGCCGCCGCCTGGGCCGGAGTCGCGACCGCGAGCCGAGTCTTCAGGAGCGAGACGAAGAGGCCCCACGGACTCGCGAGCCGGGAACAGAGCTCCGGGCTCGTCGTCCCGAGGCGGTCGTCTGGCGCCTCCTGCGCGTGCGGCGCCAGCGACCGTCCCTCTGGAGCGCCAGTGCGGCCGTGTAGGACGGGTCCTGGAGCTGAGCGAGCCCCGCAAAGAGCGCGAAGTGATCGTAGGCCGCGCGGTGTGGCATCTGGAGCGGAATGCCCACCTCGGTGATGTGATCCGCCTGGACGAGGCCCAGCGTCTTCCAGTGTTTGCGGCGCTGCGCGTCCGGCCGAGCGCGCTTGCTCCCAGCCGCCCGCTCCTTGGGATCGTTCCCGAACAGCGCGCTCTTCACGGTGACGAGCCCGTCGTTCGGGCCCCCGCCCTCCGAGGGATCGAGGTCGTTCAAGGCCTCGAAGATGGGGCGCAACAGCGGCCCGACGAGCTCCGAGCCGGGATCTCCGGCGATGGCATGGCACGGTACCGCGGGGTCGTCGGCGATGATGCGGTTGAAATACTCGAGTACGTAGCTGCGCGAGAGCGCCAAGGCGGCCCTCCGGGCGTCCTGCGGATCGCCTCTCACGATCGTCGCCACCAGCCCCACCAACGCGAGCAGCGCGTCGACGGCGCTCTGGTGCGCCGGCTCCTCCTGCTCCAGCTCGTCGGCGAGTGCGGAGCCGAGATGCGGCGTCGAGAGCGTGGTGAGG
>CAZLBF010000031.1:0-3332 GCA_964557495.1 uncultured Myxococcales bacterium | reverse complement strand
GGGGCCCCCCCCCCCCGGCCAGCCTCGAGCTCGCCTTCGAGCCGGTTCTCGAGGGCGACCTCGAGGTCGAGACGCTCGACGCCGGGCCGGTCCGGGTCGAGCCGCTCTTCGCGCGCGTGAAGCGCACGCTCGACGCGGAGTACACCCCGGAGCAGGCGAGCCAGATCTGCGAAGCCCACCCCGACACGATCCGCATGCTGGCACGCAAGGTCGCGAGCAAGCGGACGCGCATCGCCGCGGGGGCGGGGATCTGCAAGTACTACCACGGCGACCTGATGACCCGCTCGATGCTTCTCCTGCTGGCGCTCACCGGGAACTGGGGCAAGAAGGGGACCGGCGTCGGCGGCTGGTGCTCGTCGCTGTTCGACGGCACGTCGACGCTGATGGCAAAGGGCAAGCCGGGCGTCGAGGGAGGCCTGGAGCTCCTGAACGGCCTCAAGCTGATGCGGGAGCAGCTGCGCGAGCAGGACCCGAGCCTGACCGGAGAGCTGGCCGATCGCGCGCTCTTCCGCATGGTCGGCACCGGAAGCATGGTCCCGCCCGTCTTCCACTGGTACACGCACGCCGGCTTTCGCGAGCGCTGGAACCGGCGCGAGTGGAACGATCCCACCATGCCGCGCGAGTTCGACGCGTACTGGAAGGAGGCGGTCGAGTCCAAGGCGTGGGGCGAGGCGGCGGAGGCAGACGAGAGCAGGCCCCCGCGCGTGCTGCTCGAGATCGGCGGCAACACGCTGCGGCGCACGCGCGGCGGCAAGAAGGCGGTGTTCGAGAACCTGTGGCCCAAGCTCCGGAAGGTGATCTGCATGGACTTCCGCATGTCACAGACCGCGCTGCACTCCGACATCGTGCTCCCCGCGACCCAGCACTACGAGAAGACGACCTTCGGCATGCCGACCCCGTGGCCCTTCGTCCTGGCGATGTCGCAGGCGGTCGTGGAGCCGCCGGGGGAGGCGCGCAGCGAATGGCAGGTCCTGGGCGACCTCTGCAAGAAGATCGCCGAGCGGGCCGAGGCGCGCGGGCTCGAGAGCTACCCGCACCGCAGCGGACTGCCCCGGCGCTACGACGAGCTATGGGACCTGTTCTCGCTCGGCGGCAAGGTGGCCGACGAGGAGAGCGCCGCGGCCGAGATGCTGGCCGACTCGGTCGCCTCGGGAAACATGCCCGAGGGGACCACGCTCGACACCTTCCGCGAGCGCGGCTACGTCCGCTACGCCGACTGGTCCGTGCTCGCCCTGGCGACGGCCAACGCCTCTCCCTTCCCCCATAACGAGACCCACTCCCCCTTGCGCAATCACATCGAGGCGGGCCACCCCTACCCCACGCTGACGCGCCGCGCGCAGTTCCTGATCGACCATCCCTGGTACCGCGAGGCGGACGAGGACCTGCCGCGACACAAGGAGGCGCCCGCCATGGGGGGGGATCACCCGTTCCGGCTCTCGGGGGGCCACAGCCGCTGGAGCGTCCACGCCATGAACATGACGAACCCCCTGATGCTGGAGACGCACCGGGGCAAGCCGTTCGTGCTGATCAACGACGCGGTCGCGCGCGCCAAGGGGATCGAGGACGACGCGCCGGTGCGGGTCTGGAACGACGTCGGGGAGTTCGTGGCGCCGGCGCTGCTGAGCCCGGCACAGCGCCCGGACGGCCTCACCGTGTACAACGGCTTCGAGGGCTTCATGTTCCCGGGCGGCCAGGGGTCGAACGAGGTCGAGCCGGGCATGGTCAAGTACCTGCACCTGGTCGGCGACTACGGGCACCTGTCGTACGCCCCGACCGAGTGGCAGCCGGTCCCCTTCGACCGCTGCATTCACGTCGACTGCGAGCCTCACGAGGGGAGCGCGTAGTCGCAGAGATCTTCTCCAAGAGCAAGGAGTACGAGTCATGACTCAGCCCATCAGCATGCCCTGGTCCTCTCCCATGTTCGGCGAGCTTCCGCACCGCTGGCAGGGCGTCCGGATGGCCGTCTTCCCGTTCACGCCGCGCCCCGGCGCGGTGGAGCGCATCCTGCCACCCGGCATGGAGCCGGCCGAGGGCCCCGGAATGATCACGCTGCTGAGCTACCCGGAGACCGAGTTCCAGCACCCGTTCAACGAGGCCGTGGTGCTGGTGCCGGTGCGCGTCGACGAGACGGCGGGGAACTACGTCCCGTACATCTACGTGACGACCGACGAGGCGCTGATTCCCGGCCGCGAGATCGCCGGCTTCCCGAAGAAGCTGGCCGACGTCGAGTGGGGTCGCGACGGGGACCGCGTCCACGGCACGGTGACCCGCTGGGGCAGGAAGATCCTGTCGGTCGAGGGCCGCGTTCAGGGACCCCTGCCCGAGGCGCCGCCCGGCGAGGGCGGGCCCGGCCCCGGCGCGCCGGCGCTCAACTACAAGCTGGTTCCGGGCCCCGCAGGCGAGATCGAGATCGAGGAGATCACCAAGGTCCAGCTCGAGATCGTCCCGCGCGAGCAGGAGATCGGGCAGGCGCAGATCCGCTCTGAGCCCTCCGATCTCGACCCCATCGCCGACCTGGTTCCGGAGGCCGAGGGCGCCATGATCGTGATGCTCTCCGACAACACGATCCCCGCTGGCGAGGTGCTGAAGCAGATCAAGCGGCAGGAGCGGATATGATCGAGCTCACGTCGGAGCAGCGCGAAGTCCAAGACTGGGCGCGCGAGTTCGCGGCCCGCTACGTGGCGCCGCGAGCGCTCGAGCTGGACAAGCACCCCGAGAGCCCGCTGCGGGA
This sequence comes from uncultured Myxococcales bacterium, assembly GCA_964557495.1. Classification (GTDB taxonomy): domain Bacteria; phylum Myxococcota_A; class UBA9160; order SZUA-336; family SZUA-336; genus CAZLBF01. The sequence goes on along the minus strand of CAZLBF010000031.1, from coordinate 601 downwards.
CGAGCTCATCCGCGAGGCGGCCCGGGCAGGCCTGTTCGGCAACAGCCTTCCGGAGTTCCTGGGTGGGCTGGGTCACGACCCGCTGACCGGAGTCCTGGTCACCGAAGAGCTGGCCGCCGCGTGCTCCGGCTGCGCCGTGCTCTTCGGCGCGAACATGCTCGGCCTCTCCCCCATCCTGCTCTCGGGCGACCTCGAGGCGATCCAGCGCTTCGTCAAGCCGATCGCGGAGTCGTGGGACACCGATCAGCCGCGGCTGGCCGCGCTCGGCGCGACGGAGCCGGGGCTGGGCTCGGACTTCATCCAGGGACATCCCGAGGGGCGGGCCCGGACGCGCGTCGAGCGAAAGGGGGACGGCTACCTGATCAACGGCCGCAAGGTCTTCATCTCCAACGGCTCGCTCGCCAGCCTGGTGACCGTCTTCGCGTCGCACGATCCAGATGCGCCGATCCGCGAGTCCATGAGCTGCTTCGCGGTTCCGACCGACTCGCCCGGCTTCGCGGTCGGCCAGGTCTTCGACAAGATGGGGCAGCGCGCGTGTCCCGCCGCCGAGCTTCTCTTCGACGACGTGTTCGTGCCCGAAGACCATCGGATCGGCCGTGAG
>CAZLBF010000030.1:0-2532 GCA_964557495.1 uncultured Myxococcales bacterium | reverse complement strand
ACCTGACGCGCGTCGGGATCGACTTCAGCATCGTCGCCGGGGTCTCGGCCATGGGGATCGCGTTCGATCCCGTGTGGCGCGCAGCGGTGACGCCCGCGATCTACACCGGTCCGATCGCGACGCTGGTCTTCATCGTCGCTGCAGCGATCCTCTATCCGGCGCTGAAGGCCGCGTTGATCCGTCCGGTCGACGCCATGCGCTACCACTAGGAGGAGACGTGAGGTGAGGGGACCCAGCCTGGCGGCGCTCGCGTGGCGGAATATCTGGCGCAACCGGCGCCGCACCCTGCTGACCCTCGTATCGATCGGGTTCGGGAGCATGCTCGCCGTGCTCTTCACCGGGATGCAGAACTCGCAGTTCGGTCAGATGGTCGACCTCGCCGCTCGCCTCGGGGGCGGGCACGTGACGCTGCAGCACTTCGAGTACCTCGACACCCCGACGCTCACCCGGACCGTCCACGATGCGGCGGCGCTGCGCGAGGTCGCGCTGCACGATCCCGACGTGGAGCGGGTCGTGGAGCGGATCTCCGGCTTCGTGATGCTCTCCACCGCCGGCCAGAACTACGGGGCGGCCTTCATCGCGTTCGATCCCGCAGTCGAGGACGTGACCACGCTTTCGCTCCTCGATGCCGTGAGCGAGGGCGAGATGTTCCGATCCGCGGGGGACAAGGGGATCATCCTCGGCAAGCGCTTGGCCGAGAACCTCGAGGTGAAGCTGGGCCGCAAGGTGGTCTACACGCTCACGGACAAGCAGGGCGAGATCGTGCGCGACGTGGCGCGGGTTTCGGCCATCGTCCGCACGGGGGCCCCGAGCGTCGACGCGGGCCTGTGCATGTTCCCCATCGACAGCCTGCGCGAGACTCTCAGATACGCCCCCGACGAGGGAATCCAGGTGGCGGTATTCCTGCGCGATCAGCGCAGGGCCGATGCGCTCGCCGCCCGCCTGGCGAGCCGGGTCGATAAGACCGTCTCGGCCCTGGCGTGGCACGAGATCCAGCCCGACCTCGCCGGCTTCATCGCGATGAAGGTCGCGGGCATGGTGTTCTTCGAGGTGCTCATCATGGTTCTCGTGGCTGCGGGCATCTTCAACACGCTGTTCATGAGCGTCATGGAGCGCCTGCGAGAGTTCGGGATCATGATGGCCATCGGGTACAGCCCGGCGAGCCTCTTCCGGCTCGTCATGCTGGAGAGCCTGTGGCTCGGGCTCGTGGGCCTGGTGGTCGGCGCCGCGCTCACGGCCTGGCCCTACTACTACCTGGCCACGACCGGACTGGACTTATCCTCGTTCGTGGGCGAGGGGGGGGCCGAGATCGCCGGCGTGGCCGCGCCGACGACGATGCACGTGAACATCTTCCCGGAGAACCTGGTGGCGATCGGGATCGCGGTGCTGCTGGCCACGCTCGCCTCGGGGCTCTATCCGGCGTGGCAGGCGGGACGCGTGGTGCCCGTCGAGTCGATCCGGCTGGTGTGAGGTGAGCGCATGACGCAGCAGAACGGGACACCCATCGTCGAGCTAGAGGCCGTGACGAAGCTGTATCACCAGGGCGCGCTGGAGGTGCCCGCGCTGCGCGAGCTCACTCTCGCCGTCCAGAAGGGGGAGTTCACGGCGATCTGCGGACCGTCGGGCTCGGGCAAGACCACCATGCTGAACCTGATCGGGGCACTGGACACGCCCACGTCGGGACGCGTCCTGCTCGAGGGCCGCGACCTCGGGCCGCTCAGCCGCAGGGAGCTCAGCCGCCTCCGGCGCGACCGCATCGGCTTCGTGTTCCAGGCCTACAACCTGATGCCGGTGCTGACGGCCTACGAGAACGCGGAGACGGTGCTGGCCTTGCAGGGGAAGGACGAGTCGGAGCGCCGCGAGCGCGTCATGGAGCTACTTGCCGACGTGGGTCTCGAGGGGATGGAGCACCGGCGGCCCGACGAGCTCTCGGGCGGCCAGCAGCAGCGCGTCGCGATCGCACGCGCCATCGCCTCGAACCCGGCCGTGGTCCTGGCCGACGAGCCGACCGCCAACGTCGACTCCGAGACCGCGGAGAAGCTCCTCGACATCATGCAGAAGCTGAACCGCGAGCGGGGGGTCACGTTCATCTTCTCCACCCACGATCCCCGGGTCATGAACCGGGCCGGCCGCGTCGTCCGGGTCGTCGACGGCAGGGTAGAGCAGGACGAGGCGAGGAACGGGCCAGCCGGCTGACCCGAGGTTTAGAGCTCGGCGTTCGCGGCTTCCCAGAGCTGCTCGAGATGCTCGATGAACGCCTTCTCCGAGTCGACGCGCGGCTCGAACTGCACGTCGAAGAAGAGCTCGTGCGCGCCGATCGCACGCAGGGCAGCGGTGTCGGCGCGGATCTCGTCGAGTGAGCCCGTGAAGGGGGCGCGGCGTTCTCCCAGCGGCTCGTCGAAGAGGCGGAGATTGGCTCGCACGATGAGGTCCAGGCGCGACGGATCGCGACCCTCCTTCTCGGTGCGCTGTCGCAGTCGCTCGAACAGCTGCTCCAGGATGGGAATCGGGAGCGCTCCCGGGTTCCAGCCG
>CAZLBF010000029.1:0-5632 GCA_964557495.1 uncultured Myxococcales bacterium | reverse complement strand
CCGAGGACTTCGCTCTGTATGCGGCGGCGGGCCTGCGCCACCACCGACTCTCGATCGAGTGGGCGCGCATCGAGCCCGCGGAGGGGAAGCGCGATCCGGCGGCCGTCGACCACTACCGCCGCGTGCTCTCGGCCGCTCGCGATCTCGGGATCGAGCCGTGGCTGTGCCTCCACCACTTCACGCTGCCGCGCTGGTTCTCGGATCAAGGCGGCTTCACGTCGGCCGAGAATCGCCTCGGAGCCTGGCGCCGGCACGTGGAGTTCGTGGCCGAGACGTTCGGCGATCGGGTGGCCGGCTGGAAGCCGGTGAACGAGCCGGTGATCTACGCCGTGTTGGGCTGGCTGGGGAACGGCTTCCCGCCTGGCGAGAACGACATCGCCGCCTTCGGCCGGGTGCTCGAGAACATCCTGCTGGCCAACTTCGAGGCCGCCGCCGTCCTGCGGCAGACCGGCGCACCGGTGGCCTCGGTCTTCAATCTCGCGACGCTGCACCCCGTGGGAGACGGAGCCGAGCTCGCCGCCGCCCGGTTCGACCAGGCCTTCTGGGGCTCCTGGACCGGGGTGCTGCGCGAGGGCGTGCTGCGCGTACCGGGGCGCGAGCCCGTCGACTGCGCCGCTCTGGCCGATGTGTTCGACCTCGTGGGCTTCAGCTACTACTGCGCCATGGGCGTACGCGCGGACGGCAGGCTCGCGGCCCATCCAGCGGACGCACCGCGGTCGCCACTGGGCTACAGCATCTGGGCGCCCGGGCTGCGACTCGTCCTCGACCGGCTCCACGCAGAGCTTCCGGGGAGGCCGCTTTTCATCAGCGAGTTCGGCCTCGGTGCCGACGACGACGCCGAGCGCTGCGCGTACCTCCGCGAAGGCCTCCAGATCGCGAGAGAGGCGTTGGCCGACGGCGTCGACCTGCGCGGCTTCTTCCACTGGACCGGGGTCGACAACTACGAGTGGCTACACGGCTACTCCGTGCCGTTCGGCCTCTTCGACCGGGAGCGTCGCCCGCGGCCGAGCCTCGACCTGCTCGCCGAAGCGATTCGCGGCGACTGAGCGCCTGCAACCTCACGCATGCGCTTGTCCCAGGAGCGTGTCCAGGATCAGGCCCCGGGCGCGCTGCGTGTCGACGTCGACCGCGATCCGGACGTTCGGGTCGCGCGCCTCGCGGTCCACGTGGCCGTCCTCGGAGATCGTCAGGCGCGCGGACTCCGTCGGACACAGATCCGGAGCGACCAGCAGGGCGACGGTGAGCGGATCGTGGAGGTAGACGCCCGGCTCGGGGAAGCTCATGCGGCGCTGGACCTCCAGCCAGCGCCGAGAGAGGTCCGCCAGGGCTCGGGCCAGGGCATCGCCTCGCTCGAGCAGGTCGAGATCGCCGGGCTCCAGTCGGCAGCGGAAGGTCACCTCTGCAGGCACGACCAGGGGGTGGGCGTCGGCGGGAAGCGTACGCTCGAGCATCCGGGAGACGGCCACCGGGTCACAGAACCAGTTCCACTCCTCGAAGTGCGGAGCGACTCCGTCGATCGGCGTCTCCCGCGTCTTGCTCCCCATGATCGCGAGCCGCGGCAGGTCGAAGCCCGCTTCGATCAGCGCGCCGACGTTGGTCATGGGACCGATCGCGACCAGGACGTCCGGGCGGGCAGCCTGGATGGCCTTCCCCAGCGCGTCGATGCGCGCCTCGGCCTCCGGATCCGCGTCGGTGCGAGTGCGGGGCTCGGCAGCGTCCAGCAGTCCCTGGCCCTCGTGGCCGACCATCAGACCGACGCGCTTGCTCGTGAGCGGCTTGCCGAGGCCGGCGAGGACCGGGCACGGGGCCGCGCCTGCCCGTTCGAGCAGGGCTTCGACGATGGCCGCCCGGAGCTCGACGTCGCCAAAGACGGTGGAGGCCCCGACCAGCTCGAGCTCCGGGTGCCGGAGCGCGAAGGCCAGCGCCAGCGCGTCGTCCACGTCGGTGCCGACGTCGGTGTCGATCCAGACCCGCACCGCGCCAGCGTACTACAGGTTCGGGAATGATTCGGGAGTGCGCTGAGCCCTAGACGCCGCGCCGCCGCAGCACCGCCAGTGCGCCCAGGCCCGCCGCGAGGAGCAGCAGGCTTCCCGGCTCGGGCACGACCTGACCGCGTATCTCGCCGCCCGTGAAGGCGGTGCTGTGGATGTTGATGTACCAGAGCCCCGCCAGCAGGTCGGTCTCCTGCGCGACGCTGATCGTGGTCGAGCCGATCGAGGGGCTCGAGATCCCGCTGATCGCGCCGAAGTTCACCTGGACGCCGGCGTTCTGGCTCGGGAGCGCGGGTCCGTGGAAGTGCATCACGGTCTCCGTTCCACTCAGCCCCGCCCAGTTGATGTCCCAGGAGAGCAGGTGGGAGATCGTGTCGATGCTCCCCGTCATCGATCCCGTGCCGGATCCGCCCGATCCGCAGGTGCCGGCCCCGGCATTCGCCTGGGCGCAGTCGAGCACCGCGCTGAGCGGGATCGTGGCCGCCTGGACCGCGGCCGGGCCGAGCATCCCCAGAGCCAACAGGACGAGCCCCATTCGTCCAAGCATCCGCATGTGATTCCCCTCCAGAGCTGTCCGCCCCAAGTCTCGAGCCGCCCCGAGGCCCGAGGTGTGGCGAACTGGCGCAGGGCAACTATACCCCAGATCCCTCCCGGACGGGGAGGGTTTTTGCTACACCCCGGAGGGTCTCCGAGCCAGCTCACACAGGGCGTCCACCGGCTCGAGCGCGAGCCGCTCCGAGCGCCAGGGCTCGAGGTCGGCCTGCTCGAAGAGGGCCTGGATGTCGCGCGCCGCGCGCTCGACGTCCGCATCGCTGGCGCCCGCATTGCGCGGCTGGTGCGTGACGGCAAGCGTCCCGCCAGGTCTCATGACTTCGCGCAGCCGGCGCAGGGCGCCGACCGGGTCGGGCCAGAACATCATGCAGTTCACCGTGAACACCTTGTCGAAGCCCACGGACGGAATCGGGAGATCGGCGACGTCGGCTCGACGAAGCTCGACGAGACCCGCTTCGATCGCGCCCCGGTTGCGCCGCGACGCGACCTTCCACATCACCTCCGAGTGGTCGAGGCCGACCACTCGGCCGCGGGGCGCGAGCCGGGCGGCCCGCTCGATCGCCAGCCCAGGCCCGAAGCCGATCTCGAGCACGCGGTCGCCGGGCTGGATGTCCAGGAGCGAGACGGTCCAGAAGTTGCGCTCGCGGTTCGACGCGCGGCGCGCCATGACCCACCCCGCGACCCGGCCGAGCGCACCGCTCGGCCGCTCGAACTGACGCACCACCCCACGCCGAAGGCCCGAAGCCGTCACGCCTCCTCCTTCAGCGAGAGGCGCAGTGCGCGAAGCGTTCGGGTCGCCGCCTCCAGCTGTCTCTCGCTCACGTCGATCTCCATGGACGCGAACGTCCGGCGCTCCCGCTGCCGGAGCCTGCGGATCAGGCGCTCGCCGAGCGTCGTGAGTCCGACCAGGGGAGATCGCCTGTGGGCCGGGTTCTCGCGTAGCTCGACGAGACCCTCCTCCGCCAAGGGGTTGACCAGCGACTGAATGTGCTGACGGCTGACGTGGCGGCTCCGCGCGATGTGAGGAACGGACGCCGCTCCCCCGCGCTGCAGGAACTCGAGTACACCCCGCATCCCGAGCGTGACCGGCTCGTCGGCGTGCAGGGTCTCCGTCACCTGCACGATGCGGTGCCAGCTCAGGCGAACCTCGTCGAACAGCGCCTCGAGCGCCTCGTGTCGATCCATGGCAATCAGGTTGCCATAATGACAATATAATTGTCAATTGAGGCAGAGACGGGGTCTCGTCCGGTCGGCGGTCCGCGCGAAGAGGGAAGGGCGGGCTCAGCCCGCGTAGCCGTGCGGGTGCGTGGCGTGCCAGGCCCAGGCGCTGCGCACGATCTCTTCGAGCGTCGCCTGCTCCGGTCGCCAGCCGAGCTCGCTGCGGAGCCGGTCCGAGCTCGCGACCAGCCGCGCTGCGTCGCCCGGCCTGCGGTCTGCGATCCGGAAGGGGACCTGCTTCCCGGTGATGCGCTCGACGGTCCGGATCACCTCGAGCACCGAGCTTCCGGTGCCGGTGCCGATGTTGAAGACGTGCCCGTCGGGTGCAGCACCCGGCGCTGGGCAGGCCTGCAGGGCCAGCTCGTGGGCGCGGGCCAGGTCCTCCACGTGAACGTAGTCGCGGATGCAGGTGCCGTCCGGCGTGGGATAGTCGCCTCCGTAGATCTCGACGCACTCGCGCTGCCCGAGCAGCGCCTGGAGCAGGATCGGGATCAGGTGGTTCTCGGGCCGGTGGTCCTCGCCGTGCTCGCCGTCCGACTGCGCGCCGGCCGCGTTGAAGTAGCGCAGCAGCACGTGGCCCAGCCCGTAGGCGCGTGAGAAGTCCCGGATCATCCGCTCGATCGCGAGCTTGGTGAAGGCGTAGGGGCTACCGGGGTCCTGCGGGGTCTCTTCGGTGAGCGGCATCTCGGCCCGCTCGCCGTAGAGGGCGCAGGTGCTCGAGAAGACGATCCTTCCCACCCCGCAGTCGCGCATCGCCAGGAGCAGCTCGAGCGTGTTCGCGACGTTGTTCCGCCAGTACCGGGCGGGATCCGCCACCGATTCTCCCACGTAGGCCGAGGCCGCGAAGTGCAGCACGGCCTCGACGCGGTGCCGCTCGAGCAGGCGAGCGATCAGGGCCCGGTCGCCGATGTCGCCCACAACGAGTCGCTCGGGCGGCACCGCCTCGCGGTGGCCCTGGCTCAGGTCGTCGACGATCGCGACGTCGTGGCCCGCCGCGAGCAGGTGGCGGGCCGCGAAGCCGCCCACGTAGCCCGCGCCACCGGTCACCAGGATCCTCATCGACTCCCCTATCGGCGCGAGCCCCAGCGCGCCTGCGAGGAGACTCCGGCAGACTCCGCGCGTTGTCCACCGCCGCCCGCTGGTACCATCGGGCGACGTCACACACAGGGGAGAACTCCATGGAGCTCATCGCCGTCGTTGCGACCTTGGCCCTGCTCGAGTTCATGATCTTCGGGGTCCTGGTCGGCCTTCAGCGCACGCGGACCGGCGTCGAGGCACCGGCCACCACGGGGCATCCGGTATTCGAGCGGTACTTTCGGGTTCAGATGAACACACTTGAAGCGCTGGTGATTTTTCTGCCTGCGCTGTGGATGTTCGGGCGCTACGTACACGCCTACCTCGGCGCGCTCCTGGGCCTCCTCTTCATCGTGGGCCGGGCGCTCTATCTGCGCGGCTACGTCGAGGACCCCGCCAAGCGGCGGACCGGTGCGCTGATCACCGCTGCCGTCAACGCGATCCTGCTGATCGGAGGCCTGATCGGCGCCCTGGTCGCCTGGTTCTAGTTCGGCTCGCAGAGCACGTCGATCGTGCCGGCGTCGATCACCTTGGCGTAGGCGTCCCGGTTCCGGGCGCAGGTCGCCTCGATCCGCTCGAGTAGCTCCGAGGGCCCGAGGCCCGGCTCGATCAGCTCCGCGAGCACCGGGAGCGCCGCGGGGTCGGACGAGATGTCGTCGACGCCGCGGTCTGCCGCCCAGCGCGCGCGGGCCTGAACCCGCCGGAGGAACCGGTAGGCATCCTGGGTCGCGTTCAGCCGCGGCCCGCGACCCGCGGCGGAGAGCATCGCGGGGATCGAGGGGAGCAGGCCCGGGTGC
>CAZLBF010000028.1:0-12634 GCA_964557495.1 uncultured Myxococcales bacterium | reverse complement strand
CTCCGCCGCGACTGGTACAACGAGACCGGACAAGGGTGGTGGCCGACAATCCCCGTCGCAGAGACGATACGCGCCGGATACATCGAGGTGATTGAGAAGGTGCGGTTCCTGGGTCTCCCGGTCGACGCCCTCTGGCTAGTGACATCCGATACTGCATTCAGGGTGGTCATCACGGATAGCCCGGCGCAGATCACCATGATTATTGAGACTCCTCCTGTGGTATCTACAGATGCCCAGCCAGAGCCGGGGCGAGAGGATGATTCGATTACCGTGATCGAGCCGAACCCGGAAGCCGTCCCGATTCTTGTTCGCAAGGGCCGGGGAGGAGGTCGGCGTCGCCGATAAGCGAGGAACGGACAATGGACGAGAAGCAATCTCTCTTCAGGGGAGCCGTCCGACGAGATTCGCCGCAGGGCCGCCCAAGGCAGATTCGCGGCGAGTTCGCTGTGCCCGAGCGGGAGACCCCCGAGGAGTCGGTCCGGGAGTTCCTCAGCGCTCATCAGGACGAGTTGAGCCTGGATGCCCGTAGCGAATCCCTGCGCTCCGTCCGCAACATCTCCACGCCGACGGGGTACGTGGTTCGCTTCGAGCAGCTTGTCGACGAGATTCCCGTATTCGGAAGCGAGGTGATCGTCGAACTGGACAGGGAGAACCGAATCCGGCGTATCGACCTGGAGCACAAGAGCGCGATGCAGATCTTGGCTCCCGAAGCCGGCGCGACGAGGCTCAGCTCGGAACAGGCGGTCGATGCCGCGTTGAACGATCTGGGCAACCCCACGCTGCGCGAGGCTCAGCCCGAAGCTAGAACGACGGAAGTCTACTACCCCAAGGAAAATCGACTCCGGCGCGCCTATCTAGTCCGAATCTCGACACTCGACCCCCCTCACGACTGGCAGATCGTGGTAGATACTCACTCAGGGGAGATCCTCGAGAAGGATGATCTCCTCATGAAGATGCCCGATGGCGAGGGACTCGTCTTCGACCCGAATCCTGTCGTGACTGCGGAAAACAACCAGCTCACTCTGGCGAATCTCGCATTACTCGATGCTCAGCGCGTCGTCAGGGCTCTCAAGGACCTGACTTTTTCGGGCGGCGTCTACAGGCTCGAAGGTCCTCATGTCAAGATCCACAACTTCCAGACTCCGAACTATTCACCCCCGACCGAAACAGACCCCAAAGGCTTCAAGTACTCGAGCTCCCAACAGGAGTTCGAGGCCGTAATGGTCTACTACCACGTCGACAATATCCAGCGTTACATCCAGAGCCTCGGGATCACGAACGCTCACGAAACGCAGATCAAAGCGGACCCCCAAGACGACACTTTCTCCAACGCATGGTTCTCTCCGTTCGACAAGGGGCTCCACTTCTGTCAGTCGAATGACGGATTACCCGCTCGTGCTACAGACGCCGAAGTGATTCTCCACGAGTACGGGCACGCTATCCTCGCGGACCAGGTGCTCAACTGGGGCGCATGGAAGAACCCCGTCACCGGTCGCCACGAGGCGCGTGCGATGGGCGAGGGTTTCGGCGACATCCTGGCCTGCGTCTACTTCGCGCCGGACCATTCGTTTCAGCCGGAGGTCTTCGAGGATTGGATCTTCCATGCGCAGGATGGCCTACGGAGAGTTGACGGCAACAAAGTCTACCCGCGGGACTGGATCGCGGGCGACAACCACGCCAACGGCGAGATCTGGTCAGCAGCGCTGTGGAACATCTATCTGACCATCGGAGGCGGGGCGGCAGACCTGCAGCTACGGCGCGCGGCGAGAGATGCCCTGCTAAAGAGCTTGATCCTGAGTCATCAAACCCTCCCCATCGGCGCATCGATGCCCGATTGGGCGGAAGCGGTAATGAGCAAGCACGGCGAACTTGACGGCTATCGGGGCCGATACCTACCGCAGATGCTGGACAGCTTCCACGACCGGGGAGTGCTGCGCGTTGACGACGACGCAGATTCCGAGTTTGAAAGCTCTGACAACCTCTGGATCCGAAACGACGACGACGGTGGCGACATCCACCAGACCCCAGCGGCTGGCCAGGAGAACTGGCTTCATGCTCGAGTTCTCAACCAAGGTACGATGGAGACTCGTGCCTTCGTCGTGTCCTTCCACCTCGACCCGACGCCGGCGACGCCGCCCGCTCAGGTGGCCGAGCGCGGTGGTTTGATCAGCGCGGCCGTTGGCTTCGACCTGGCGGCGGGCGGCACGACTACCTTGAAAGCGTCGTGGCCGGCGGATCTCATCCCGTCCGGATACGGACCCGTCACCGTGTCCGCGCAAATCCATCTCCCCCACGAGCTGCCACCACCCGCTGGCCAGAGCTCGCCCCGTGTGTGCTCGAGGGTGGTCAGCTGAAGCCGGTGACACCTTCCGCACCCCTGGATGCACTCGCGCTTTCGCCGGATGGTGCGGCCTGTGGGGGTCGAACCCACGACCGACGGGTTAAAAGCCCGCTGCTCTACCACTGAGCTAAGGCCGCACCTCGAAATTACCCTCCTCGGGGCACTGACGCCCGCCTCACAGACCGGCGTGGTGCGCCCCGAAGCGGCGGCGGCCCAGGCCGAGGCCCAGGCGAAGCCCCCAGCCCCCCGAAACCCCCTACTTCTCGTCCAGCGCGAAGAGCAGCTTCTGGCCGAGGGCGTTGTCGGGGTTCTCGGCGGCGAGGGACTTGAGCTCGGCGATGGCGGGCTTGGCGGCGGTGGAGGAGGGGCCGACGCGCAGGATGGTGCAGCGGATGCGCTGGAGTTTCACGTCGACGTTGTCGGGGATGCGCTGCTCGGCGAGGCGGAGCAGGTTCTCGCACTCGGCGAACTCGTTCTGCTTGATCAGCCCCTGGGCCAGGATCAGGTAGCCGGGCACGTAGCGGGGGGAGTCCTCGAGCAGCGCGCGGAAGGACTCCTCGGCGCGCTTCGCCTGCGCCAGCTCGATCGCCTCGAAGGCGGCGGTCAGCTGGGTCAGGCCCCCGGGGCTGAGCGTGCCGTCCTCGAGCGAAGGGACGACCCTGAAGAGGAGCGTGTTCGCGAGGGCGTTGTTGCCGTCGATCTCGACCGCCTCCTCGAGGTCGCGCTTCCCGCCCGCAAGGTCTCCGCGGCGGAGCTTCAAGAGGCCGATGTTCCCGCGCAGGTAGGACGTGGTCTTGATCTCCCGGAACTCGCGCTGCGCGCCGGGCCACTCGAACATTGCCTCGAACTGGGCCTGGGCAAGCTCTAGCTTGCCGAGGCGCGCCAACGTGTGGGCGCGCTGGGCACCCGCACGGAAGCTGGTCGAGCGCATCTCGAGGATCTCGTCGAAGGTCGCGAGCGCCTCCTCGAACCGCTCCAGCGCATAGAGGACCAGGCCGCGGTCGAGCAGGTAGGAGGGGCTCCCCTTGAGAGTCTCCTGCACGTAGTCGAGCGACACGAGCGCCTCCTCGTGCTTGTTCTGCCGGTAGAGGTTGCGCCCCTCCTGGTGACAGACCGAGGCGGCGCACTCCTGAACGGTGACGCTCTCGCGGAGCTCCCCCTTCCCGGCCAGGTCCTCGCAGTCGCTCGCACACAGGGGCGCCGCGTCGCCCGCGGCCGGCGCCGCCAGCAGGGCCAGGCCGGCCAGCCAGAGCGCCGGGCCGAGGCCTCGCCTCATGCGCGCGCCGCGAACGGGTTGACCCGCTCGATCGTCGCGTCGCGGTCGGGGCCGACCCCGATCAGCGACGCCGAAACCCCGAGCTCCTCCTCGATCCAGCTCACGTAGTCGCGGGCCGCGCGCGGCAGGTCCTCGAACTTGCGCACGTCGTCGATCGGGTCGCTCCAGCCCTCGAACGTGCGGTAGACCGGCTCGCACTTCTCGAGCAGCGCGACGCTGGCCGGGAAGTTCACGAGCTCGCGCGCGCCCTGCGACGCGTCGGTCCGATAGGCAACACAGGCGCGGATCTCCGGCAAGCCGGTCAGCACGTCGAGCTTGAGCAGCGCCAGGCTCGTCATGCCGTTGACGCGCACCGCGTGCCGGAGCACCACCAGATCGAGCCAGCCACAGCGGCGCCTGCGACCGGTCGTTGCGCCGAATTCCTGCCCCACGTCGCTCATGTGACTGCCGGCGGCGCCGGAATCTTCGGTCGGGAATGGGCCGCCCCCGACCCGGGTCGTGTAGGCCTTGCTGATCCCGACCACCGAGTCGATCCGGGTGGGACCGATGCCGGCGCCGGCGCAGGCGCCACCCGCCAGGGTGGTCGAAGAGGTCACGAACGGATACGTGCCGTGGTCGACGTCGAGCAGCGTCCCTTGCGCACCTTCGAACAGCACCGAGCGTCCCTGGCGCAGCGCGCCATCGATGGTGACGCCGACGTCGTCCACGAAAGGCTCGATCATCTCTCCCCAGCCGAGCGCCTGGGCAAGCACCTCCTCGGCGTCGACCGGGGGCCAGGAGTAGAGCTCCCGGAGCAGGAAGTTCCGCTCGTCGAGACACGTCTTGAGGCGGTCCACGAGCACGTCCGGCTCGAGCAGCTCGTGGATGCGGATCCCGGAGCGGGAGACGCGATCCTCGTAGGCCGGACCGATGCCGCGGCCGGTGGTGCCGATCGCCTGGCGCCCGAGCGACTCCTCGCGGGCCAGGTCGAGCGCGCGGTGCACCGGCAGGATCAGGTGAGCGCGATCGGAGATGCGCAGGCGCTCGGGCGTCACCTCGACGCCGCGCGTGCGCAGACCCACGAGCTCCTCCTGTAGCACCTCGACGTCGACCACGACGCCCGGCCCGATCAGGTTGAGCGCCGCCGGACGCAGGATTCCGGACGGAATCAGGTGGAGGACGGTCTTCTCCCCCTCGACGACGAGCGTGTGGCCCGCGTTCGGTCCCCCCTGGAAGCGCGCGACCAGGTCGGCGCGCGGACTCAGGTGGTCGATGATCTTCCCCTTGCCCTCGTCGCCCCACTGGGCGCCCACGCAGACCACGTTCGGCATCGCTCAGCTCACCTCTGCGCCGAGCTCGATGAGCTGGACGCGCAGCATGCCCTCGATCGCGCGCAGCTCGCCGAGCACGGCGGCCTCGGGGGTCGGGTTCACGTTCAGGAGCTGGAGCGCCTGGCTGCCGCCGGGGCGCAGGCCGAGCTGCATGCGCGCGATGTTGACGGCGGCTCGGCCCAGGATCGACCCGACCTGGCCGACGATCCCCGTGCGGTCCTCGTTCTGGAGCACCAGCGTCGGACCCTCGGGGATCGCCTCCAGCAAGAAGTCGTCGACGCGCACGATGCGCGGCTGGGTGCGTCCGAAGATCGCCCCCGAGACGCGCATCTCCTCGCTCCCGCAGCGCGCGCGCAGCGTGAGCAGGCTGACCCAATCCTCGGGCTCGGCCGCCTTCGACTCGATCACCCGGATGCCGCGCTGCTGAGCCAGGACCGGAGCGTTGACGTAGTTGACGTGCTCGCCGACCCACGGCTCGAGGAAGCCCTTGAGCACCGACAGCGTGATCGCCTGCACGTCCAACGTGGCGACCTGCCCGGCGTACTCGATGTCGATCTCGTCGACGCCGCTCTCGCAGCGCTGGCCCTGGAACAGGCCGAGCTTCTCGCCGAGCACGATGAACGGTCGCAGCTCGGCGAGGTCCTCCGCCGAGACCGACGGCAGGTTCACGGCGTTGCGAACCACCGCGTCGAGGAGGTAGTCCCGGACCTGCTGCGCGATGGCGATCGCGACGTTCAGCTGGGCCTGGCCCGTGGCCGCCCCGAGGTGGGGCGTCGCGATGACCCGGTCGTTCTGGAGCAGCGGATGGTCCGTCGGGGGCGGCTCCGTGCCGAACACGTCGAGTGCGGCGCCGGCGACGATCTCCTCGTCGAGCGCCCAGGCGAGCGCCTCCTCGTCGACGATCCCCCCGCGCGCCGCGTTCACGAGCAGCACGCCCCGCTTCATCTTCTGGAACGCCTCGCGCCCGATCAGCCCGCGCGTCTCCTTGGTGATCGGCACGTGAATGGTGATGACGTCGGCCCGTTCGAAGAGCTCATCGAGCGGCACGAGGTCGACGCCGAGCCGCTGGGCCCGTTCCTCGGAGACGAGCGGGTCGAAGGCGATGACGCGCATGCGCAGGCCGCGCGCGCGGTCCGCCACGATCGAGCCGATGTTGCCGAGGCCGATCACGCCGAGGACCTGGTCGAACAGCTCCTTGCCCTTGAACTTCGACTTCTCCCAGCGCCCCGCGCGCAGGCTCGCGGTCGCCTGGGGGATCTGCCGCGCCAGCGACGTCATGAGCGAGATCGCGTGCTCGGCCGTCGTGATCGCGTTGCCCTCGGGGGTGTTCATCACGATCACGCCGCGCGCAGTCGCGGCCTTGAGATCGACGTTGTCGACGCCGATGCCCGCGCGCCCGATCACGCGCAGCCGGTCGGCGACCTCGATCAGGTCGGCGGTCACCTTGGTGCCGCTGCGGATGATCAGGGCGTCGTACTCGGGCAGGATCTTCTTGAGCTCGTCGGGCGGAATGCCGGGCCTCAGGTCGAGCTCGATTCCCTCCGCCTTCTCGAGGATCTGCACGCCCTCTTCCGACAGCTTGTCCGAGACGAGTACACGGCTCACCGCTCAGCCCTTTCGAGGCAGCCCGCGCAGCCGTTCGCTCGCCGCGCGCAGGCCTTCGCCGGTCTTGATCGGGTAGCCCATGTCGGCGAGCACCATCTCGACCGCGCCGACCGCGGTCAGCATGTCGAAGCCGTCGACGTAGCCCAGGTGACCGATGCGGAAGATCTTTCCCGCGAGCTTCGCCTGCCCGCCGGCGACGGTGATCCCGTAGTCGTCGCGCAGGCGCTTGACGAGCGCCTTGCCGTCGAGCCCCTCGGGCACGCAGACTGCGGTGCAGGCGTACGACGGCGAGTCGGGGGCGAGCAGGTCGAGGCCGATCGCCTTCATCGCTTCGCGTGTCGCCTCCGCTAGCGTCGCGTGACGCTCGAATGCGGCGGGCATGCCGGCCTCGAGCATCATCTGCAGCGACTCGCGCAGGCCGACCAGCAGCGATACGGCGGCGCTCCAGGCAGTCTGGTCGCCCGCCTGGGCCTTGAACTCCTTGCGGAGGTCGAAGTAGTAGCGGGGCAGCGTCGAGCGATCGAGCTGGGCGCGCGCGCGAGCCGACAGCGCCACGAACGCGAGCCCGGGCGGCAGCATGAACGACTTCTGGCTGCCCGAGACGAGGACGTCGATCCCCCAGGCATCCATCGGCAGGTCGTGCGCACCGACCGCGCTGATCCCGTCGACGATCAGCAGGCGATCCTCCGACTCGCGGACGATTTCGGCGAGCGCCTCGATCGGATGGTACGCGCCGGTCGAGGTCTCGGAGGCCTGGACCAGGAGAGCCCGCGCGTCGGGCGCGGAGTCGAACGCCGCCCGGACGGCGTCCGGGTCGACCGCGCGTCCCCACTCCACGTCGACGCAGACCGTCTCGATCCCGTAGACGTCGCAGATCTCGGCGAAGCGCTCGCCGAACTTGCCACCGCGCACGACGACCGCGCGGTCACCGCGGTCCAGCAGGTTCGACACGGCAGCCTCGAGGCCGCCCGTGCCGGTACAGGCTAGGACGAGCACGTCCTGCTCCGTCTGGAACACGCGCTTCAGGTTCTCCCGCACCTCCTGGAAGACCGGGATGAAGTCGGGGGCGCGGTGGTGGATGAGCGGCTGCGCCATCGCGAGCAGAACTCGCTCGGGGACGGCGACCGGACCGGGGGTCAGCAGGCGACGTTTGAGCACGAGGGGACCCTCCACGGGCAGAAGGGAGGCAACACAAAACCGGGGGGGCACCGCTCCCGGCGCCCCCGTGCGCGAACTGTGACCTGTTTTGCAGCGGAGGTCCAGACCCGCGCGGTGCTTGAGAGTTTTCCGTTATGTGTCAGCGACTTAGGCGATCTGCTACTGTCCCCCGCCGATGGATGAGCTCGCGGTCGCTCCGATTCGCCCTCCCGACGCCACGGTCTGCGTGCCGGGCTCGCGGAGTCTCACCAACCGCGCGCTGGTGTGCGCGGCCCTGGCGGACGGAACCAGCCGGCTCTCGGGCTGGCTCGAGAGCGAGGACACCCAGGCAATGCGCGAGGGGCTGGAGCGGCTCGGCGTCGAGATCCGCGAGGAAGCCGACGACCTGATCGTGCGCGGCGTGGGCGGCCGCTTCGCGATCCCCATGCGCCCGCTCGATTGCAGGCTCTCCGGAACCACGATCCGCTTCCTGACGGCCTGCGCCGCGCTGGTTCCGGGCCGCGTCGTGCTCGACGGCGTGGCGCGCATGCGGGAGCGGCCGATCCAGGAGCTCGCGGACGCGCTCGGGGCTCTGGGCGTGTCGGTCGGAACCGTCGCCGGCTGTCCACCCGTCACGGTGCAGGGGGGCAGCCTCACGGGCGGGCAGACCGCGATGGATGCCAGCCGCTCGAGCCAGTACCTGTCGGCCCTGCTGCTCGTCGCGCCCTACGCGGAGCGGGACGTGGACGTCTCGTGCGGACCCATCGCCTCGCGACCGTTCGTCGACATGACGCTCGATGTGATGGGCGCGTTCGGAGCCGAGGTCGAGTCGAGCCACGCGCAGCGCTTCCGAGTAGAGGCGGGCCAGCACTACCGCGCGCGCAGCTACGAGATCGAGCCTGACGCAATGAGCGCCAGCTACTTCTTCGCGGCCGCCGCAGTCACGGGCGGACGCGTGCGCGTCGAGGGTCTCACGCCGGCGTCGAGCCAGGGGGACGTTCGGTTCGTCGAGGTGCTGGAGCGCATGGGCTGCAGCGTCGAGCGCGGCGGCAGCTGGATCGCGGTGCGGGGGCCGCGCTATCTGCACGGCGTCGACGTCGACATGAACACCATGCCGGACACCGCGCTCACCCTGGCGGTCGTGGCCTGCTTTGCCCAGGGCATCACCCGGGTTCGGAACATCGGGCACATCCGGCTGAAGGAGAGTGACCGCATGACGGCGCTCGCCCAGGAGCTCGGAAAGCTCGGCGCCCGGGTGTCGGTCTCGGACTCGGACCTCGAGATCGAGCCGCCCGACCAGGTTCACCCGGCGCGGATCCAGACCTACGACGACCACCGGATCGCGATGAGCTTCGCGGTCGCGGGACTGGCCGCTCCCGGCATCGTGATCGAGAACCCCGACTGCGTCGCGAAGACCTTCCCCGACTTCTTCCAATCCCTGGAGGAACTCGCCAGCTAGCAGGTCGGCGCGAGACTGAGTCTCGCGCCGTTCTGCTAGCGGTCTTGCCGGATATCGGCGGGCGAAGCCCGCCTGCCGGGCTTCGCTCGGCTACGCCTCGCTGCGCGCGCCGCTACCGCGGCGCTTGCAGGCACTCGGATCGGCTTCGCATCCTACTTTGCGGGGCTGGCCGGGAGGTCCCGGTAGGGGGAAAGGTCCAGGATCTCGAACGAGTTCCCGCCCGCCAGGTAGAGGAAGCGGCCGCGCGAGACCGCGCTGCGGGCAGCGCTGATCTGGATGCGGTCCGCGATCCACTCCCCCTTGGGATCCGCGACCTGGAGCCCTCGCTCACCGACCAGGTAGAGGTAGCGGCCGTCGGCGACGACGTCGGAGACGCTGCCCAGCTCCTCGCGGTCGAGCTTGGCGATCGGCGTCGGCCGATCCCTGTTCTCGAGACTGAGCTGGATGATCGACTTGGGTCCGAAGACGAACAGGCCCTCATCGGTGAGCCGGACCTTCCTGGCGTCGAAGTTCGATCCCAGTGAGCGCGACGGTCCGGTTAGCTTGCGAACGAGCTGCTTGGCGGTCGCGGTGTCGATCCAGTCCTTGCCGACCAGGTACACGAAGGGGGCGTCGACCTCGATGCCCACGTAGTCGCGCTGGATCAGCCGGTGCGGCACCAGCTCCGGGGTCTCGAGCCGGACGCCCCAGACGCCCTTGCCCCCGACGAGGAGCAGGGTCGCGTCGTCGAACAACGCGGCATCCCGGATCGATCCGATGTCGGACGAGTCCCGCGCGGTGAGACGCGTGGTCTTGGCCCGCTTCATCTCGACGATCTCGAGCCCGTCCAGCCCGTACACGACCACGCGATCCTCCGGCAGCACCCGCACGCCCTGCCACTTGCTGAGGTCGTGCTGGCGACGGTAACGCCCGACCACGATCGGCTCCTGCGGGCTGGAGACGTCCAGGTACTCGACGCCGCCGTTCGAGAACAGAATCGCGGCGCGACCCCCGCGGACGTCCACGTCGACCACGCGATCGGGGTAGTCGCGGTGCGCGACGCGCGAGAGCGAGGTCGCCCAGCTCGAGAGGGGCACGAAGAACTCCTCCCAGAAGCGATAGCGCGCGTTTCCGAAGACGGTCGGGTCGCGCCCCTGAGCGCGCTTGCCGCGGTGCTCAGCGGGCGCCTCGAAGCTGCGATCCCAGACCGGCTCGGGCAGATCCTTGTGATAGAGGCGAATGCGGCACTGCGAGACCAGCGTGCGGCCACCGAAGGTCCCGGGCGCGGGCGCCTCCTGGTACTCGAGCTTCATCCAGGCCTCGGCACTGCGTGGAATGTCCATGCCCGGCTCGAGCAGGTTCACGCCGACGCCCAGCTCGCCGTATGCCTCGGCGACGACGGAGGCGAAGCCGCGTCGAATGCGCTCCGCCCCGGGAACGTTGGCGGCGACGTCGACCTGGATCCAGAGGTTTTCGATGGCGGTGGTGTGCCGGAGCTGCATCAGGTCGAGCGTGCGCGTGGCATCGGGCACGAAGTCGCTCTCCGGATGGTTCTCGATGAACTCCTGGAGCTTCGACAGGCTCGGGAACGTGTTGAGACGAGTGACGTAGACCAGGTTGCCGCGCGCCCGCGCGGTCAGCATGCCGCTCGGGTAGCGCTCCAGGAAGGCCCGGTAGGCTTCCGGCGAGTTGATCTCTCGGGCGCGCTCGAAGTAGAGCTGCTCGAGCCGCTGCCGCAGCTCATCGAGCAGGGCGCTCTCGGGATGATTCGCCTCGAACTCCTCGAAAGCCGGGATGGTGGAATGCTTGATCAGTCGCAGGTAGGCGATGCGCTCCTCGGCGTCCTCGACGTGCGAGGAGTGAGGGTTGTCCCGCAGGAACCGGTGATAGCCCGCGACGGTGTCATCGGACCGCGCCCCCTCCCACGAGGTACCCGCACAGCCCAGCGACAGCGCTACAACGGCGCCCGCCAGCGCTCCCGAGATCCGAATCCATGTCTTGGCTCGCACCTGTACCTCCCGCTCGAGCCCGTTCGAGGGCCTCCCAGGGAGATTCGGAGCGGAACGCTGCGTTCTTGAGGCGCTTATTGGCCAGCGGCTCGCGGAGCGGCCAGGGGGCGGCCAGGGGGCCCCCGGCGCCTCGCGGTGGCGGATCTGGCTACCGCTGACATCGCTCGGGCGACGGCCGCTCAATGCAGACGGCGCCGGTCCCTTCCCGCGTGTGCGGGGAAGGGACCGGCGCCGCGAAGAGGCCCCACCGTCGAGCTACTCTCCCACCCGGTCACCCGGGCAGTACCATCGCCGATGCAGGGCTTAACTTCCGAGTTCGGGATGAGATCGGGTGTGGCCCCTGCTCCATAGACGGTGGGAAAACCGGTCAATCGATTTGGTTCCGGACCGAGAGCGAAGGCGCTCTCGTGGCTGCGCACGGGTGATCCGAGCGCTCGCGAGTCGCCCCGCCCCGGAGACGGACATAGCCCGTCCCCGGGACGAAGCGCAATGCGGCAGTGGTCAAGCCTCACGACCGATTAGTACCGGTCAGCTCCACGCATTGCTGCGCTTCCACACCCGGCCTATCAACCTCCTGGTCTTGGAGGGGTCTTCAGCGGGCCGAAGCCCGAGGGAGATCTCATCTTGGGGTGGGCTTCCCGCTTAGATGCCTTCAGCGGTTATCCCTTCCGCAGATAGCTACCCGGCTATGCCGCTGGCGCGACAACCGGTCCACTAGAGCTGCGTCCATCCCGGTCCTCTCGTACTAGGGACAGCTCCCCTCAAATCTCCTGCGCCCGCGACAGATAGGGACCGAACTGTCTCACGACGTTCTAAACCCAGCTCGCGTGCCACTTTAATCGGCGAACAGCCGAACCCTTGGGAGCCGCTTCACCCCCAGGATGTGACGAGCCGACATCGAGGTGCCAAACAGCGCCGTCGCTATGAACGCTTGGGCGCTATAAGCCTGTTATCCCCGGCGTACCTTTTATCCGTTGAGCGATGGCCCTTCCATACGGAGCCACCGGATCACTAAGACCGACTTTCGTCCCTGCTCGGCTTGTAGGCCTCACAGTCAAGCTCCCTTATGCCTTTGCACTCTACGGCTGGTTTCCAATCAGCCTGAGGGAACCTTTGCACGCCTCCGTTACGCTTTAGGAGGCGACCGCCCCAGTCAAACTACCCACCACACACTGTCCTGGACCCGGCTAACGGGCCTCAGTTAGGACTCCAGACACATAAGGGTGGTATTTCAAGGTTGACTCCACCGAGACTAGCGTCCCGGCTTCAAAGTCTCCCACCTATCCTACACATACAAGCCCGAAGGCCAGTGTGAAGCTGTAGTAAAGGTGCACGGGGTCTTTCCGTCTGATCGCGGGTAGACGGCATCTTCACCGCCATTTCAATTTCGCTGAGTCCCTGGTTGAGACAGTGGGGAAGTCGTTACGCCATTCGTGCAGGTCGGAACTTACCCGACAAGGAATTTCGCTACCTTAGGACCGTTATAGTTACGGCCGCCGTTTACCGGGGCTTCGGTTC
>CAZLBF010000027.1:0-14906 GCA_964557495.1 uncultured Myxococcales bacterium | reverse complement strand
CGCCAGTAGGGCTGCGGCACGTGGGCGAGGATCTGGATCTCCTGTGCCACCAGGATCGCCAGAGTGGGCGTCTGTACTCGCCCCGCCGACCAGGCCGCCCGCTCCTTGCGAGCCTGGAGACGGCGCGTCAGGGCGCGGGTCGCGTTCATCCCGATCAGCCAGTCCGACCGGGACCGACAGGCGGCAGCAGCCGCGAGCCCGTCGTAGCGATCGCCCGGCTGTAGCTCGTCGAATCCGGTGCGGATGGCTGCGCTGGTCATCGACTGCAGCCAAATGCGCTGGATCGGCTTCTGGCAGTCCAGATACTCGACGATCTCCCGGAAGATCAGCTCGCCCTCGCGCCCGGCGTCGCAGGCGTTGACGACGCCGTCGACGTCGTCGCGGCGGAGCAGCTTCTTGATGCAGCGGATCCGCTCAGAGGCGCCCGCCTTCGGCTTGACGCGATGCTCGTCCGGGAGGATGGGCAGCGTGTCCAGCGTCCAGCGCTTGTACTTCTCGTCGATGTCTTCGGGAGACTCGAGCTGTACCAGGTGACCGACCGAGAAGGTCACGACCAGGTCATCGCGCTCCCAGAAGCCATCCTGCTCCTGGAACCCCCCCAAGGCCGCAACGATGTCTCGTGCAACACTCGGCTTCTCGGTGATCACCAGGGATTTTGCCAACACTCCTCCAGCGTCAGGTCGGTGCTCAATAGCTCGGCCCGCCCGCGGTGGCAAGCCGGGACGCTTCTAACCCGCCATTTCGCGCGTCTCGCGTGCCTTCTCCCGGACAGCATCGCCGCTGCCCGGGCTACGCGGGGGCCAACGGCGCGAAGTCCGGGCCCGCGAGATCGTGTTTCCGCTTCGAGCGCGGTAGGATGCGCCGAACCGCAGGGGAGGGGCATGGAGCGGCTCTCCTATCGAGTACGCACCGTCACTCGCCTGGCGCGCTTTCGGCCGCACCTGCGCGGGACCTCGCTCGCAACCGTGAGACTGGACGTCACCGCCGGCCTGACGGTTGCCGCACTCGCGGTCCCGCAGGGACTGGCGTATGCGCTGGTGGCAGGGGTGCCGCCCGAGATGGGCCTCTACGCGGCGGCGATCCCCACGCTACTGGCGGCACTGTTCGGATCCAGCCCCTACCTGGTGACCGGCCCCACCAACCCGATCGCCCTGGTGATCGGAGTCTCGATCGTGGCGCCGGCACTCGCGGAGGGTCGCCCCGTCCCGATCGACGAGGTCCTGGCGACCGGTCTTCTCGCGGGCCTCCTGCTCGCCGGCTTCGGGCTCATCGGTCTCGGGAGAACCTCGCGATTTCTCTCCGACTCGGTGCTCGCCGGCTTCGTTACCGGTGCCGGAATCCTGATCGCGCTGCGCCAGATCCCTGCGCTCGCCGCCAGCGCGACACCGCCGAGCGGCGAGAGCGCGCTCGCTCCGGCGATCTGGTGGCTGCTGCTCGACGCCGCCCGAGGACTCGCCGACGCGGAGCCCCGAGCGCTCGCCCTGGCGCTCGGTGTCCCCGCTGTGGTGCTCGCCCTGCGGCGCATTGATCCCCGCATTCCGGCGGCGCTGATCGCGCTGGGCGGCGCGACGCTCGCGGCCCGGGCTCTCGGCTGGGACTCGGGTCCCCACGCGCTCGCGACGCTCGGAGCGATCCCCGCCAGCTTCGCCCAGTTCGGATTTCCCGCCCTTGGCGCGCCCGAGCGCATTGCCGCACCCGCGCTCGCGGTCGCGATGCTGGCGACCCTGCAGTCCGTCGCGGCGGCGCGCACGCTCCGGCCGGCCGACTTCAGGCGACTCGACACCGATCGTGAGCTCGTCTCTCAGGGCGTGGCCAACGTCGCAGCGTCCCTGACCGGAGCCCTTCCGACCAGCGGGTCACTGACCCGCTCCGCGCTCGCGCGCTCCGCGGGTGGGCGCTCGCGACTGGCACCCGCCGTGAGCGGCCTCGCGATCGCCGCGATGCTTCCGCTCTTCGGTCCCGCGCTCGAGCACGTCCCGCTCGCGGCACTCGTAGGCCTCGTCGTCATGTCCGGCCTCGATCTCGTCAACGTCCGGGGGATCCGCCGAGCGTCGACGACGCGAGGCGATATCGCGGTCCTGCTCGTCACGCTCGTCGCGACGCTCTGGATCGATCTCCTGCAGGCTCTCTACGCGGGCCTGTTCCTGTCTCTCGCACTCCTGGTGCGCCGGGCCGGGCGGCTTCAGATGGTCGAGCTAGTGCGCTCGGGCACCGGGCGCTTCAGCGAGATCCCCATCGACTCCCGGACCGGCGACACGCCCGCCGTGCTGCTTCACCTGGAGGGGGATCTCAACTTCGCCGTGGCGGAGGAGCTGGCCGACCACCTGCTCGAGGTCGGCCGTCGCGGTCCGCGGGTCGTGGTGCTGCGCCTGAAGCGAGCCCGGCACCTGGATGCGACCGTGCTCGAGTCGCTCCGGCACGCGGCCGAGGAGCTGAAACGGAGCGGAACACTGATGGTCGTATGTGGTCTGACCGACCAGCTCGCGGCCCTGCTCGCAGAGACCGAGCTCTGCGAGCTCCTCGGCCCGGACGGACTCCTGCGCGCCGGTCCCCGCCTCTTCGAGGGCTTCGAGCGCGCCCTCCGGCGCATCCGAACCCTCCTGCGTCCCCTCGCAGACGACGAGATCTTCCGCAGCGAGGGGCCCGTCGGCTGGATGTACGAGATCTGACCGCTGCCATCCTCCCAACTGCCGGCACCCGGAGCCTGAATACCGGCTCGCCCGGGGCGGCAACGGCCTAGAATTCCCCGGGTGGACTCGACAAGGATCGACCGCTGGCTGTGCGCGGCGCGCATCTTCAAGTCCCGCTCCCTGGCCCGGGAGGCGTGCGTGGGGGGGCGCGTGCACCTGAACGATGTGCCGGCGAAGCCGAGCAGCCCGGTGCGCGTCGGGGACGAGGTGCGGGCGGACAAGCCGAGCGGGCTCCGCCTCCTCGAGGTGAAGCGACTCGGGGAGCGGCGCCTGTCCGCACCCTTGGCCCGCGAGCTCTACGAGGATCACTCGCCACCCCCGCCGCCCCGCGAGGAGCGAGTCGGCCTCCGCGCGAGAGGCACCGGTCGACCGACCAAGCGCGATCGGCGCCTCCTTGAAGACCTTCGTCGGGGTCGCTGAGATGCCGGAAGAAGTTGACCCGACGGCGCGGACGCGAGACCCTTCGGCGCAGTGGGTGACCTGAAGGACGCGCTCGAAGCTCTCGGCCTCTGCGACGAGGCGCTCGTGTCGCTGCATCGCGAAGAGGAGGAGATCCCTCGCACGATCACCGACCTCGAGGCGCAGATCGAGGCGACCGAGGCGGCGATCGTCTCGGAGCAGCAGCGGGTCGAGGACGCGGAGCGTCGTCGACGCGACCTCGAGGCCGAGCTTCAGGACTGCGAGGCGCGCCGCGACAAGTACCAGTCGCAGACGGCGATGGTGAAGACGAACGCGGACTACACCGCCCTCCTGCACGAGATCGAGCTGACCTCTCAGCGCATCGGGCAGGTCGAGGAGGAGATCCTGGGCTTGATGGAGCAGGCCGACACCCTGGATTCCGAGGTGGCCGAGAGGGTGGAGACGCATTCCGGCGCCCTGCGCGGACTGGAGCAACGGCTCGCGTTGAGCCGGATCCGCCTCGGCGAGGTGGAGCGCGAGCTGGTGACCCAGGAGGAGGAGCGCTCGAGGGTGCTCGAGGATCTCGAGTCGGGCATTCGTTCGCACTACGTGCGCGTCTGCAAGGTGAAGTCGAGCGGAGTGGCGCGCATCCGGGGCCGCTCTTGCGGCGCCTGCAACCGGGACGTGCCGCTGGAGATCGTCAACCGCGTGCAGGCGGGCGAGTTCCAGAGCTGCGGCGCGTGTCAACGCATCCTGCTCCTGGAGCCTGCGTGAGCCCACCCGGGAGTCCGGGTGAGCGCTACATCGTCTACACGGACGGGGCGGCTCGCGGGAACCCGGGTCCCGCCGGGGCGGGTGCGCTGCTGCTGGATCCGGACGGGAACCGCGTTGCCGAGGTCTCGGAGTATCTGGGCAGGGCGACGAACAACGTCGCGGAGTACCGGGCGCTGCTGCTGGGGCTCGAGTGCGCTCGGGACCAGGACGTCCGGGATCTCGAGGTGCGCGCCGATTCCGAGCTGCTGGTGAAGCAGATGCGCGGGGAATACCGGGTTCGCAAGCCCCACCTGAGGGAGCTCTGGGAGCGCGCGAGGCAACTCGAGGGGAGCTTTCGACGCGTCGAGTACGTGCACGTGCGTCGCGAGTCGAACCGCGACGCGGACGCGCTTGCGAACCGCGCCGTCGACGCGGGTTCGAGCCTCACCGACGTGCAGAAAGCACCGCCAGGACGTACAAAATCTTTATAAATTTCAGGTAGTTGCAGATTTCCCCCGTCGGTGGCTCGCCAGACCTCGGGAAGTCCGGGTTTGCTAGAATCCGCCCCGGCTGACGGGAGGAATGATGCTCGATCGGGACCGTTATTGGGACTGTCTGGATCAGGCCCATCAGGCCTCCTCCGGAGGTCGCGTCGAGGAGGCGCTGGCCTGGTTCGACGAGGCCCTGCGCGCCAACCCCGACGGCGCCGAGGCTCACAGCGGCCGGGGCGAGATCTTCTGGGACCACGGGCGGTTCGAGGAGGCCCTCCGCGAGTTCGAGCGGGCCATCGACGTCGATGGCGAGCTGCTGGCTGCCCACCTGAACCGGATCGAGCTGTTGATCGAGGAGTTCGGGGACCACGACGAGGCGCTCGACTCCTGCGACGCGCTGCTCGACCTGACCCTCGACGGCCGCACCGAGGCCGAGGTCTACTACCTGAAGGCGAAGGCCCTCTTCTACCTCGACGACCTCGACGGCGGGCTGTTCCTGCTCCGGCGCGCCATCAAGGTGCAGGGCGAGGACGCCGTATTCCGCGCCTTCGAGGGCCAGATCCTGTTCGAGATGGGTCGCTACGAGGATGCCCGCTACTGCCTCGACCGGGCTCTGGCGCTCGACTCGGGCAGCGCCCACGCGCTCTACCACCAGGCGCTCGTGCTGGAGCACGTCGGCGACGCGAAGGCAGCGGACCCGCTCTTCGCACAGGCGGCGAATCTGGCGCCCGACGTCTATCCGCTGCCCGTGCGCATCGAGCGGGCCGAGTTCGACGCCATCGCCGAGGAGGCCGTGGGCGCGCTGCCGGAAGAGATCCGGCGGTACATCGCGAACTGCCCGGTGATCGTCCAGGACCTGCCGGAACGCGACCTGGTCCAGATCGAGAACATCTCCCCTCAGGTGCTGGGCCTGTTCCTGGGGGTGCCCGCGACCGAGCCGGGCGCGAGTCCCACGCACGGAACGGCCGTGGTCCTGCACCCGGATCGCGTGCTCCTCTTCAAGCGCAATCTCGAGAAGATCGCGCAGAGCGAGGAGGACCTGGCCGAGCAGATCCAGATCACGGTGAAGCACGAGATCGGCCACTTCCTGGGTCTGGACGAGGACGAACTGGAGCGACTCGGGCTCGCATGACTGCCGGGTAACGGCGGGCAAAGCCCGCCTGCCGGGCTTCGCTCGCCTGTGGCTCGCTGCGCGCGCCGCTGCTGCGGCGCTTGCGGGTCTTGCCGGGCAACGGCCGGCGGAGCGGGGCGGCGCTATGCTTTGGCGCGTGAGTGTTGTTGCGCGTCTTCGCCGGGTTCCCGACGTGGCCGAGGTTCTCGATCGTCCTGCCGAGCTGCTCACCTACGAGTCCGACGCCATGACGCTGCTGCGCGGATCTCCATGCGCCGTGGCATTCCCGCTCACGACCGAGGCCGTCGCGGAGGTGGTGCGCGTCTGTAACGAGGCGCAAGTGCCCTTCGTGGCGCGCGGCGCGGGCACCGGCCTCTCCGGGGGGGCGACGCCGGTCGACGGCTGCGTGGTGATCGAGCTCTCGCGCATGAACCGTGTGCTCGAGGTCGACACCGTGAACCGCACCGCCACGGTGCAACCGGGCCTGATCAACCTGCACCTCTCCGACTCCGTTGCGCCACTCGGCCTGTACTACGCACCCGATCCCTCGAGCCAATCTGCCTGCACGATCGGTGGCAACGTGGCCGAGAACAGTGGCGGGCCACACACGCTCAAGCACGGGACGACGAGTCCACACGTGCTCGCGATCGAGGTGGTACTGCCCGACGGATCGATCGCCACGCTCGGCCGGCGCGACGGCCACGCGGCGGGCTACGATCTGCGCGGCATCTTCGTCGGCTCGGAGGGGACGCTCGGGATCGCCACGTCGGTGACGGTTCGCCTCATGTGCATTCCGGAGCGGGTGACCGCGTTGCTCGCGAGCTACCGCGACCTGGCTTCCGCCTGTCGCACCGTGTCGGCGGTGATCGCCGCCGGCATCGTTCCCGCCGCGCTCGAGCTCATGGATGACCGCACCATCGAGGTCGTCGAGGCCTCGGTCTATGCCGCGGGATATCCTCGCGACGCGCGCGCCGTGCTCCTCATCGAGCTGGACGGAACGGACGCTGCCGTCGAGAGCGAGCTTGCGCGGGTGGAGCAGCTCTGTCTCGAGGAGAGCGCGGTCGAGGTTCGCCGCGCCGCGAACGAGGAGGAGCGCCTCGCGTTCTGGCGCGGCCGAAAGGGCGCCTTCGGCGCGATGGGAAGGCTCGCGCCCGACCTCTACGTTCACGATGCGGTGGTGCCGCGGACGCGCCTGTCCGAGGTGGTCGACCGCATCAATCGGGCCGCGGAGTCGCATGGCATTCGCATCTCGAACATCCTCCACGCGGGCGACGGGAACCTGCATCCCAACATCACCTTCGACCGGAGAAACGCGGAGGAGCTGGAGCGCGTCCGCGAGGTCGGTGCCGAGATCCTGCGCATCTGCGTGGACGCGGGTGGCGTGCTCTCGGGGGAGCACGGAATCGGCATCGAGAAGCGGGACTTCATGGGCCTCGTCTTCTCCGAGGAAGACCTCGAGCCGATGCGCTGGGTCCACGACGCGTTCGACCCGGACGACTGCTGCAACCCGGGCAAGCTGATACCCGCCCCCCGCTCCTGCGTCGAGAGCAACCCGCGTCACCGGGAATACGACCGGGTCGAGTTCTGATGTCGACGACTTCCTTCGAGTCGATCGTCGGGTCGGAGAACGTCCAGCGCTCGGAAGGCGACGCGATCGACGGGGTCCCGGTCGAGGCCAGCGTTCGACCCGGGAGCCCGGCCGAGGTGGCGGCCTGTCTCGCGCGAGCGCGCGACGACCGGATCGCCGTGGTGCCGAGCGGCGCTGGCACCAAGCTCGACTGGGCCAACCCGCTCGACGCGAAACGTGTCGTACGTCTGGATCTGCGGCGGCTGCGCGATGCCACTCTCGACCCGGACGAGGGCATCGCGAGCGTCGGCGCGGGCCTGGCCGTCGAGGAGCTCTCACGCGCGGCGAGCGAGCGCGGCAAGCGCGTGTTCTGCGACGCGTCACATTCGGCGGCAACGCTGGGAGGAACGTTCGCGAGCGACGCGCTCGCCGCGGACGCGTCTCTGGATCGGCGGTTCTGCTACGAGGTGCTCGGCGTCGGCGCGGCGCTCGCGAACGGAACGCTCAGCTTTGCCGGCGGCAAGGTGGTCAAGAACGTGACCGGCTTCGATCTGGTTCGGCTCTACGCCGGCTCGTTCGGCACGCTCTGCGTCGTCACCGAGTTCGTGCTCCGTCTACGCCCGCTTCCCGAGCGACGCCAGGTGACGGTGCTCGAGCCGGCGGGTCTCGATGCGGCGCTCGCGGCGGCCCACCAGGTCCGGCTCGAGGGCGAAGGACCCGAAGGCGTGGCGATTCTTCCGGGACCGAGCGGACCGCGGCTGCTCTGCCTCCTCGAGGGGGCCGATGCCGACGTCGCCTACCGCGTCGAGCTGGGTCCGGGGGAGCCCGGAGCCGACGAGGACTGGGAACCGGTTCAGCGCGCTTTGGCCGAGGAGGGGTCGGCAGCCTGCCGGCTGCGCCTGGCGGCACGGCCGAGCGATGCGGGCGTGCTCGCATCGGCGGTCGCGGACGTTGCGGGGGCGGACGCGCTCAGGCTGCTCCTCCCGCGCCTGGGTATCGCGCTCGCCGACGTCGACGAGACCGCGGCCGCGGGACTCTTTGAGACCGCGGCTTCGCAGGGCTGGGCGCTCCGGATCGAGCGGGCGCCGCTCGCGGTGCGCCGCCGTCTCGACGTGTTCGGCCCCGAGCCGGCTACGCTGCCGCTGATGCGGTCGTTGAAGCAACGCTTTGATCCCGACCGCATCCTGTCGCCGGGACGCTTCGTCGGTGGGCTCTAGGTCGATGCAGAGGAGCACCGACAGGGTACCCCTCACCACCTCGGTCCGAGGCGCCGGGCAGCTGCTCGACTACGAGGCGACCCTCGACTGCATCAGCTGCGGCCTGTGCCTGCCGCACTGCCCGACCTACCAGGAGACGGGGCGCGAGCCGAGCTCGCCCCGTGGCCGCATCCGGTTGATGCGCGGCGTTGCCGAAGAGCGCATTGCGCTCGATGGCGACGTCGTACGCGAGGCGTACTTCTGTCTCGGTTGTCGAGCCTGCGAGTCGGTCTGTCCCGCCGGCGTTCGCTTCGGGCATCTGATCGAGTCACTGCGCGCCGAGATCGACCGCCGGGGCAGCCGTCCGTGGCACCGGCGGGTCGCGCGGCGGCTGGCGCTGCGGCGCGGGGTCGGCTCCCCGGCGTCGCTGCGAGCCGGCTTCGCCCTGCTTCGCTTCTACCAACGGAGCGGCGCTCAGCGCCTGCTCCGCGCGAGCGGGGCGCTTCGTCTGCTCAAGGGTCTCGGTCGCGCCGACGCGATGCTGCCTCTCGTGCCAAAGCGCTTCAAGGCGCCGGTCCTGGCTCCTGCCGAGGGCGCGCGGCGCGGGCGCGTGGCCTTCTTCTCCGGCTGCGTCATGCCCGAGCTCTTCGGACCGATCAACGCCGCCACCGTCGAGGTGTTGCGCCGGAATGGCTTCGAGGTCGAGATTCCCGGCGGCCAGGTCTGCTGTGGCGCGCTCCACATGCACGACGGCGACCCGGAGATGGCCGCCCGCCTGCACGAGAAGAACCGGCGCGCGTTCCGGCTCGACACTGTGGATGCGGTGGTGATCAACTCGGCCGGCTGCGGCGCGGTGCTCAAGGAGTACGGCGACGCGCTCGCGAGCAAGGTCCGCGACGTGAGCGAGCTTCTGCACGAAGCGGGGCTGCGCCCTCCGAGCCACGAGGTTCGGCTCCGCGTCGCCTACGACGATCCCTGTCACCTGCTCCACGCACAGAAGGTCGCAGCCGCCCCGCGCGCGCTGCTGCGCCAGATCCCGGGTCTCGAGCTCTTCGACCTGCCCGGAGCCACCGACTGCTGCGGCGCGGCGGGCATCTACAACCTGACCCACCCCGAGATGTCGGCGACCCTCCTCGCCCGCAAGGTCGAGGCGCTGCGCGCCACGCGCCCAGATGCGGTCGCGACCGGGAACCCCGGCTGCATGCTCCAGCTCGCCGTGGGCGTTCAAGACGCCGGCCTCGCGACCGAGGTCGTGCACCCCGTACAGCTCCTCGCCCGCGCGTACGGGTCTCCCGCCTGAGCGAGTGTGGTGACCCAGCTGCGCTTCGCGCTGGTCGCAGCGGTGGCGGCGTCGGCCGGCGACCTCCTGATGCTCTACGTCGCCAATGCACAGCGCTCCGAGCTCGGCCTCCTGCCGCCGGCACCGTTCGTCCTGATCCTCGGAGCCCTGCTCGGTGTGGCGGCCATCCCGCTCTACGCCCTCGGGTACCGGGCCGTAGCCCGGCGTCTCGCGGAGAGCTCTCCGCGGGCGGCGCGGCTCGTGTGGACTGCGGGAGCTGGAGCCGCCGCTACCGGGGCCGTCATCCACGGGCTCACGGCCCTGCTCATCCACGCCGAGGTGCAGGCCGGTGCTCCGACTGGATCTCCCCTGGAGGCGGTCGCTACCTGGGGTGCACTCCCTCTGGTGGCATGGTGTGTGGCGGGCGTGCTCGTACTCGTCGCCTCGGCGGCCATCCTTCGTGTGGGCGGCTCGCGAGCTTCGGGGCTTCCCCGCTGGTGGGCTTGGCTGAATCCCGCCGTCGCCACGTTGGCAGTCGCAGTCCCCGGACTTGCCTCGGAGCTGGGGCGCTCGTTTCTCGTTCCGGCCGCACCCAACCTCGGCCACGCGGTCTTCTTCGGCTGCTCCATCGTCGCGTGCCGCGCAGGGGTGCCGCTTCAGGTCACCTCGCGCAGGCGCCCGGACTCCACGTCGTAGACGAAGCCTCGAACCCGATCGCGGTGCGGAAGGAACGGGCTCGCCTCGACCTGCTCGATCGACTGGCGAAGGCTCGCTTCGAGATCGGAGAAGGCCTTCATCGCGAACGGGGGCCGGGTCCCGGTCTCCCGCTGGATCTCGTCTTTCAGATCCTCGTCGGTGAAGGTCGCCATTCCGCAATCGGTGTGGTGGATGAGCATGATCTCTCGCGTGCCGAGCAATCTCTGGGAGATCGTCAGCGATCGGATCACATCCTCCGTTACCACCCCGCCGGCATTCCGGATCACGTGGGCGTCGCCCTCTTCGAGGCCCAGTAGCACACCGGTCTCCAGGCGGGCGTCCATGCAGGCAACGATCGCGACCCGCATGACGGGTGCCGGGGGGAGCACTCCCTCGACCACGCTCTCGGCGTATGAGGCGTTTCTATCGAGGAGATCGTCAATGGCTGCCATCCTTCTGCCTCCTGGCCTCTCGGCGCCGCTAGAATCGCACGCGCGACCGCGCTCTGACATGGTCTGAGGTCGCGCCTGCAGTATCATCGTTTGTCATGCAGGGTAGCCACCCGATTCGAGATGCAGCTCACGAGCCGCGGGGAGACAGCGCGCGGCATCTGCCGTTCGAAGAGCTCGAGCGCGGACTCGGGGCGCTCGCAGCACCGAAGGATGCGGGTGAGCTCGCCCTCGTCGTGGTGCGCGGCGCCGGCGGCCAGCGCGAGACTCCGCGGCGCGCAGTGCTGAGTCCGGACGGAGGTGTCCCCGGGGACGCCTGGCTGCGCGACTCCCCCGAGAAGCTCGATGCCCAGGTCAGCTTGCTGCGAGTCGACGTAGCGCGACTTCTCGCCAACCATCAACCCCTGTCCCTGTTCGGAGACAACCTGCTCGTCGATCTCGACCTCTCCGTGGACAACCTGCCGGCTGGCAGCCGCCTGCGGGTGGGCGCAGCCATGCTCGAGGTGACTCCGGAGCCGCACACCGGCTGCCTGAAGTTCCGCCAGCGCTTCGGCGAAGCGGCACTTCGGCTCACGGCGGACCGCCGATTCCGGGACCTGCGGCTGCGCGGCATCTTTGCGCGAGTGGTGGAGGGCGGCCAGGTCGAGCCCGGGGACTCGATCGAGGTGATCCAGCGAGCCTGACGAACGTCCGGGGCTACTCGTAGTGCCGGATCTCGATCAGGTGCCGGCTCGGGTCGAAGCAGTACAAGGACCTTCCCGGCCCACGCGCTCCGGACTCCTCGCCGGGTCCCTTCATGTTGCCCACGGAGTGGAAGGAGTCGCCGAACTCGATTCCCGCCGCTCGGATCCTTCCGAATGCAGCCTCGAACTCCTCGCGCGTCATCGCGAAGGCGAGGTGCTCACCTCCCTCCGTGCCCCACGGTGCGAGCTGCAGCGTGAGCTCGGGCGTCACGCGCACGACCGAGAACGGCTCCCGTTCTCCCTCGTAGCTGAGCCCGAGGATCTCGGTGTAGAAGCGGACGCTTTCTTCGCGCGCGTTCACGCGTAGAATCAGGTGGTCGAGCGAGATTGCCATTCCCTCAGCCTCCTCCCAGAGCCTATCACCTGACGCGGGAAGGCCGCGGCGGGCGAGAGGCTCGCTGCGATCGATCCGTGATAGGCTTCCGGGCCCGCGCGAATACAGCTTTCGAGGAGCATGCGATGAGCGAGTTCTCGGTTCCGACCCATCTGCCCGACTGGATTCAGAGCCACGTGCGCCGCTACCTGGAGAGCGAGGGTGCAGACGGGCACATGTGGGACTCGACCATCGTAGGCGGGTCAGGTCTCGTCCCGGCGCTCCTCCTCGTCACGACCGGACGGCGTTCCGGAAACTCCCTGACCATTCCGTTGATCTACGGCGAAGCCGACGGTCGATACGTGATCATCGCATCCAAAGGCGGCGCCCCGGCACACCCTGCCTGGTATCTCAACCTGGTCGCACACCCGGAGGTCTCGGTGCAGGTCGCAGCCGAACGCTTTCGCGCCGTGGCGCGCACGGCCACCGGCACGGAGCGTGACGCGCTCTGGAAGCAGATGGTGGGCATCTATGCGCCCTACACCGAGTATCAAGCGCGGACGGAGCGGGAGATCCCCGTGGTCGTTCTGGAGCGCGTCGGCACCTGACAGCCTGCCGGTCGGGCGAGGAGCTCGAATCGAAGCGTCGCGATGAAACGCGGTAGGCCGAAGCTCACCTTCTTCGTCGAGCTCGAGACCGAGCCCCTCGAGGCGCTCTTCGCGCGGCCAGAGGTCGTGCCCTTCCTCGCTGCAGAGGAGTGCGCGGTCTCGATGGGGCTGCTCGACCTGTCGAGTCGGCGCGCCTCGCTCATCCGGCGGCTGGAGTCGAGCGGGATCGCCGTCACGGCCTGGCTGCTCCTCGACGTTCGGGACGGCTACTGGCTCAACGCCGACAATCCGGACCGTGCGCGCGAGCGCTGGCGCGAAACCGCGGCCTGGGCCGAGCGCGAGGACCTGAGGCTTCACCGCGTCGGCCTGGACGTCGAGTTCCCGAGGTCCGAGTCCGAAGGGGCGATCCGCAGCAAGGGACGCGCGTTCTTCTCGATGCTGCGGCGGCGGCGCTCACGGGAGCAGGTGCGCGAGGCGGAGCGCGCCTACGAGATACTGGTCCGCGAGATCCGTGCGAGCGGCCGCAGCGTGGAGGTCTACCAGTTCCCATACCTGCTCGACGAGCGCGTGGTCGGGTCGACGTTGTTGCGCCGCTCGCTGGGTCTGGTGGACGTCCCGGTCGATGCCGAGGTCTACATGCTCTACGCGAGCTACCTGGGTCGGGCGGGGGCTCGGGCCTACTTCGCGAATGCGCCCGGCATCGCGCTCGGCGTCACGGGAGGCGGCGTGAACGTCGACAATCCCGACGCCCAGCGCCGCTTTCTCTCGTGGGAGCGGCTCTCCGAGGACCTGCGTGCCGCGGCAACGCACGCCCGCGACGTGTACGTCTTCTCCCTAGAAGGCTGCGTCGAGCAAGGCATGCTGCAACGGATCGCGGACCTCCGCTGGGACGAGCCCCCGCCGCGCCTCCCCGCGGGGGAAGAGCGACGCGCGCAACGGAGCCGTTCGCTCACGCAGTGGGTGCTCCGGGCCGAGCCGGTCTTCGACCTCCTGCTTCCCTCCAGGCCGCGGGCAGCCTGATGACCCCGAGCTCCAGGGGTCCGAGAGCAGGGCAGGGGGGAAGCAGGCAGCGGCATCGCTTCCACGGCGATTCCGAACGCTTCGAAGTGACGGCGGAGTTCATCCACGAGCGGTACGGAAGCGGCGTTCGATACATCGCCGATGTCGCGGGCGGACGGGGAATGCTGTGTCGCATCCTGCGCAAGAGGTACAACTACGAGTGCGAGGTCGTCGACCCTCGCGGATGGACGCTCAGGGGGGTGCCCGGTCGAGTTCGACCCGTCGGAGGCCGACTACTTCGACCTGATCGTCGGGCTGCATCCGGACGAGGCGACGCGCTCGGTTGCTGGAGCTGCGCTCGTGCGACCTGCGATTCTGGTTCCGTGCTGCAACTTCTGGTCTGAGGAGAAGCTGGGGCGGGAGGCGCTGATCGAGGCGATCGAGGTCTACTACGAGAAGCACGGCGTGGCGTTCGAGCGGGTCGCGCTGGGCTTCAAGGGGTCGATGAACATCGGCCTGGTCTCTGAGCCTCCCGAGAAGCGACTAATACGTCAGGCTGAGACTGAGTGCTGAGTTCCCCGAGGAGTCCGAGGCCTATGCATCGAGCCGTGTTGCGATGGCGACGGTAGAGGAGATCCGCTTCCCGGCCGACGAGGGGCGACCGACGCGGGCCCTGCTGGTGCGGCCCGACGTGCAGGCGGGACCCCGGCCCGGCCTGCTCGTCCTGCACGAGATCGTCGGCTTCCGCGACGCCGGAATCCGGCAGATCGCCGAGCGATTCGCCGACGCGGGTTACGTCGCACTCGTTCCCAATCTCTACGATCGGCCCGCGCCGGCGCCGCTCTGCATTCTCCGCATGACGCGCAGCCTGCGCCGGGGCGAGGGGCAGGGCTTCAACGACCTCGAAGCCGCGCGTCAGTGGCTCGCGGACCTTCCGGACGTCGACCCGTCCCGGATCGGGGTGGCGGGCTTCTGTCTCGGGGGCGGGTTCGCCACGCTCTACGCGGTTCGCGCACCGGTCGGCGTCGCCGCGGTCTTCTATGGCGACGTGCCCTACGACCCCGAAGCTCTGCGCGGGATCTGTCCGGTCGTTGCAGGCTACGGCGAGCGAGATCGGGTGTTCCGGCAGAAGGGGCACACGTTGAAGCGTCACCTCGAGACACTCGGGGTGGCGCACGACGTCGAGCTCTACCCGAACGCGGGTCACGCATTCATGGATCACCCGGAAGGGCTGCTCGCCTGGTTCCTGTCCATCAGTCCGCTTCGCGTCGGTCACGACGAGCAGGCCTCCGAAGACAGCTGGCGTCGCGTGCTCGCGTTCTTCGCTGAGCACCTCGGGCGACGCGCCACCTGAGCGGACGAGCATCCGAGATCCCGCGGACCAATCCGCCCGTGCTACGCTCGAAGCCCGATCGGGTTAGGAGCCAGTCATGTCCCAGAACGCCAGGAACACCAGAACGAACGTCATTCCGACCCTGCGGTACAACGACGCTCCAGCTGCAATCGAGTGGCTGTGCGAGGCCTTCGGGTTCGAGAAGCTGCTCGTGGTCCCCGGCGACGGCGGGACCATCGCACACGCCCAGCTCGGCTTCGGCAACGGCATGATCATGCT
>CAZLBF010000026.1:0-5319 GCA_964557495.1 uncultured Myxococcales bacterium | reverse complement strand
GCCCAGCCCGGCCAGGAAGAGCGCAGGGCGACCCAGAAGCCTCGGTCTGCGTCGTCGGGGGTGGGCCGCGTCCGCTTCTGCTTCAACGCGGCGACCTGCTGGTGAAGGGCGAGGTTCTCCAAAACCAAGTCTTGGCGCGACCCCATAGACGACCCCAGCCCGACGATTTGACAGAACGCGCGTTATCAGGCCCCAGGAAGGGCCTTTGAATCGCTTGTGCTCGCCGGCATGACGCTCCCCTCGTCGTGCGGCCTGCTGGACATCCGAGGATATCGGCAGTCGACGCGTGCCTGCGTCGACGTGCAGACTTCACCCGCTCCGGCCTTTCCCCTGTCGAAGAGCGGCACTACGATGGGCGGATCGTGCAAGTCCGGGTGGCCAGTCGGGCGCTGCGACTGACGTCAGTTGTACTACTGCTCGGGGTCATCCCGGCGTGCCAGGCACCGAGATTCCCTGATCCGCCACCGCCACTGACCGGCCCGGACTCGAGGCTGTGCCTTCCGGCTGAGACAGAGCAAACGGGAGCCCCCTCGGCGGAGGTGCGCACGCCGGCGGCCTGCCTGGACCTCGCACTCGTGGTCGATGTGTCCTACTCGACAGCGTGGCGCATGGACGGGACGGACCAACCGAACGACCGCCCCGGTCGCGCGGCGCCGGCTCCGAAGGGCTCGGTTCTGGACGCAGAATTGAACGCCTTCGCGAGGCTCATCGCTTCGCTGGATCCCCATCGGATCGCCATCACTGTGCTCTCGTTCTCCGGAGACCACGAACCTGAGAGCAGAGACGTGTGGACCGAGGTGCAGCTCACGAACGACTACGCGCTTGTCCTATCCGGCCTGGAGCGAATCCGCCGGAGAGGTGGCTTCGGTATGACGAATACGAGCGCTGCGATCGACCAGGCTCGAAGAGAGCTGCTTCTGGGGGTGAGCGAGGCTGCGCGCTCGCCTCGGATGCTGGTGCTGATCACCGACGGCGTGCCGACGCTGCCGCACCGCGAGCGCCGACCGAATGAGCGAGCGGTTGCGCTCGCCGTCGAACGTGCGGCACAGGACGGAGTCCAGGTCTACATCCTGGGAGTGGGGCGGTATTTCGAGATGCTGCGGATGGGACTCGGAGAAAGGGTGAGGATTGCGGGTGGCGGCTTCTTCAGCGCGGCGAGCGCGGAGTCGCTCGAGCGCGTCATCGACGAGCTGACCAAGTTCTTCGACTAGAAGCCGACACGCCCTGGTGCCCGGTTCTTGCCCTCGCTAGCGATTCGTCGCCAGCTCGACTCCGAACACAATGGGAAGCAGCGAGTAGGCGAGCAGCGTGATCAGGGGCAGGAACAGGATCTCGAGCAGCAGGCCGGCCCGGATCATCTGCGGGATCGTGAGCATGTTGCTGCCGTACACGATCGCGTTCGGCGGGGTCGCCACGGGCAGCAAGAAGGCGCAGCTAGAGGCCATGGCGGCAGGCACGACGAGCAGCATCGGATGATGTCCCGTCGCCACCGCCACCGCCGCGAGGATCGGCAGGAACGCCGCGGCGGTCGCCGTGTTGCTCGTGAACTCGGTGAGCAGCACGATCAGCGCGCAGGCGACGAGTACGATCGCGGGCGTCGGCCACGCGGCGACCCCCTGCAGCGCGAGTGCACTCCACTCCGCCAGGCCGGTGCGCTGAATCGCCCCCGCCAGGCTGAGGCCGCCGCCGAAGAGCAGCAGCACGCCCCACGGCACGCGCTGCGCGTGCTCCCAGTCGAGCAGGAACTCGCCGCGCCGCAGGTTGGTCGGGATCAGGAAGAGCAGCACCGCGGCACCGATCGCGATGCCGGGATCGGAGAGGCCCGGGATCCAGCTCGCGAGCAGCGGGCGCACCATCCAGGCCGCCGCCGTCGCGGCGAAGACACACGCCACCTGCTTCTCGGCGCGGCTCATGGGCCCGAGCCGGGCCAGCTCGCGCGCGATCAGCTCCGCTCCGCCGGGAAGCTCCTGGCGGTGGATGCGAAACGCCACGCGCGTCAGCAGCAAGAACGAGATGGGGAGCGAGATCACGACGGCCGGGACCCCGATCAGCATCCACTCCAGGAATCCGATCTCGATCTGGTAGGCCTCGGAGAGAAACGCGGCGAGAAAGGCGTTCGGCGGAGTCCCGATCAGGGTACCCAGACCGCCGATGCTGCACGCGTAGGCGATCCCGAGCAGCAGCGCGACGGCGAACGGATCGCGTCCGGGTGCCGCCCTCTGCCCGTCTCTCGCCAGCTCGATCACCGAGAGACCGATCGGGAGCATCATCATCGCAGTGGCCGTGTTGCTGACCCACATGCTCAGGAAGGCGGCGGCGATCATGAAGCCGGCGATGAGGGCCGAGGGCCGCGTACCCCTGCTGCGGATGATGCGCAGCGCGATACGCCGGTGCAGATCGCAGCGCTGCATCGCCAGGGCGAGCATGAAGCCGCCCATGAACAGGAAGATGAGCGGATGCGCGTAGGGCGCGGCGGTCTCGCGCATGTTGCCCGCTTCGAGCAGGGGAAACAGCAGCAGCGGACACAGGGCGGTCGCCGGAATCGGGATCGCCTCGGTGATCCACCACACCGCCATGAGCACCGCCGCGGCCGCCGTGTGCATCCCCGCCTCGGAGAGACCCGCGGGGGGCGGCACGAGCAGCAGCGCGACGAAGAGCAGCGGCCCGGCGGCCAGGCCCGTGCGCTGCCGGAGGCCATAGGCGCTCTGGGCTTCGGGTGCGGTGATCGTGAGCCTCCTCGCTACCGAGCGCTCGAAGCGTGCGGCGCCCGCCCGCGCGGCAGCTTATTCCGATCCCTCTGTGTCCGCCAGACGCCCCTGTGCGGTCGCCGGCGCCGCTGGCGACGCCCGCGGTCCGCCACTGGACACCTCCCGACCGGATCGGGTAGACAGGGCATCCGAGCCGGGAGGACCCCACAGCCATGGATGCGGAGCTGATTGCCTGCCACGACTGCGACCTCCTCCAGACGAGCGTTCTGCTCGCCGAGGGCCAGGTCGCCCGCTGTCCCCGCTGCGGAGGGACGCTCGACCAGCGCAAGCGGAACAGCCTGGATCGCACCCTGGCGCTGGCGATCGCCAGCCTCGTCCTCTACGTCGTCGCCAATGCGTTCCCCTTCATCTCCTTCAAGATGCAGGGGAACGTCACGCAGACCACGCTGGCCACGGGCGTGACGGAGCTCTGGGCCCAGGGAAAGCCGGAGCTCGCGGTGCTCGTGTTCTTCACCGCCATCGCAGCCCCGCTGCTCCAGATCTCACTGCTGCTCTACGTGCTGGTCCCCATCAAGCTCGGCCGCCTCGCGTGGCAGGTGCCGCGCGTCTTCCGACTGCTGCGACACGTGCAGCCCTGGAGCATGATGGAGGTCTTCATGCTCGGGATCCTCGTCTCGCTCGTGAAGCTGATGGGGATGGCGGAGGTCGTTCCCGGGCTGGCGCTCTGGTCGTTCGCGCTCCTGATCGTCGCGCTGGCGGGGGCGGTGGCCTCTCTCGACCCGCAGGTCGTGTGGCGGCGCGTCGAGATCGCCCGATGAGCCGCGACGTCACGGCCGCCTCGCAGTCGCTCGCGAGCTGCCACGACTGCAGCCTGCTGGCGCGGGTGCCGGGCGGCCACGGGCACGTCGCTGCGCGCTGTCCGCGCTGCGGGGCCCGCCTGCACGCGCGCAGGACGAACAGCATCCATCGCACCTGGGCGCTCGTGATCTCGGCCGCGATCCTCTACGTGCCCGCGAACCTACTTCCGGTGATGACGGTGACCTCGCTCGGCAAGACCCAGTCCGACACCATCCTGAGCGGCGTCATCTACCTGCTGAACCACGGCATGTGGCCGCTCGCACTGGTGGTCTTCGTCGCCAGCGTCGCGGTTCCGCTGCTCAAGCTGGCGGTTCTGAGCTCCCTGCTCGTCTCGGTCCAGCTCCGCTCGACCCGGCGGCTCGTCGACCGCACGCGCCTGTACCGGATCACCGAGCTGGTGGGCCGCTGGTCCATGGTCGACATCTACGTGGTCACGATCCTGGTGGCCCTGGTCCAGCTCGGAGCGCTGGCCACGATCGAGGCCCAGATGGGGGCGGTATACTTCGGCTCCGTGGTCGTGCTCACCATGCTCGCTGCCGAGAACTTCGATCCGCGTCTCATCTGGGACCCGCTCGAGTCGGATCATGGCTGAGGAGCGGGAGACGCCGACGCCTGCGGCCGAGGCGCGCGGGCCCGCACCGCCGCCGGCGGCGGTGGTGGAGGCGAAGAGCCGCTTCTCGTTCGTCTGGCTGGTCCCGATCGTGGCCGCCCTCATCGGGGCCTGGCTCGCCTACACGGCGTTCTCGGAGCGGGGGCCGCAGATCACGATCACCTTCGAGAGCGGCGAGGGCCTCGCGGCGGGGAAGACCAAGGTCAAGTACAAGGATATCGAGGTCGGAATGGTCGAGAGCGTGAGCCTGGCCGACGACCTCTCCCACGTCGTCGTCACCGCCGAGCTCGCCAGCGGCGCGGAGCGGTACCTCACCCACAACACGCGCTTCTGGGTGGAGCGGGCACGGATCAGCGCCGGCCAGGTCAGCGGGCTCGGTACGGTCTTCTCGGGAGCCTATATCCGCATTGATCCAGTGCGCGAGGGCGAGCGAGAGCGGCACTTCACGGGACTCGAGGTTCCACCCGTGGTGACGCGCGACGAGCCCGGGCGGCACTTCACGCTGCGCTCCAAGACGCTCGGCTCCGTGGACGTCGGTGTGCCCGTCTTCTACAGGTCGATCCGCGTCGGGCAGGTCGTGGCCTACGAGCTCGACGAGAGCGGCGACTTCGTGACGGCCGAGATCTTCGTGAAGAGCCCCCACGACCGGCGGGTGCGCGACAACACGCGCTTCTGGAACGCCAGCGGCTTCGACATCTCGGTCGATGCCCAGGGCGTCCAGGTGGACACGGTCTCGCTCATCTCCATGGTGATCGGCGGAGTCGCCTTCGACACCCCCAAGAACCTGGAGCCGGGGGGCGACGTGGAGGCGGACCGCGTGTTCCAGCTGTATCCCAGCCGCCGCGCGTCACTCGAGCAGACCTACAGGCTCAAGCGGCGCATTCTGCTCTACTTCGGCGGGTCCGTGCAGGGACTGGTGCGCGGCTCGTCGGTGGTCTTCCGCGGCATCGAGCTCGGCAAGGTGCTCGACGTCAGGCTCCAGTTCGACCCGGACGCGCTCGAGTTCCACATCCCCGTCCTGATCGAGATCGAGCCGGAGCGGATCGAGTTCACTCACGTGCCGACGGGCGCCGCCGACGACCGGCTGGTCGGCCGCGTGAAACGGGGCCGGCGCGCCCAGCTGGGGCGCGGCAACCTGCTCAC
>CAZLBF010000025.1:0-4526 GCA_964557495.1 uncultured Myxococcales bacterium | reverse complement strand
CAGGGCGTCCTGCGGTCCTCCGACGGACACTCGAGTCTGCGAGGAACGGTTCGTTCGGAACTTGGATTCCTGGATCGGAGGGTAGTGGGTGTCCGGCGGAGGACCGCAGGACGCCCGCCCCGGGGCTAGGGGGAAAGCCCTGAAGGTCTCTACTCGGCCTGCCCTTGCTTTTCGTCGAAGTGGCCGAGGACGCCCTCGAGGAACTGGTCCTCGGAGAGGCCGAACTTGGAGCCGAAGGAGTGCTTTGCGTCGAGGTGACGGTAGAGGCGCTCGAGCAGTGCGCGGAAGGTCTCGATCACCCCCTCGCCCTGTACCGCGGCCGCGGGAATGACCGGAATTCCGCTGGCCTGCCAGGCCTCGCGGATCTCCTCCATCGGCTTGACGTCGTCCATGTCCCGCTTGTTGAACTGGATCACGGTCGGCAGTGTCGCGGTGCCGAGCCCGTTGGCGCGCAGGTTCGCCTCGAGGTCCCGGTAGGAGTAGGCGTTGGCCGAGGCCGCCGAGCGTTGCGAGTCACAGATGAAGGCGACGGCGTCCGCCCCGGCCAGAACCAGCCGCCGGGTCGAGCGGTGCATCACCTGGCCGGGCACCGTGAAGAGCTTGAGCTTGATCCGGTAGTCCCGGTCGGTTCCGAACTCCACGGGCAGGAAGTCGAAGTAGAGCGTGCGGTCGTCCTGGGTGTCCAGGGTGACCATCTTGCCGCGCACGTCCTGCGCGAGTTGCGCATGAAGTTGCTGCAGATTCGTGGTCTTGCCCGACAGGGCCGGGCCGTAGTACACGATCTTCAGCGTAATCTCGCGTTCTTCCAGGTTGAGCTGCGGCAAAGTCGGGCTCCGGAGAAGAGCTGCTCCTCAAGGGCGCTATCGGCCCCCCAGCGAGGTGACCTGAGAAGCCCCCAACCTGGCAGGCTTGACCCCTGGAGAGCCGGGCGGTAGGGTGCCGCCGACCGCTACCTAAGCTCTAGGTAGCTGCAAACCCCCCCGGCCAGCACGTCGGGTTGCAGACGGATCCAGACACATGAGCACCGGAAGCGTCCGGAGCCCCGCCCCAGTGAGCGAGCTCGAATTCAGCGCCTCCGTCGAGGCGGCCATCGAGGAGATCCGGGCGGGGAGGATGGTGATCCTCGTGGACGACGAGGATCGCGAGAACGAGGGCGACCTGTGCATGGCCGCCGAGAAGGTGAGCCCCGAGGCGGTCAACTTCATGGCCCGCTACGGGCGCGGCCTGATCTGCCTCGGGCTGACGCCCGAGCGGGGCCGCGAGCTGGATCTGCCCATGATGGTCCCCGAGACGCAGAACACCACGCCGTTCGGAACCGCCTTCACCGTCTCGATCGAGGCCCGGACCGGGGTCACCACGGGGATCTCCGCCGCCGATCGCGCCCGCACGATCCAGGTTGCCATCGACGCGACGACCCGACCCGAGGACCTGGCTCGACCCGGCCACGTCTTCCCCCTGATCGCCAAGCCGGGCGGAGTGCTGCGGCGCTCCGGACAGACCGAGGGGAGCGTCGATCTGGCGCGGCTCGCGGGCCTCAAGCCGGCCGGCGTGATCTGCGAGATCATGAACGACGACGGGACCATGGCCCGCATGCCGGACCTCGCCGGGTTCGCCGAGCAGCACGGGCTGCACATCGTGACCATCGCCGACCTGATCAAGTACCGGCTCCACAAGGAGAGCCTCGTGCAGCGGGCCGCCGAGGCCACCCTACCCTCGGCGTTCGGCGATTTCCGCACCATCGTCTTCAAGAACCAGATCGACCACATCGACCACATCGCGATCGTCAAAGGGCAGATCCGCCAAGACGTTCCGACCCTGGTGCGGATGCACAGCGAGTGCCTCACCGGCGACGCCCTCGGCTCGCTCCGCTGCGACTGCGGCGCTCAGCTCGAGACCGCGCTGAAGCTGATCCAGGAAGAGGGCAGCGGGGTGGTCGTGTACCTGCGCCAGGAGGGGCGCGGCATCGGGATCGCGAACAAGATCCGCGCCTACGCCCTTCAGGACGAGGAGGGGCTGGACACCGTCCAGGCCAACGAACGGCTCGGCTTCCAGGCCGACCTGCGGGACTACGGAGTCGGTGCCCAGATCCTGGTCAACCTCGGGGTCGGGAAGATCCGGCTGCTCACCAACAACCCGGCGAAGCGCGCCGGGCTCGAGGGCTACGGGCTCACGATCGAGGATCGGGTGCCGCTCGAGATCGAGCCGAACGACAAGAACCTCCACTACCTCAAGACAAAGCGCGACAAGCTCGGGCATATCTTGAGCTTGATGAGCTGAACGTGTCGATCGAGTACACGATTCTGGGTGTGGTGATCGAGGCGCCGACGCACGGCTACTCGATCAAGAAGCACTTGGTCGAGAGCTACTCGAAGGACTTCGGCCTGAACGACGGCCAGCTCTATCCGGCCCTCTCGCGCCTCGAGTCGCGGGGCTGGATCACCAAGGAGGTGGTGCCGCAGCGCACGAGCCCCGCCAAGCACCTCTATCACGCCACGCCGGAGGGGCAGCGGGCCTTCAACGCCTGGCTGCGAGAGGCGTATCCGGCGGAGGAGCGGGCGCGTTACGACTACCTCTTCAAGAACGACTTCCTTCAGAAGTGCGGCTTCTTCCACCATCTGGACCCCGGCGAGGTCGAGCTGCTGGCGACGCAGAAGCTCGAGGGCGTGACGCGCCGGCTGGAGGACCTAGAAGGCGTGTTGGAGCGCATGGAGGCGGGCGACGTCGAGCCGTGCCGGCGCATGGTCGTCGAGTGGGGTGTCCGCTATCAACGAATGTGGCGTGCCTGGCTGTGTGAGCTGCTGGGCCAGGTCGCCGGGAGCGAGCTGCCGCGGGCCGCCTCCGCGCGCGCCGCTGCCCCAGCGAATGTGTCCGCAGACCCTGCGGAAGGAGAGAGAGAGCATGTTTGACTCGGTACAAGACGTTCAGAAGCGACTCGAAGAGCAGGGGTACATCTGCGGGAAGAACATCGCGACGGTGGTCTACCTGGCCTACAAGCTCGAGAAGCCGGTCCTGGTGGAGGGCCCCGCGGGGGTAGGGAAGACCGAGCTCGCCAAGGTGGTCGCGGCGGCGCTCCGCGTGCCGATGATCCGGCTCCAGTGCTACGAGGGCCTGGACGAGAGCAAGGCGCTGTACGAGTGGGAGTACTCGAAGCAGCTGCTCTACACCCAGATGCTCCGCGACAAGATCGGCGAGGTGATCGAGGGCGCGGTCGG
This sequence comes from uncultured Myxococcales bacterium, assembly GCA_964557495.1. Lineage (GTDB taxonomy): Bacteria > Myxococcota_A > UBA9160 > SZUA-336 > SZUA-336 > CAZLBF01. The sequence continues at coordinate 1,314 of CAZLBF010000025.1, read as the reverse complement.
CCTGAAGGAGGCCTCCGAGCGGATCGCCTCGCAGGACGACGTCTTCTTCAGCGAGAAGTTCGTCGTGCCGCGACCGCTGATGCGGGCGATCACGTCTCCGGACCCGATCCTGCTCCTGATCGACGAGGTGGACAAGTCCGATCCGGAGTTCGAGGCCTTCCTCCTCGAGGTGCTCTCCGACTTCACCGTGAGCGTGCCCGAGATCGGCACCTTCGAGGCGAAGCAGATCCCGCTGGTGTTCCTGACCTCGAACGAGGCCCGCGAGATGACGGACGCGCTCAAGCGGCGCTGTCTGCACCTGTGGATCGACTACCCCTCGGAGGAGATGGAGCTGCAGATCCTCAACACCAAGGTGCCCGGCATCGCCCAGCGCCTGGCCCAGGAGATCGTGGAGCTCGTGCACCGGATCCGGGAGCTCGACCTCAAGAAGTCCCCGTCGATCTCGGAGACGCTCGACTGGGCGCGGGCGCTCATGACGCTCAACGCCGACTCGCTCGAGGCGGAGCTCGTCGCCGAGACGATGAACATCATCCTCAAGTACCAGGGCGACATCCACAAGGCGCAGTCGGAGCTCAACAAGCTGCTGGCGCAGAAGTCGGCCGAGGCCCAGCCCGAGCGCCCCGCAGCGCCCCAGCGGCCGACTCCACCCGCCAAGAAGAGCGTCCTCCACTAGCGTCAAGCAACCTGATGCAGCAGAAGATCATCGAATTCACGAACCTGCTCCGGAAGTCGGGGGTGCGCGTGTCGGTCGCCGAGGCCATCGACGCCTTCCAGTCGATCGACGAGCTCACGCTGGACGACCGCGAGCTCTTCCGGGACGCCCTGCGCACCTCCATGGTCAAGCGGGGCGACGACATCCCGACCTACGACCGGCTGTTCGACCTGTTCTGGTCGGGCTTCCACGACGTCCTGCGCGATCAGCTCGGCGAGGCAGCGGGGGCCATGGGCGAGGACTTCGATCTCGACCAGCTCCTCGAGGCCCTGCGCCAGATGCTCGAGAACATGGACCTCGACCTCTCCGACCTGGTCAAGGCCATGCTCTCGATGGACGCGAACCAGCTGGAGCAGCTGATCCGGCAGGCGGGCGACGAGGCGGGCATCGAGCGGATCCAGAACATGCTCCAGATCGGCTTCTTCAGCCGCCGCATGCTCGAGCAGATGAACATGGAGGGGGCCGGAGCCGACCTCCAGGATCTGATCGAGCAGCTGCGCGAGGCGGGGATGAGCGACGAGGAGCTGCAGCAGCTCCAGGATCTGATGAACGCGGTGCAGGACGCGGTGCGGCGCTCGGTGCGCCGCTACGCCGAGCAGGAG
>CAZLBF010000024.1:0-5989 GCA_964557495.1 uncultured Myxococcales bacterium | reverse complement strand
TACCCGACCAGCGAGGATAGCGCGGTCTCCCAGCGCTCTTGCGCGCGCAGCAGGCGCTCGACGGTCTCGCGCGCCGCACCCGCGCCGCCGCGACTCTCGAGCACCAGGTCCGCCGCCTCGCGCGCCTCGGGCGCCGCGTCCGCGACCGCGACGCCGATCCCGGCGCTCCGCAGCGTAGACACGTCGAGCACGTCGTCGCCGACGTACAGGCACTGCTCCGGCTCGAGCGACTGCTCGTCGAGCAGATGTCCAAACGTGACGGCCTTGTCGGTGCTCCCGGTGTACACGAAGCTCACGCGAAGCTCCTTGGCGCGCTCGAGCGTGCCGGGATCGGAGCGGCCCGACAGGAATCCGACGCGCAGGCCCGCGTCGAGTGCCAGGCGAATCGCGGTCCCGTCGCGCACGTTGAAGAACTTGACCCGGACGCCGTCCGGACCGTAGCCGACGCGGCCGTCCGTCAGGACGCCGTCGACGTCAAAGATGATCGCCCGGATCTGCTTCGCGCGCTCGGACCAGCTCATGAATCGCCCTTGCCATGTCGAGGAGGTCGCGCAGCTCGGCGAGAGGGACGGACGTGGGGCCGTCGGAGAGAGCGGCGTCGGGATCGGGGTGCGTCTCGATGAAGAAGCCGTCGATCCCCGCGGCGGCCGCGGCACGCATCAGCACGGGCACGAAGCGGCGCTCGCCGCCCGTCGAGTGACCGTTTCCACCGGGATGCTGCACCGAGTGGGTCGCGTCGAAGATCACCGGAACACCGAGCTCGCGAATGAGCTCGAGGGTGCGCATGTCGACCACGAGATTCTCGTAGCCGAAGCTGCTGCCGCGCTCCGAAACCATCACGCGCGCGTTCCCCGTGCTGAGGACCTTCTCGACCTGCGGGCGGATCTGGCCCGGCGACAGGAACTGACCCTTCTTGATGTTCACCGCTTTGCCGGAGCGCCCCGCCTCGAGCAGCAGGTCGGTCTGACGGGACAGGAACGCGGGGATCTGGATCACGTCGACCACGCGCGCAGCCGCCTCGACCTGGTGGACCTCGTGCACGTCGGTCACGACCGGCACGTCGAGCGTCTTGCGCACGGTCTCCAGAATCGGGAGGCCCGCCTCGAAGCCCGGACCGCGAAAGGAGTCCAGGCTGGTGCGGTTGGCCTTGTCGAGCGAGGCCTTGAACACGTAGTTGAGGCCGAGCTCGGCGCAGATCTGCTTCAAGTGACTCGCGACGTCGAGACACAGTGCCTCGCTCTCGATCACGCACGGCCCGGCCATCACGAGCAGCGGCTCGCCGGCGCCGACGCGGACGCCGGGAACGATCTCGCAGCTCACAGCCGTCATGCGGCGGCTCCTTCCCGGATCAACGCCTCGACGCGCTCGAGATCCTCGGGGCGGTCGACGCCCAGTGTCTGCTCCTCGGCCGAGAGGACGAGGATCCGTGCCCCGTCCTCGAGCGCTCGAAGCTGCTCCAGGCTCTCGCAACGCTCGAGCGTGCTCTGGGGCAGCGCGACGAAGCGCTCGAGGTAGTCGCGGCGAAACGCGTAGATGCCCCAGTGGCGGAGCGGCCGCGCGCCCTCGGGCCAGCCGTCGCGCGCGAACGGCACCGGGGAGCGACTGAAGTAGAGCGCCTCGCCCGCGGCCGAGACCACCACCTTCACCACGTCGGGATCGTGGAGGTCCGGGTCGGCTGGATCCATGGGTACGGCGACCGTGCCCATGTCGAGCTCGGGTCGGGCCCGCAGCGTCTCGGCCAGCCGGTCGAGCACGCTGGGCGGGATGAGCGGCTCATCCGCCTGTGCGTTGAGCACCCACGCCGCGTCGAGCGTCCGCACCGCTTCGCCGACCCGGTCGGTGCCGGTCCGGTGATCCTTCGAGGTGAGCAGAACGCGCCCTCCGAAGCCCTCCACGCACTCGGCGACGCGCTCGTCGTCCGTTGCGACGACGACCTCGTCGATGCGGGTGGCCGCCGACACGCGTTCCCAGACCCACTGGACCATGGGCTTTCCACAGATCGACGCGAGCACCTTGCCGGGGAAGCGCTGGCTGCCCCAACGTGCCGGAATCACTGCTATAACTCGCCCTTGGGCATCCACGCGGAGGCGCTCCTCCCGAGACCCTCACACCGACGGCGCGGCTGAATCGCGCCCTGCGACTCCCCGGCGCCCCCCCGACGTCCAACCACCTCATAGGGTGCCAACTTCGGGGTCGACGCTCCACCCGGCTTCTCGAGGCGTCCGAGGTCGACCGCCGCCGCGGCGCCAGGCCATAGGCCGCGGCGACGGCCGCCAGAGCCGAAGGCAGAGCATCCGGAAGCAGATGCAGCGACAGCAGAGACCAGCGCTGGAGCACTACGTACGACTGCGCCTTCTGGCTCCTGGGAAAACGTAGGCGCCCGGGCCCCACCCGCCTTGATCGAGCGAGCCAATCTCTTTGCCCCGGACGCCACTCCGAGGCCTCCGCGGCGTTTCAGGGGCTCTGGGACAGCTCGGCGCGGGCCAGTGCTTCGAGTCGCTCGCCGACCTGCGCCGCGTCCGGACGCTGCTCGGGCCGCTTCGCCAGCAGCTCCAGAACCAGCGCCGCGAGAGTCTCGGGGACGTCCTCGACCAGCCCCCGGGGATCCGGGGGCGGCGTGAGCCGATGGTGCTGGATCACATCGCCCTCGCGAAACGGCACCCGCCCCGTGAGCAGCGCGAACAGCGAGACGCCGAGTGAGTACATGTCGACCGACGTGTCGACCGCCCCTCCGCAAGAAAGCTCGGGCGCCATGTAGAAGGGCGTACCGGCGACCACGGTGCTCTGACGCCGGACCTCCTCGATCATCTTGGCGAGACCGAAGTCCATGATCTTGAGGATCTTGTCGCGCGTGAAGAACAGGTTCGACGGCTTGATGTCGCGATGGACGATACGGCGCGAGTGCGCGTACTCCAGGCCGGCCGCAACCTGTCGACCCAGGAGCACGACGTCGCGCGCTCCGAGCCGCCGGTAGCGGCGCAGCAGGGCCGACAACGTCTCCCCGGTCAGCAGCTCCATGGTGATGAAGAAGCGCCCGTCTTCCTCGTCGGCGTCGAAGAGCGTAACGATGTTCGGGTGATTGAGCGCCGCAGCGGCGCGCGCCTCGCGCCGGAACAGGTCGACGGCCAGCGGGTGATCCTTCACGCTCTCGGGGAGGCGCTTCAGGGCGACCTCGCGCCCGAGCCGGCGGTCGCGCGCCCGGAACACCACGCCCATTCCGCCCGAGCCGACCTGCTCGAGGATCTCGTAGCGGCTCTGGGACGAACGCTCGGCAGCGCCGGGGGCTCCCGCAACGGCGCGCGACTCGCGCGAGCCCTCCTTGCACAACGCCTCGATGCGTGCGTCGATCTCGGGGTCGTCGGGGCAGTCGCTCCGCAGCAGCTCCAGCGCCAGCAGCGCTCCGGTCACGTCGTCGCAGCGCTCCCGGAGCGACGCCAGGCGCAAGTACAGCTCGGGCACCTCGGTGTCGCCGGTGGCCGCGTCGATCGCCTGCTCGATCCGCGCGATGGCGTGCTCGAGCTCACCCTCGTGCTCGAAGTGGTCCGCGAGCATGATGCAGGCATCCGCGTACTCCGCCTGCTGCTTCGACACGCGCTCGAGAACCCGAATGGCGCTCTCCGAGTCCCCCGCCTCGCCGTAGAGCGCCGCCGCCCGTAGCTCCCCCCCGCTCTGCTCGTGCAGGTTCGCGCGCAGGCGCTGCGCGAGCTCGAGCTGGCCCTCGCGCTCGAGCTCGCGCGCGGCGGCCGTCAGGTCTCCGTTCAGGTAGGGCGTCACGGCATCGGGGCAGCCTCGGAACAGCACATCTGTACCCCCGAGGTCGATCTCGACCGCCAGCGGACGCAGCGTCTCGACCTCCACGTCGAGCTCGGCCACCCGATCGCCGCTCCCCGCGCTGACGCGGTGCGAGCCGACGGGAACCTCCAGCCGGACGTCGCCGTCCGGTGCATAGCGCAGCGTGTCCGGCCGGCCGAAGAGCGCGACCGCGGCCTCCTGTACGGGGCGTCCGTTCCACCGGAGTGTCACGGCCAGGGCGCAGGTCGCAGGGCGGAAGTCGAACTCGACTCGAGCCGTGCGGCCCGGCCGGACGAGGACCCTGCGCGCGTCGGAGCGCTCTTCCTGCAACATTCCCAGGTCGGCGTCACACAGCTCACCCTCGACACACACCCAGTAGGCTCGCGGACTCACTCGCCGGAAGCGGGTCTCGCGCTCGACCAGCTGATGGGCGTTGCGGTTCGCTGCGGCGCGCGTCGAGAGCAGGGTGGATCGGCGGGACGAGGGCCGGGCCGGCGGCTTGCGGGTCTCCAGCCGCACGCCGAAGAAGCCGCGCAGGTCACGCGCGTACTCGATGCTCACGAAGACTTCGCCGCGCCGCCGCCCGAGCGACATCGCGATCAGCAGCGCCAGGAGCCCCCCCCAGAGAACGACTTCACGGCTCTCGGAGTCGGTGGCGAAGCGGCGAAACGACGCGACGTACGGCCGCCACGCCGGCGGGATCCGGCGCAGGCCCGCGTTCAGCCGCCTCTCCAGCTCCGGCGCCCAGTGCCGCCAGGTCGCGCGCGCCCCCCGCTCGACGCGGGCCGGGAGGCTCGGGACCAGGCGCTCGATTGGCACGAGCGGCGTTCGGGCCCGGTGCTCGCGCGCTGTCGCCTGCTCCGACTCGGCGCCCCAGGCCGCCGACGCCGCAATCGAGGCGACGCAGAGCGACGTTGCGGCGCCCCTTGCCAGCATATGGAGACATACCCGCACGCCTCGCTCATCGGCATCCAGAGCGCTCGAGCTGACTCTGCCGCGGCACCCGCGCCGGGCGGCGCTCTGGCGGGCACGTGCTCGGATGGCGACGCGGAAGGCGCCGCGTGGCCTCAAGTGTCCGGCCGGGGCGTCCGATGACGTAAGCGTGAAGCAGCGCGACGAGACGCCGGGGCTCTACGGCGAGGCCGAGCTTCGGGCCGCCGTGCAGCGGGACTCCTACGGCATCGAGGTCTCCGAGGAGGAGCGCGAGGAGAGCGCCGACCCCAGCGGGGCGATCTCGCTCCCGTCCGGTGACTCGGACGCGGAGTCGCTCCGGATCTGCCTGGTCGCGGACACGCTGGGCCACGAGTAGGCCTCCGCGAGCGACCGGGCTCGCGACCTCTCGAGCCGAGCGGATCCGCTTCCCCGTCTCTACTTCCCGACCGGGACGGGGTCTGTGCCATCATGGGGCGTGCACATCCCAACGGTGAGGAACGCCCGTGCCCCAGAGCGCTGAGCTTCCCCAGGGGACGCCGCTCAGCCGCACGGTCATCCTGATCCACGGGATGATCGGTCTGCCGCTCGCGGTCATCGGCTATCCCGTTGCCATCTGGGTGATCCCGCACTACGCCGGCGAGCTGGGGGTCTCGCTGGCCGCGGTCGGCACCATGCTGATGCTCGCGCGCATCAGCGACGTCTTCACCGATCCGCTGATCGGCGACGCCAGCGATCGCTTCCGCACGCGCTTCGGCCGGCGCAAGCCGTGGCTCCTCGTGGGCACGCCGATCATGATGCTCGGCATCTACCGGCTGTTCGTGCCCGAGCCGGGCGTGGGCACGATCTACCTGTTGTTCTGGCTCAGCGTGATGATGCTCGGGGCCACCATGATCAGCCTGCCCTACGGTGCCTGGGGCGCGGAGCTATCCCCCGACTACCACCAGCGCACGCGCGTCACCGCGTCGCGCGAGTTCTACATCCTGGCCGGTCTGCTGCTCGCCGCCTTCGTGCCCTTCGTGGTCGAGTACTTCGGCGAGCGCCGCTCGGGTCCGGTGCTCGAGGCGATGGCCTGGGTCATCGTCGTGCTGCTCCCGATCACCGTAGGCCTGGTGCTGTGGCGCATTCCAGAGCCGCACGCCGAGGGACGCGAGAAGATCCCGCTCCGCGAGGGCTTTCAGCACCTGGCACGCAACGGGCCGCTGAAGCGGATCCTGCTGATCTTTCTGCTCGTCACCTTCGGCGAGGCCTTCCGCAACGCGCTCTC
>CAZLBF010000023.1:0-2663 GCA_964557495.1 uncultured Myxococcales bacterium | reverse complement strand
CGCGAGCGGCACCGAGGCGCCCAGGATGAAAGGCCTCCGGCGTCCGAACCGCGTGTGGGTGCCGTCGGAGATAACGCCCACCAGCGGGTCCGTGACGGCGTCGAAGATCCGAACCCCCAGCAGCAGCACTCCGACCACGCCGATCTCGACACCGACTACGTCGGTGTAGAACTTCGGTAGGAACACGTACACGGGAATGCCCACGATCGCGAGAGCGAACGCGGGCGCGGCGTACGCCAGGCGCTGCATGGCTCCGACGCGGCTCACCTCGATAGCAGCCGTCTCTTGAGTGCATCGTCCAGCGGCTCCTGGCCGAGCCAGATCGAGAAAATCGCTGCGCCGAAGTCGGCTCCCTCGATCCATCCCAGCGGAGCTCCGTTGAATGCGAGCTCGACGCCCCGACCGGGAAGGTACGTGATGGCGTAGCGGTCACCCGGCTGCACCGAGCGATAGAGCTGGTTGAGCGCCTCGATCCGAGGCTCGAGGCGCGCGTAGTCCTCGGGGCTCACGTTCTCGCCGATCTTCAGGCGCGTCGATGCTGCGAACTGCTCTGCGCTGAAGCTGCGGAAGTACTCGATCTCGAGACGCTTGGGGACGTCCTCTAGGACACGGCTCGAATCGACCCCCTCGCCGACCCAGAGAGCCGCCGCATAGACGCGTAGCAGCCCCATGTAGCGGAGCAGGGCCGCGCCGCGGAGCTCGAGATCCGGGTCTCCGGGAAGGCGCTCCGCGAACTCGATGCCCCCGGCCTCGGCGGCGTGGGAAGCGGCAGGGACGAGCGGGATCGCCGCAGCGAGCAGGAGAGCGGCCATGTGGGCGGGGCGCAGCATGATTCTGTCCTCCGGATTCGCATAGATTAGATATCAATATAACATCTAGATAATATCTATACAATGATCCAGATAGACCCGGAGCGAGCAGAGGTTCCGGGCGGTCTCAGCTCAAGGGCGGGTCGAGGCGAAGGCCTTCAGCGGTCCTTGTGAAGCCGCGGAGCGCGGCGCGGCGCCTGCGAGGAGCGGTTCACGCCAGCGGGGCGAAGACCGGGTGCCTGCCCGGCATCTACCGCGCGCGGGCTCCCCGGGTCGCCATCGCCCGCGCCTCCGAAATGCTCCCGGATCACCGCGAAGCGGTAGTCGAAGATGCGGGCGAGCAGGCTGCGAATCAGCGAGCGGTGCGCGGCGCGCCCGAGGTAGCCGAACGGGAGAGCGTAGCGGACGCGATCGCGCATCAGGACTCCGGAGCCGAGCGGAGCGAACTCGTGCAGGTGCTCCCAAAGCGCGTACGGTCCGGATTCCTGGAGGTCGACGAAGGCGCGCGGCGGGTCCCAGCGCGTGATCCGCGTGATCCAGCGCGTGGGCACGCCCCCGAGCCGGATACGATAGTCGATGCGCCCGCCCGTGCGCATCTCGACCGGAAGCGAGCTGAGGATCCGGAACCCGAGCCAGGGCGGCGTGATCCGCTCCAGGTTCGCCGCATCGCCGAAGAACTCGAAGGCCCGGTCGAGCGATGCCGGAATCCACTGCTCGCGCTCGAGGGTATAGACCTTCACCTCACCTATCGTAGCGAGTCTCGCATTGGGAAAACCAGTCTCGACCGGTGATCCGGCGACGCTGGATTCAGCGGTCGCTATTCTGACTCGGGCCAGCAGCCGGGCGACGAGACCTCGGAGCAGCCCCATGGCGGAGATCCCCGTCTTTCGCAAGCACGACCGGTACAAGGCGGGCAGCTACCGCGCCTACAACTTCAAGCTGCCGGCGCGCTACGACACGGCCTGGTTCGTCAACCTCTGTCAGTTCCCGCTCTGGGACCGCACCGTCGTCGAGCAGCTCGGCTCGGAGATCGACTCCGTCGAGCTGCTCGACGTCGGCTGCGCCACCGGGCGCCTGCTGGCCAACCTCGCCCAGGCCGGAGCTGTGCGCCTTTCGGGTGTCGACCTCGCGCCGAGGATCCTAGAGGTGGCACGCGAGAAGCTCGCGCGGGAAGACGCCGTCGCCGAGCTGCGACCGGCCGACGCCGAGGACGCGATTCCGTGGCCCGCGGAGTCCTTCGACGTCGTCACGCTGACGGGAGTGCTGCATCACTTCTACCGCCCGCACGACGCGCTGGTCGAGATCCGCCGCGTGCTCCGGCCGGGGGGCCGGCTGCTCCTCGTCGATCCCTGCTTCTTCACGCCCGTGCGGCAGATCATCAACCTGTATCTGCGCGTCTTCCCCCACGATGGCGACTGTCGCTTCTACTCGCAGCGGGGTGCGACGGAGCTCTTGGAGCGTGTCGACCTGCACTGCTCGCGCGCGAGGCGAGTGGGGCTCTCGTCCTACCTCGTCGCCGCCGTCAAAGCGGATCCGCGACCTCAGAGCGCTCCGTAGAGCGCGCCGGCCGCGAGTGATCCGACCAGCGCGAACGTGAGATAGGCGAAGAACACCGGCCGGCGCGCGAGCGCGAAGACGGCGATCGCGGCGGGGATGCTCGTGACGCCGCCCGCCAGCAGGAACGCCATGCCCGCGCCGGGCGCCATGCCCTGCTCGATCAGCCCGGCCACCAGTGGCAGCGCGGCGTAGCCGTTGAGGTAGGCGGGCACGCCGACTGCCACCGACGTCAACAGCGGGAGCCAGCCCGTTCCGCCCACCGCGCTCGCGACGAGCTCCGCGGGCACGTAGGCGAGC
>CAZLBF010000022.1:0-3280 GCA_964557495.1 uncultured Myxococcales bacterium | reverse complement strand
CGGACTCCGTGGCGTTCGAGGACCGCACTCCCGACAGGATCCGCGAGTGGTCCGCCTAGGCGGTCTCGCGGTGGCGCAGGTGCCTCTTCGCCGCAGGAGCCCGGTCCGCATCGTGATGCAGGGATCGAAGACGTCGACATCCAGGCTCCCGCTGGCTTCTTCATGAGCGCGGCACTCGAAGGCGTGGTCGTCGTCGATCTCACCAGCGAGTTCTTCGCGTCGCTGGCGGGAGCCCTCCTGGCCGATTTCGGCGCGACGGTGATCCGGGTGGTGGACCGCTCGGGGCCGCGCGAGGTCGACCACGACCGCGACGGCATGCACCCGCCGGAGCGCTGGGAGGCGCTGGACGAGCTGGCCCAGCGCAACAAGCAGAGCCTCGCCGTCGACCTCTCGCAGCCCGCGGGTCGCGAGATCCTGGAGAAGCTGCTGTCCGGGAGCGATGCGCTGCTCACCGACCTGCCGCTCGACGCACTGGCGCAGAGGGGTTGGAACTACGAGGGCCTCTGCAAGCTCAAGCAGGACATCGTCCTCGTTCGCGCGTCGGGATTCGGGCCGAAGGGCCCCGATCGCGGGCTGCCCCTCGTAGACGAGCTCGCCGCCGCGCGAACAGGAGTCATGCCCACCCTGGTGCAGCCCGGCGAGCCGCCACTCTACAGCGGTGTCGGTCAGATGCAGACGTCGGTGATGCTCGCGGTCGGCTTCATGCTCGCACTGCATCACCGCGAGGCGACCGGAGAGGGGCAGGTGGTCGACGCCTCCCTGCTCGGCGGGAACATGTACTCCCAGAGCCTGGACCTCCAGGCCTATCTGGCGATCCGGGACGACCGCTTCCTGGAACCGGTGTCCCGCCTGGATGCGGGCAATCCCATGAGCGGGCCGATGTATCCCTCCTCGGACGGCCGCTGGGTCACGCTGGCGATGCCCGACACGGGAAAGTACTGGCCAGCCTTCTCCGACATCATGGAGCTCGACCCGGACGACCCCCGCTTCGACACCCACGAGAAGCGCTGCGGTGAGCATCGCCTCGAGATGATGCAGGTGCTCGAGGCGATCTTCTCCAGCAAGCCCAGCTCCCACTGGAAGGAGCAGCTGGAGGCCAGGAAGCTGCCGGCCGACGTGATCGAGAAGTACGACTACCCGGCCGACGATCCGATCACCGCTGCCAATCGCTACATCCTGAACCTCGACCATCCGAGCCACGGTGAGATCCAGAGCCTCGGCTTCCCGATCTACATGAGCGAGAGTACCGCGCGCCTGCGCAACCTGGCCCCCTGCCTGGGGCAGCACTCCGCGGAGATCCTGCAGGACCGGCTGGGGTACACGGATGCCGAGATCGAGCGGCTCGAGTCTCTGGGGATCGTCTGATGACGGCAGGGGCCCCACAGTGAGCAAGGCACTCGAAGGCATTCGCGTTCTCGACCTGACCCAGTGGCTGCAGGGGCCGGTCTGCGCCCAGTACCTCGCGGACTTCGGCGCGGAGGTCATTCACGTCGAACGTCCCGTGACGGGCGACGGCGCACGCGGCGTGCGCAGTATCAAGGCGCTCGCGATCGGCGACTGGAACCAGTACTTCCTCGTGATCAATCGCAACAAGAAGAGCCTGGCCATCGACTTGAAGCGCGAGGAGGGTCAGCAGCTCTTCTACCGCCTGGTCGAGAAGGCGGACGTCTTCCTGTCGAACTTCCAGCCCGAGAACCTCAGGGCCTGGGGGCTCACCTGGGAGAAGCTGCGGGAGGTGAACCCCCGGCTCGTCTACGCCATGAACACCGGCTACGGACACGCGAAGGAGATCAACCGCCCCTCCTACGACATCAACGTGCAGGCGCTCACCGGCCTGATGGCGCGGCAGGGTGAGCCCGGTCAGCCTCCGATCTACCTCGGAATGGGCTCGGGCGATACCTACGGGGGTCTGATGTCGGCGCTCGGCATCCTCCTGGCGCTGCGCCAGCGGCGGCGGACGGGGCGGGGGCAGTACGTGGATGCCTCCCTCTACGGCGCCCAGCTCTTCATGGCCGCCCCGACGCTCCAGCCCTTCCTGGCTTCCCGCAACGAGCGCTACTCGACCCAGCGCTCGCGGCGCGAGGCGGGCAATCCGCTGTGGAACACCTATCAGGCGAAGGACCGCTGGGTCTTCCTGTGTCTCGAGAACTGCGACGACGGCTGGTCGAGGCTCTGTCAGAGCCTCGAACGGACGGAGCTCAGCGCCGACCCGCGCTTCGCATCGAGGGAGTCGCGGGTGCAGAATCGCGTGGAGCTCATCGCGGAGCTGGAGGGCATCCTGGGGGAGCGCGACGCGCAGGAGTGGATGGATCGGTGGACGGCGGCGGGCATCACCGCGAGCCCGATCCAGACGCTCGGGGATATCGCCCGGGACCCGCAGGCCTGGGAGAACGACTATCTCATGAAGGCCCACTGCGACGAGGTGGGTCGCGAGGTGGACATCCGGGGCCTGCCCATCACGCTCAGCAAGACGCCGGGCTCCGTCGAGACGCTGGGCCCCGAGCTGGGCCAGGACACCGAGCTGATCCTCGCCGACATCGCGGGCTGCTCCTGGGACGAGATCGGCGAGCTCAAGGCGGCCGGGGTGATTCCGTGACGGAGACGCGGCGAACCCCGGAGTTCGAAGCCGGCCCGCTCGAAGGCATCCGCGTTCTCGAGATGTCCACGATGATGGCCGGGCCCTACGCCGCGACCCTGCTCGGGGACCTCGGCGCCGACGTCATCAAGATCGAATCGCACTACGGCGACGAGAGTCGCCATCTCGGGCCGCAGCGGAACGGCGAGCGCTCGTCGTTCCTGAGTCTCAACCGCAGCAAGCGCGCCATCGTGCTGGACCTCCGTCGGCCCGCCGCCCAGGAGGCCTTCGCGCGCCTCGTCGCGACCGCGGACATCTTCATCACCAACATCCGCGAGCCGGCGCTCTCGCGTCTCGGGCTCGACTACGAGCAGGTGCGCCGGCACCGGGACGACATCATCTGGGCGGGCGTCACGGCATTCGGGGTGGACGGCCCCTACGCGGGACGGCCGGGGATCGACTTCCTGGTCCAGGGCTACGCGGGGCTGCTGGCATTGAACGGCGAGCCCGACGGCCCGCCGGTGCGGGTCACGGTGCCCATGGTCGACACGCTCACCTCGGTGCTCGTCTGCACCGGTGTGCTGGCCGCACTCCACACCCGCGCCGCCACCGGCGAGGGACAGCGCATCGACATCTCGCTCCTCGACGCACTCGTCCACGCCCAGGCCGCAGGTCTGGGCAGCTACCTGGTCACCGGCGAAGAGA
>CAZLBF010000021.1:0-2615 GCA_964557495.1 uncultured Myxococcales bacterium | reverse complement strand
GGAGGCGGCCGACCTCTACGCACGAGCATGGGAAGCCCAGGCTCCCGCGAGCGAGGCCGCCTGGCGCCTGGCCGCCGTGCGCATCGAGCAGGGCCGTTTCGAGGAGGCCGAAGCCCTGCTCGGGGCCTTGCCTCCACGCGAGCTCATCGGCCCGGAGGTCGCGATCCGCCTCGCCATGGCCGAGCAGCGCGCAGGGCGACTGCCGGCCGCGCGCAAGCGCATCTGGAACGCGCGCCGGGCGAACCGCCGCGACGCCAGCCTGGCCTTGGCCCATGGCCGGCTGCTCGAGGCCGACGGCTCGCTGGAGCGAGCGCTCGCGGCGCGCGAGCGCGCCCTGTCCCTGGCGCCCGAGGACGCGGCCGCGCGCAACGACGTCGCCTGGTCCCTGGTGCGTCTGGACCGAGATCTCGATCGCGCCCTGGCGCTGGCCGAGGCGGTGGTGGCCGAGGTCGGCCCGCTACCCGAAGCACTCGATACGCTGGCCGCGGTGCGGCTTCGGCGCGGCGAGCCGCAAGCCGCGCTCGAGCTGATCGAGCAGGCGTTGGCGCAGGCCGCGGGGCAGACCCGTGCCCATCTGCTCTACCTGCAGGCCGAGGCGCTGGCGCAGGTCGGTCGCACCGAGCAGGCGCGCGAGGTCCTCGCCGAGGCCCTCGGCGCAGCGAGCGAGCCCCGCCCGTTCTGGCACGACGCGGCGCTCGAGCTCGCGCGTGCCGTGGGGGGCCGCGACGCCGACCGCTAGTGCGAAGCGAGATCGCTACTAGTTGTCGTGCACGTAGCCCAGCGCCCGCAGCTGCTCGACGTGCATCTCGTCGATCTCCACCTCGGGCGTCTCGCCCCAGGGGATGGTCCCGGCGAGCTCTTCCTCGGACTCGCGGCGCAGCTCGGCGACGCGCTCCGGGTTTTTCGCCGCCAGGTTCCGCTGCTCGCGCGGGTCGGACGAGTGGTCGTAGAGCTCGGCGCCGTTCGAGGCCTCGGAGCGGAAGATCAGGCGAAGCGGACCCTTGCGCAGGGAGATCAGCGGGTCGGGCTCGCGCTCGTTCTCTCCCCAGGTTCCCCAGCTGCGGTCCAGATAGGCAAGCGCCGACGGGGGCGCTGCCGGGTCGCCGGCCGGCGCGTCACCCCGCGCCGCGGCCTCGATCAAGGGGAGCAACGAGCGGCCGTCGGTCTCGGGCAGCGGAGGCAGGCCGAGTAGATCGAGCAGCGTGGGCCAGATGTCCACGTTGCGCACCAGGGGCTCCACCACGATCCCCTCCTCGAGCGCGAAGGGGAGCGAGAAGATCAACGGCACCTCCGACACCTCGCGGTAGAGCGTCTCGGCGTGTCCCTCGCGGCCGTGCTCGTAGAAGCCCTCCCCGTGGTCGGATGCGATCACGATCAGGGTGCGTCTCAGCAGATCCTTTTCCTGCAGCTCCTGGACGAGCCGTCCGACGTTCCGATCCACCCAGGAGATGGCGCTGTCGTAGGCGTCCGAGTAGGAGGTCCCGAACGCGAGGTTCGCCGCCTCCTGGTCGTAGAGGTACTGGTGCACGTCCATGTAGTGCACGTAGAGAAAGAAGCGCTCGTCGGCATAGGCGCGCACGAACTCGAGCGCCGCTTCGGTCGCGTCGATGTCGCTGCCCAGCAGGGGATGGGTGGAGGGGCTGCGTCGCTCGAAGCGTTCCGGAGTCCGGCTGGGATGGGGCCTCACGTAGAGCTCGAAGCCCTGGCCGAAGCCGAAGTTGTTGGCGAGCCACCCGTTGCGCCAGATCCCGCCGGTGCGGAATCCAGCCTCGCGGAGCCGCTCCGCCGGAACCACGGCCTCGTCGGGCAGCGCGTGTCGGAAGCGCGTGACACCGGTGCGTACGGGATAGAGGCCGGTCCAGAGAGACGCCATCGAGCACTTGGTCCAGGTCGACTGGGACTCGACGCGGTCGAAGCGCACGCCGTGGCGGGCCAGCGTATCGAGCATGGGGCTGGTCGGCCGATCGTACCCGTAGCCGCCCAGCCGATCGGCCCGCAGCGTGTCGATCACGATGAAGAGCACGTTCACGTCGTCGCGCTCGCGCAGCTCGCCGATCTGCTCGGGCTCGCCGAAAGGACGCGAAGGCGGGTGGATCTCCACTTGCGAGAGCACCCCGGCGATCACGAGGAGTCCGGCCAGGGTGAAGTAGAACCACGGGGAATCGATGATCCGGCGCAGCAAGCCGACCTCCGAAGCGTTGTTTTGGCAAGTCCCCTAACTTACTTGGAAGCACTCTGGCTGGAAAGGGTGCCCGAGGAGGCAAGGGAGCCGGGAGGTGACATCCGCGCGGTCGCGACCGGAAAGATCCACTCGCACCGGGCCGCGCCGAGCCCCGGGATCCGCACGGGTCGCGGCCTTGCTCGCCGCCTGCTTCGCAACCGCCCTGCTCGTGTATCGACCCGCCCTCGACGGGCCGCTGGTCTCGGATGACGCCCACTACCTCTCCGGCAATCCGTACGTGCGCGAACTGTCCTGGGAGCGGCTGCCGGAGCTGCTCGACCCGGCTGGCGAGCCGGCGCGTCTGATCGAGAACTACGCCCCGGTCCATCTGCTGCTGCACGCGCTCGAGTGGAGGCTCTTCGGGGAGCGCCTGCGGCCCTTCCACGTCGTCAAC
>CAZLBF010000020.1:0-4231 GCA_964557495.1 uncultured Myxococcales bacterium | reverse complement strand
GCCCTGCAGATAGCGGCCGCAGGCGAGCGCGGGGAACGCGTTGTAGCCGCCCCAGGGGTAGCCCGAGCGCTCCGCCATCAGCAGGGTCTCGCGCGCCAGCTCCTCTGCGGCGACGAAGTCGCCCTGCACGACCCGCATGCCGACCTGGGCAGCCAGCGCCAGGGAGTGGCCACCCCAGGTGTGAGTCCGGACGGTGATCTCGCGAGCCCGGCGCGCGACCGACTCGGCCTCCTGCAGGTCGCCCAGCCAGTACAGCGCGAGCGTCAGGCCGTGCAGGGCGTACCCCTGCAGCCAGCGATCGCCGCAGGATCGGCCGTGCTCGAACGCCTGGCGGTGGCTGGCCACGGTGTCCCGGATCTGGAGCGTCTGGGTCTGGGCCAGCGCGAGCGCCTGGCAGGCCTCGCTGCACAGCCGCTCGTCGGCGGTGCTCTGCCCGATCTCGAGCGCCTGCCGCGCCTCTGCCACCGCCTGCGCCGGTTGGCGCGCGTTCCAGTACACCTCCGACCGCGTTGCGTAGACGCGGCCGCGCAGGGACTTGTCGTCGTCTCCCAGCGCCTGCAGCGCCGCCTCCAGACCCTCGAGATCCGGCAGCGTGCCATAGCGGACCGCCGTCTTCGTGATGCCCACGCGGACCCGCTCCATGTGGGCCTGAGCCAGACCGCGCGCGTCGCCGGCCTCCTCGTACCAGCGGATCGCCTGATCGTACTGGTCGAGACACGCATCGACGTCGGTGTCCCGGTAGTGGGCCAGGCCTGCGCGGTAGTGCAGGTCGGCGCGCTCCTGCGGGGAGAGGTGCTCGAGCTGCGCCGCGGCCTCGAGCGTGGCTCGGTAGTAGCGCGCCGCATCGCCGTAGGCGCACAGCGCGACCGCCTGGTCGGCGGCGCGCAGCGCGTGCTCCGCCACCTCCTCCGGATCGGCCAGCGCTCCGGCCGACACCAGGTGGTGCGCGATCTGCAGCAGGTGCTCGTCGAGGTTCGCCGCGTGCACGCGCCGGAGCGCCTGCGCGATCTGCAGGTGGAGCTGCTGTCGTCGCAGCCCGCTCCCCTCGCCATAGAGCGCGTGGCGGACCAGAGGGTGTGCGAACTCGAGCGCCTGGCCTTCGGCGACGAGCACGCGCTGAGCCAGACCCTCTTCGATCAGCTTCAGCAGGTCCGACTCACTGGTGTCGGTGACGTCGGTCAAGGTTCGCAGCGAGAAGCGGTTGCCGAGGCAGGCAGCCAGGGCGAGCACGTCTCGACACGGCTGGGAGAGATCGCGCGCGCGGCCCGCGATGGCCGCCGTCACGTCCTCCGGCAGCTGGAGGTCAATCGCCAAGGCCGAGCTGTCCTGGAGGCCGCCCGAGTCGGACAGGGCGCCGCGGCTGACCAGGTGGTGCACGATCTCCTGGATGAAGAGCGGATTCCCGCGCGCCGTCTCGTTGACCGTCGACACGAGCCAGCCGGGCGGGCGCGAGATGCCGAGCGAGCGAATCAGCTCGATCACCTCCGTCTCGTCGAGACCGGAGAGCTCGATCGTCGAGGAGATCGCCTCGCGACGGATGCGCGCAAGCGTCGCGGCGAGCGTGCTGTCGGTCGCCGCCGGGCGGTAGGTGCACGCGATCATGAGCGGTACGCGGCCGCGATCGGTGGCTTCCGAGACCGCATACACCAGGTGGAGCAGGAGATCGATCGAGGACGAGTCGGCCCACTGCAAGTCGTCGATGACGAGCAGCATCGGCTCGTGCTGTGCCAGGCGGATCACTACGTGCGATGCGGCGAGCAGCAGCCGGAGTCGCTCGTTGCGGGCGTTACTCTCGCCGCTATCCGCCGCAGCGTGCGGGGTGTCCGGCGCGTCGGCTCTCACTCGACTCGAGAGCTTGCGAACCGTCTCCAGGTCCTTGCCGAGCGCCTGCGCGAGATCGTCGGGGATCTCTGCCAGCAGCGGCTCGAGGGCCTCGATGAACGTGAGGTAGGGCAGGGCCAGGTCCTCGTAGCCCCGTCCCGTGCACACGACGGCGCGCCCCGGCTTTGCCATGGCCTGCAGCGCCCGCACCAGCCGCGTCTTGCCGATGCCCGGCTCGCCCGGAATCAGGACGAGCTGTGGCCGTCCCGCGGTGGCGTCGCGCAGGCAGCGCTCGAGCCAATCGAGCTCCTCGCGCCTCCCGACGAGCGGTGGCAGGACGCGCACAGCGGCCGCCCCAAGCCGGCTGTGTGAGGGCGAATCTATGCTCTGGGAACCCATGGATTCATCGCCCACGCGATTCTACCCCTGCCACCGACACATAGGAAGCGAAAGCGCTCGCTGCGCCATTTCTCGTCGAGAACGATCAGACCCGTCTGCGCAGACCCGCAGGAATGGGGTCCTAGGGTGCCGTTTCGGGTGACTCGGGCGGCCGCTACGTCTCGGGAGAGTCGACCCGGCCCCGTGCCGTGGAGAGGGCGCGCTCGATCTCACTCCAGACGGCCTCGGATACAGGTGACTCGCCCTCGAGCGCGCGATCCAGGTGCTCCTCGATGCGCCTCAGCTCGGCGCTGACCTCGGCGAGGCCGTAGGATCCGGAGCTGCCCTTGAGCATGTGCGCCAGGCGGCGGGCGGCGTCGAGTTGCGGCTCCTCGTGGCCTTCGCGCGCTTCGGCGAGCAGTGTGCCGAGGCGAGCGAGCTTGCTCGGCAGCTTGCGGCAGTAGGCCACGCGCAGGAGCTGGATCTCGCGCTGGATGTCCGGGTCGGTCACGTCACCCGCCCTCGACGATGCGGCGGATCTCGTCGGCGAGCGTCATGACGTCGAACGGCTTGCGGATCACACCCGTGGCGCCCAGCGCCATGTAACGCTCGACCTCGTGCTTCTGCACCTTGGCCGTCAGGAAGATCACCGGGATGCTCGCGGTGGCCGGCTCCTCGCGCAGCAGCGCCAGCGTGGCGGGTCCGTTGAGGCTGGGCATCATCACGTCGAGCAGGATGACGTCCGGCTGCTCGGTCCGGGCCCGGTCGAGGGCCTCCTCGCCCGTGGCCGCGACCACGGCGTCCCACTTGCCGATCCTGCGGATGGCGATCTCGCTCACGAGGCGGATGTCCTCGTCGTCGTCGACGATCAAGACCTTCAGGGGAGTCACGCTACGGTGCTCCCGTCTCGCGCGGCGGGCCACTTCGGAAGGTCGAAGTGAAAGGTGGTCCCCACTCCGGTTCTCGAGAGGAAGCCGATGGTTCCGCCGAGTCGCTCGACGATCGCCCGCGCGATCGTGAGCCCGAGGCCGGTTCCTCCCTTCTGGCGCGAGCTCGGAGGGGCAGCCTGAGAGAACCGTTCGAACAGCTGGCTCCGGAACTCGGGCGCGATCCCCGGACCGTGGTCGGTGACGCTCACGCGCACGTAGCGATCCGTGTCGGCGAGAGCGACCTGCACCTCTCCTCCCGACGGCGAGAACCGGGCCGCGTTCGAGAGCAGGTTCTCCATGACCTGGAACAGGCGGTCGGGATCCACGCGGACCTGGACACCGGGAGCGGAGCTCTCGACTCGAAAGCGGACGTCGAGCTGATCGCCGTACGGTTGGATCGTCTCGATCGATTGCTCCACGAGGGGCTCAAGCTCCAGTACCTCGAAGTGGAAGTCCATGCGGCCGGCCTCGATCTTTTCGATGTCGAGGACGTCGTTGATGAATCGGACCAGGCGATCGCAGTTGTTCTGGGCCACCTTCAGCAGGGGCATCGCTTCGCTTGGAAGCTCGCCGAGCACACCGCTCGCCATCAGATCGAGAGAGCCCCGCACCGACGTGAGCGGGGTGCGCAGCTCGTGGCTCACGGACGAGACGAACTCGTCCTTCATCCGGCTGATCTCCTTGAAGGCCGAGATGTCGCGGAAATGCCAGACGCGCCCGAAGTGACTCCCCTCCTGGCTGCGGATGGGGGCCGTGTACTGGTCGAGCGTCCGCCCGTCCCGGAGCGCCAGCTCGCGGCGGCTCTCTTCCGCGCCATCGAGGGCGGCCGACTGCGCCAGGAATCCGGCCGGGTCAGCGGTTCGCTCGGCCAGCGACCGGAACAGCTCCTCGTAGTACGTCGTTCCGAGCGTCGGCAGGGCTACACCCCAGAGCTCCGAGAAGCGTCGGTTCGCGAACAGCACGGCTCCTTCGGTGCCGATGCTCAGGATCCCCTCGAGCGACGCCTCTCCCTGGGACTCGAGCAGGGTCTTCTGGAAGCGCATGCGTTCCTGCTCGGCGTAGAGCTTGTCGGACTGCTCGATGACGCTGGTCTCGTAGACGTC
>CAZLBF010000019.1:0-21397 GCA_964557495.1 uncultured Myxococcales bacterium | reverse complement strand
TGGTCGCGCTCGTCGTGGGCGGGAACCGCCATGATCGCGCCCGTTCCGTAGCTGGCGACCACGTAGTCCGCGATCCAGATCGGAATGCGCTCGCCGTTCACGGGGTTCTCGGCGAAGGCGCCCGTGAACTCACCGGTCTTCTGCTGGACGTCCGCCACGCGCAGCAGCTCGCTGCGCCGCTGCGTTCGCTCCACGTAGGCCGCGACGGCGGTGCGCCGCTCGGATGTCGTGACCTCGCCGACCAGCGGATGCTCCGGCGCGAGCACCATGTAGGTGGCCCCGAACAGCGTGTCCGGCCGCGTCGTGAAGACCTCGATCTGCTCTCCCGGGTGGTCCGGCAGCGGGAACACGGCGCGGGCCCCCTCGGAACGGCCGATCCAGTCCCGCTGCATCTTGGCGATGTTCTCGGGCCAATCGACCTCCTCGAGGTCGTCGATCAGACGGTCGGCATAGGCCGTGATGCGCAGCATCCACTGGCGCAGCGGCCGCCGCTCGACCGGATGCCCGCCGATGTCGCTCTTGCCGTCGCGCACCTCCTCGTTCGCGAGCACGGTGCCCAGGGCCGGGCACCAGTTGACCGGCACCTCCGCCTCGTAGGCGAGATCGCGCTCGAAGAGCTTGGCGAAGATCCACTGGGTCCAGCGCACGTACCTCGGGTCGGTCGTGTCGATCTCCCGGTCCCAGTCGTAGCTCAGTCCCAACGCCTGAAGCTGCTGCTTGAAGTAGGCGCAGTTGCGCGCAGTCGAGTCCCGCGGGTGCTCCCCGGTTCGGATCGCGTGCTGCTCGGCCGGGAGGCCGAAGGCGTCCCAGCCCATGGGGTGGAGAACGTTGAAGCCGCGCATGCGCTTGTAGCGGGCGATGACGTCCGTGGCGACGTAACCCTTGGGATGTCCGACGTGGAGCCCTTCGCCCGAGGGATAAGGAAACATGTCGAGCACGTAGTACTTGGGTCGCGACGCATCGAGCTCGGTGTGAAACGTCTTGCGATCGAGCCACGCCTGCTGCCACTTGGCCTCGATCCTGCTCGGCTCGTAGGGCATGGCTCGATGGTAGGCGCGCCCGCCTAGCGCACAAGCCCCGTCGGGGCGGCCGCCACGCCCCAGGTAAAGCCGTGCAGCGCGTCGGGCACTTGGAGAATCTCCTCGCGCCCGAAGCCGTCCCCGAGCCAGACGTAGCGGCGCACCGCACCCTGGTCGTCGGCGGCGACGTAGATCTCGTCCCGACCGTCGCCGTCGAGATCGAACGCCGCGGCGGCGTGCTCGAAGCCCGAGGAGTCGGCGTCGATCAGCGTCTGGGACCACTGACCGGGCCCGGGTCGCAGGAGCCTCAGCCCCGCCTTGAAGGGCGCCGCCACGATCTCGAGCTTGCCGTCGCCGTCGATGTCCGCGGGAACGAGGAAGCGGCACAGGAAGTCGTCGATGCGGGCCACGATCTCCCCCGGGTCGCCGGCACCGCCGGTGCGGTAGCGGCGGACCTCGACGTCCTGCACCCGCACACCCTGCTCCACGTGGCCCTCGACCGAGACGTACACCTCGGGGCGACCGTCACCATCAAGGTCGGCGACGAGCACCTCCTTGGCGTGGCGATCGCCGAGGTCGGCGAAGACCTCCTTTGCCCCCGGCTCTCCCGCGACCCGCTCGGGCCGATAGCGCATCACGCGACCGCGCTGTGCCTTGCCGTCGAAGCGGTTCGGCTGACTCGGCGTCGTGAACAGCTCGAGGCGACCGTCGCCATCGACGTCGCCGCTCTCGATCTCGTGCACGAACGTGTTCGCCTCGCGGTCGACCTCGCTGACCTCCGCTCCCGCCTCGCCGACCTCCACGACCGCGACCACGCCCTGGTCGTGCGTGGCCAGGGCGATCTCTCGAGCCCCGTCGCCGTCGAGATCCGCGAGGTCCAGGTCGCGAAGTCGGTCCCACTTCCCCCCGAACTCGGGCGCCCAGAGCGTGCTCGCACTCCAGCCGCGGTCGGGGCCGGACCGGCGCCAGAGCTTGAGCCGCGCACCGGTCCCTCCGAGGGTCAGAATGCCGGGCTCCGCCCCCGGCGGAGCGAAGACCCGCGCCTTGTGGAAGACGTTGCTCTCTGGATCCTCGACGACCTCGTGAACCCAGGCGCCCGCCTCGCGCCGCAGGATCAAGAGGGTGGCGGGACCGGGCGTCTTCGAGGCCTTGCCGTCCGCACCCCTAGGGAAGACCGAGAGCGTCAGGAGCAGGGCCTGATCGAGATCGTCCGGCGCCGGCGGAGCCGCGCGGAAGCTGGAGGCGGGCGGGGCCTCCGCCAGCGGGGCGCTCTCATCCGCGCCGCCGCACGCTGTAAACACCAGCGCGAGCAGGCCCACCCCCCCGAGCGCACGCATGGGAATCCGCTTCATCGAGCGCGCAGAGTAGCCCCCCCTTGCGGAGTCGTCAGCTGAGCCTCGGAGGCTAGACTCGGGCCGTGAGCGAGCTCGACCGGGAGATGCTGGTGGAGCCCGAGCAGCTGTCGAGCCAGCTGGACGCGCCGGATCTGCGCATCGTCGATGCCTCCTGGTACCTGCCGGCCGCCGGCCGCGACGGGCGCGCCGAGTACGAGGCGGGGCACCTGCCGGGTGCCGTCCACCTGGACCTCTCCACCGATCTCGCCGACCCCTCGGCGCCCGTGCGCAACACGGTCGCCGCGCCCGCGGCACTGGCGAGGGCATTCGAGCGGGCGGGCATCGGGACCGACCACCGCGTAGTCGTCTACGACCGCCAGAATGGCTACTCGGCCGGGCGGATCTGGTGGGTCCTGCAGTACGCCGGACACTCGCGGCTCGCACTGCTCCACGGCGGCTTCGAGCGCTGGGGCGCCGAGGGACGGGAAGTGACCCGCGACATCCCGAGCCGGCCCGCCGCGAAGTTCGCCGCCGCACCCCGACCGCACTGGCTGCGGACGCGCGACGACGTGCTCGAGATCGTCCAGCGCGGTGGGGCGGCGATCGTCGACGCTCGATCGCCGGCGCGCTTTCGCGGGGAGGAGCCGGAGAAGACCCGGAACGCGGGCCACATCCCGGGCTCCCGCAACGTGCCTTACGCGCTCAACTGGACGGACGAGGGCGGCGCCTTCCGCGAGCCGGCAGCGCTGCGGCCGGTCTACGAAGAGGCGGGCGTGCGCTGGGACGAGCCCGTCGTCACGACCTGCGGATCGGGCGTGACCGCGTCGCTCGCCGCATTCGCGCTCACCTGGCTCGGTCACCGCCGGGTCGCGGTCTACGACGGCTCGTGGGCGGAGTGGGGAGACGACGACGACCTCCCGTACGAACGCGGCTAGCCCCGACGGGGGACGCCCTACGCGTCGCGGTAGGTGGTGTGCGTGGGGCGGCCGGCGAGGATGTTGCGGGAGCCCCAGTCCGTGACCTTGCGGAAGGTCTCCGAACGGATAAACGCGTCGAAGGCCTCCTGGCTGTTCCAGCGCGACACGATCAGGTACTCGCTCGTGTCCTCCTCGACGAGCCGATAGATCTTCGACTCCGCGTGTCCACGATCGGCGCCCATGACTTCGACGATCCTCCGGAACGCGGCCTCGAAGGCCCCCTCCTTGCCATCCCGGACGCGGTAGTTCATGCCGATCGTGATCATGGGCGTGGCCTCCTGCACGGGATTCCCGAAGGGTCTACACTCGCCTCCGCGGCGCAATCCTAATGATCCCCCTGCGCGACGAGAACCCCTCGCTCCACTTCCCGATCGTGAACTACACGATGATCGGTCTCTGCGCGCTGGGCTTTGCGGGAGAGCTTTCGGCCGGGCCGCGGCTCGATGAGCTGTTCCAGACCTACGCGCTGGTTCCCGCTCGCTTCCTCGCCCTGGTGGAGCGGGGACAGGTCTTCGACGTCGCGACCTGGACTCCGTTCGTGACGTCGATGTTCCTGCACGCGGGCTGGATGCACTTCCTCGGCAACATGCTCTTCCTCTGGATCTTCGGGGACAACGTCGAGGACTGGCTCGGACCGGGACGCTACCTGCTGTTCTACCTTGCGGGCGGCGCGCTGGCGGCGCTCGCGCACGTGTCCACCAACTCGACGTCGCTGCTGCCGACCGTCGGCGCGAGCGGCGCCATCGCCGCCGTCATGGGCGCCTACGTCGTGCTGCACCCGAGGGCCCAGATCCAATCGCTCATCATCCTCTTGTTCTACGTGCGGATCGTGCCGATCCACGCGTGGGTCTATCTGGGGTTCTGGTTCGCGCTCCAGCTCGTCTCGGGCACGCAGACGCTCGGCGAGTCGGGCGAGGCGCGCGGGGGCGTCGCCTGGTGGGCGCACGCG
Source organism: uncultured Myxococcales bacterium (assembly GCA_964557495.1). Lineage (GTDB taxonomy): Bacteria > Myxococcota_A > UBA9160 > SZUA-336 > SZUA-336 > CAZLBF01. The sequence continues at coordinate 17,118 of CAZLBF010000019.1, read as the reverse complement.
GGGGGCTTCGCGTTCGGCGCGCTCTGCGCCGCTTCGCTGGGGCGAAGGCCGTTGCGCAGAGCCCGACGTCGCGTCTAACCGGTCCCGGCTGAAGCGGCGCTGCGAACCGCCTCGAGGTCGACGTCGAGAACGCCGGTGACGCGCGCGTCGACGAGCTCACCCGCTTCGGCGCCGCCGCGCAGGAGAACCTGACCGTCGATCTCGGGAGCCTGCGACCAGAGGCGACCCGTGGCCCCGCCCGGCCCGGCCTGATCGACGAGCACCTGGACGTCGCTCCCCACCTGCGCCTCGAGCAGCTCGCGCATGATGCCGCGCTGGATCCCCATCAGCTCCCGATGGCGCTCCTGCGCGACCTCGCGGGGGACCTTGCTCGAATGCTCGAACGCGCCCGTGCCCTCCTCGTCGGAGTAGCGAAACACGCCGAGTCGATCGAAGCGGAAGCTGCGCACGAAGTCGCACAGCTCGCGGAAGTCCTCCTCGGTCTCACCGGGGAAGCCCACGATGAAGGTGGAGCGCAGCACTGCGCCGGGCAGCTGCGCGCGCAGCCGCTCGACGAGGCGCGTCTGGCGCGCCGCGGTGACACCCCGCTTCATCGCGCGCAGGATCCGGTCACTCGCGTGCTGCAGCGGCACGTCGACGTACGGCAGCAGGCGCCTTCCCTTTGCCAACGTCTCGATCAGCTCGTCGCCGAGGGCGGCCGGGTACAGGTACATGGCCCGGATCCACTCGAGCCCCTCGACTCCGTCGAGTGCACGCAGCAGCTCGGGGAGGTGAGGCCGGCCAGTCAGGTCCTTGCCGTACGAGGTCGTATCCTGCGAGATCACGTTCAGCTCGCGCACCCCCTCGCGCGCGAGCTGCTCCGCCTCGCGCACCAGCGAGTCGACGGGGCGGCTCTGGAACTTGCCCCGGATGCCGGGAATCGCACAGAAGGCACAGATGCGGTCGCAGCCCTCGGCCACCTTCAGGTAGGCCGAGTGGCGCGGGCCGATCAGGAGTCGTGGGTCCTGCTCGCGGTGCAGGTAGGTACCGCCCTCGATGTAGACCCCTCGGGAGTGGCCCGCGAGCGCGTCGTCGAGGATCTTCGCGATCTGCGGGTAGTCGCCCGTGCCCACGAACGCGTCGACCTCCGGCAGCTCTCGAGCCAGCTCGTGGCCGTAGCGCTGCGGGAGGCAGCCGGTCACGACCACGCCGCGCAGGCGGCCGTCCTCACGCAGGTCCGTCACCTCGAGGATCGCTCCGATCGACTCCACGCGCGCGCTCTCGATGAACGAGCAGGTGTTCACGATCGCGACGTCGGCGTCCTCGAGCCGCTCCGCGATCGCGTAACCTCCGAGCGCCAGGGCCCCCAGCATCACCTCGCTGTCCACGGTGTTCTTGGGGCAGCCGAGCGAGCGGAGATGCACGAGCGCTTTGGGGCGGGCGGGATCCACGGCGCCGGAAGGTTACAGTCTCGGCCTCGGGCATTCGAGCAGCGGGCACGAAGGGAGGGGGGAAGTGCTGCGGCGCCTTGCGGCTGGCTACTTCGGAGGCGCCGTAGGCGCCGTCGTGGCCTCGCTCGCGCTCTGGGTGGCGGCCCGGGCGGGCCTGCTGGCCGAGCTCGGCGTGGACCTGAATCCGCCCCTGAGCTGGGCCTGGCTCTCGCCGCGGATCCTGTGGGGCGGGCTCTGGGGGCTGGGCATACCGCTCGTGCTGCGGCGCGGCCTCTCGCCGGTGCGGGCGGGCCTGCTCCTCTCGCTCGGTCCGAGCCTGGCGCAGCTCTTCTACTTCTTCCCCCAGCGCGGCGCCAACCTGCTCGGCGTCGCACACGGCCCGCTCACGCCGCTCGTGGTCCTCGCCGTGAACGCGATCTGGGGCTGGACGCTCGCGCGCGTCGTCCTGGCGGTCGGGGGGAGCGCGAGCGCCCCGAGCGAGAAGTGAGCTCGGGAACCGTCGCGAGCGGCCACCCGGCCACCAGTGCTGCCGCCGCGGAGGCGCTGCGCGCGGGTGGCAACGCGTTCGACGCCGCCTGCGCGGGCGGGTTCGCGAGCGCGGTCGCGGAGCCGGCACTCACCAGCCTTGGGGGCGGAGGCTTCCTGCTCGCGCGCACGGCGCAGGGGGAGTCCGTGCTGTTCGACTTCTTCGTCGACACGCCCGGGCGGGGCCGGGACGTCGCCGCGCTTGAGCCGCACTTCTTTCCGATCACGGTCCACTTTCCCGCCTCCGATCAGGACTTCAACGTCGGACGCGGATCGATTGCCGTGCCCGGAGTCCTGGCCGGTCTGCTCCGCGTTCACGAACGCCTCGGAAGGCTCCCGCTCGAGACGGTGGTGCGACCGGCGGTCGAGCTGGCGCGCGACGGCGTCGAGCTGAGCGCCAAGCAGGCCTACTTCCTGGAGATCCTGAATCCGATCTTCTCGCGCGAAGCGGAGTCGCGCGCGATCTACACGCGCGACGGGCGACCCCATGCCGCGGGAGACACGCTCCGCTATCCCGACCTGGCCGGCTTCCTGGAGCGTCTGCCCGGGACGCTCGGCCGCGACTTCTACGCGGGCGACCTCGCGGCCCGCATGGTGCGCGACATGGGCGAGGACGGACTTCTCACGGCGAGCGATCTCGCGTCCTACCGGGTGATCGAGCGGGAGCCGCTCGAGGTCCGCTACCGCGACGCGACGCTTCTCACGAATCCGCCGCCCGCCTTCGGCGGCTCCCTCCTGGCACTCTCTCTCGAGCTGCTGCAGCGCGAGCCAGCCGCGGAGCTTCGCTGGGGCTCGCCCGAGCACCTCGTACGGCTCGTCGAGATCGAGCAGCGGGTCGAGGCACTGCGGGCGCAGGGAGTCCGAACGCCCGAGGCGCTGCGCCGCTTCAGCCGCGGCACGACCCAGATCAGCGTCGCCGATGCCGACGGAAACCTGGCGAGCATGACGACGTCGAATGGCGAGGGGTCCGGGTACATCGTCCCCGGCACCGGGATCACGCTCAACAACATGCTGGGCGAGGATGATCTCCACCCCGACGGCTTTCACGCGAGCCCGCCGGCAGAGCGGGTCGCGTCGATGATGTCGCCCTCGCTCCTGCTGGAGCGGGGCCGTCCGCGGCTCGTCCTCGGGAGCGGAGGCAGCAAGCGGATCCGAAGCGCCGTCCTCCAGGTCCTCACGCAGGTGCTGGACTTCGACCGGAGCATCGAGGCGGCGGTCTGGGCGCCCCGCGTGCACTGGGACGGGGAGACCGTGCAGGTCGAGCCGGGCTACTCGCCCGAGGCGATCGACGCGCTGCGTGTGCGCTGGCCCGTGAACCTGTGGCCGGACCTGAACGTCTACTTCGGCGGCGTTCACGCGGTGGAGCCGGGACTCGCGGGAGCGGGAGACCCGCGCCGCGGTGGCAGCGTCGCGATTCTGTCGGCGCCGGCGTAGCAGGTGGAGCGTCTGGAGGGGGAAGCCTGCTACTCTCGGACCCGATGAAGATCGGCGTCGTCAGCGACACGCACGACAACCTGCCCAACGTGGCCGAGATCGTGGATCTCCTCAACGCGGTGAACGTCGAACGAGTCGTGCACACGGGCGACATCACCAGCGCCAAGACGCTGCGGGCGCTCTCGCGGCTTCGCGCTCCGCTCGTCGGCGTGTACGGCAACAACGATCTCGAGCGCGAGCTGCTGTGTGAAGCATCGGCCGAGTTCGGGTTCGATTTCGCGGACCCGCCCCTCGAGCTGCACTGGGCCGGTCGTCACATCGTCGTCGTCCACGACGTCACCGAGCACGACCCCGACGAGCTTCACGCCGGGGACGTGCTGCTGCACGGCCACGATCACTTTCACCGCGCGGAGAAGGTCGGCGGAACCCTGATCTTCAATCCCGGAGAATGCTCCGGCCAGATCAAGGGCCAGAACGCCGTCGGGGTGCTCGACCTGACCCAGCTCGAGACCGAGATCCTGTTCTTCTGAGATGCGTCGCAAGCTGCTCGAGATCGCCGACGAGATCCGCGCCGTGGCCACCACCGGGCTCCACTTCGCCACCGGCGAGTTCGACCGCGAGCGCTACGCGAAGCTGCTGCACCTCGCCGCGCGACTGGGCAGCACCGCCGCAGACGAGGACGTGACGTCGGTCGACGGGATCTATCGAGGCGCCGACCTGGGCTACGTGACCCCGAAGATCGACGTCCGGATGGCCGTCTTCCGCGGCGACCGCGTGCTGCTGATCCAGGAGCGCGAGGACCAGCGCTGGGCTCTCCCGGGGGGCTACGCCGACATCGGGGACACGCCCTCGGAGTCCGCAGTGCGGGAGACGCTCGAGGAGGCGGGCCTCGGAGTGCGGGCCGAACGTCTGGTCGGGGTCTTCGACCGGCGCCTGCAGCCCGAGGCCGGCCCGCACCCGTTCCACATCTACAAGCTCGTCTTCACCGGGAGTCTGCTCGATCCCGCGGCGGAGCCGCGGGCGGGAAGCGAGGCGTGCGACGCGCGCTTCTTTCCGCTCGACGCGCTTCCGGAGCTTTCGCTCGGGCGCACCCTGCCACTCCACATCGACCAGGCACTGCGTATAGCGCGCGAACCCGACGCCCCGCCCCACTTCGACTGACTAAAGGCGGCGCTCCACGCGGTCGAGCCGGCCGTCCGGGCCGATCAACCAGTTCGCGGCCCCGCTCACGACGCTGACTACGAGCGAGCCGACCAGCGCGGGCGCGAAGCCCGCAATCCGGAACCCCTCCAGCAGCGACGCGACAAGACCCAGCATCGCGGCGTTGATCACCAGCAGAAAGAGACCGAGCGTGAGCAGCGTGAAGGGAAACGTCAGGAAGACCAGGACCGGCCGCACGACCGCGTTGACGAGCCCCAGCAGCGCGGCCGCAAGGAAGAACGTCGAGGTCCGCTCGATCCAGAGCCCGGGCACGAACCGGCTCGCGAGCCAGAGCGCGAAGGCGGTGACGAGCAGGCGCAGCACCAGCCCCCTCACGACGTGTGATCCTCGCGGCGCCGGACCAGCTCGCGCTCGTAGGCGCGCATCATGTCCCGGTAGTCGAGCATGCCGACGATCCGGTCCGGCTCCGAGTCCGTGCCCGGCTCGATCACCGGGATCTGCGGGCAGCCCGAAGCGCGGAACAGCCCGTGCGCGCGGTACAGGTCGTCGTCGCGCTGCAGCGACACGGGGGGCGCAGCGATGTCGCCGGCCACGACGAAGCTCGCGAGCTGATGCTCGTCCATCACGGGGCGAATCTGCTCGGCCGTCACGAGGCCGACGATCCGGCCCCGCTCGCCGACCACCGGGATCGTCGCGGTCTCGCTCTCCAGGAGCCGGTCGCGCAGGCGCTGGAAGCCGGTATCGGGCGTGACCGTCTCCACTCGCTCCCGCGGATTGAACACGTCGGCAACCTTCATCTCCTCGAGCACGTTGATGGTGAGCTCGCCCATGTGCGCGGGCGACCGGAACCGATCCCGCACCTGGCCCTCGTAGATCGAGTAGCCGCGCGTCAGCACGATCGCCAGCACCGAGACGAGCATCAGCGGCGGGAGCAGCTGGTAGCCGCCCGACATCTCGGTGACCATCAGCATCGCCCCGATCGGCGCACTCGCGACGCCCGCGAAGAAGCTCGCCATCCCGACCAGCACGTAGGCCTCGGGATGCGGAAAGTGGGCCGGCCACAGCTCGTGGCCGCCGAAGCCGATCACGCCGCCGAGCATGCCCCCGATGAAGAGCGTGGGGCCGAACACGCCACCGCTCCCCCCGGAGCCGATCGTCAGACTCGTGGCCGCGATCTTGGCCCCCACCACCAGCGCCATGGTCCAGAGCAGCAGCTCGCCGTCGAGCGCCTGCTGGATGAAGCCCCAGCCCGCCCCGTACGCCTCGGGAATCCAGAGGCCGATCACGCCGACCCCGAGACCCCCGATCATCGGCCTCAGCCAGGGCTTGACCGGAATGCGCGCGAACCAGCCGTTCGAGGACTTGAAGAGCCAGATGTAGAGGCGCCCGAGGGGAACCGCGAGCAAGCCGAGCAGCGCGTACGCGGGTATCTCGGACGGCATCGGCGTCGGAATCTCGGGCACGGCGAAGATCCGGGCGCCGCCGAGCAGCGTCACGAACAGGGCGTAGGCGGTGACCGAGGAGAGGACACACGGAATCAGCGCATCCGACTCGAAGTCCTCCAGGTAGAGCACCTCGATCGCGGTGATCGCGCTGCCGAGCGGTGCGCGGAAGATCGCGCCCAGGCCTCCCGCCGCACCCGCGAGCAGCAGGATCCGCCGATCGCGCGCCGAGAGGCCCAGCCGCTCTCCGATGAACGAGCCGATGCCCGAGCCGATCTGGGCGATCGGCCCCTCCTTCCCGGCGCTGCCGCCGCCGGCCAGGGTGCAGAGCGTGGCGAGGCCCTTCACGATCGGAACCCGACCGCGCACCTTGCCGCGCTCCCGATGGAAGGCGCGGATCATCTGATCGGTGCCCGGGCCCGCGGCCTCGGGCGCGAATGCGAAGACGAGCACGCCCGAGGCCAGCCCTCCGAGCGTGGGCAGCAGGAAGAAGAGCCAGCGCCGGGGCTCTGCCGCGATCTCACCGGGCAGCTGCAGCAGCTGGTCGCCGGGCGGATGGACGACCGGAAGCCCGGCCAGCATCCCGAACGTCAGGTGCGTGGCGAGCTCGAGCAGCACCGCGAAAGCGACGGCACCGAGCCCCGAGGCGATCCCGATCGCGATCCCGTACGCGATCCAGCGCGTAGGGCTCTCTCCGAAGACGCGGGTAAATCGCACCAGAGCTTCCGCCGCCAAGCTCCCCTCCGTGGCCGGCGCGCAGTGTAGCGCGTCCCGGATGCGAGACCGGCAAGACCGGCAGGGTACCGGAAGGCGAGCGGTAGCTCGCCCTGCGAGTGCGCGAGGCGCGGGGCGATTCCGCGGTGGGACCCCCGCATCACGGCAGCTCTGGAGGGGATCCGCGACGACACCTCCCACCCCCCGCAAGTCACTTTTGGGTTGGGTAAGATCGGAGCCAATGACTGCACCTGCGAACGCACCCCGGGTCGAGAGCCTCCCCCACGTCGTGGTCCACGACCTCTGCGTCCGATTCGACGGACGCCGCGTCTTCGAGGGCCTCGATTGCGCGTTCCCCAAGGGTGCGATCAGCATCATTCTCGGCTCGAGCGGCGGCGGAAAGAGCACGCTGCTCCGGGCCATCGGGGGGCTCGTCCGCCCCGACCGCGGGGAGATCGTCGTGGCGGGGGAGTCGGTCACCCACGGCGGCCGCGCCGCGCTGGAGCGAGCCCGGGCCAGGATCGGGATGATGTTCCAGGGGGGCGCGCTCCTCGACTCGCTCTCGGTGTTCGAGAACCTGGCGCTGCCGCTCCGGGAGCACACGCGGCTCAGCGAGCCCGAGATCGCCGAGCGCATCCACTCGCGCCTCGAAGCCGTGGGCCTGAGCGGGTTCGACGGGCTGCTCCCGGGTCAACTCTCCGGCGGGATGGCCAAGCGGACCGCCCTGGCGCGCGCGATGATCGAGGAGCCGGAGATCCTGCTCTGCGACGAGCCGTTCTCGGGCCTGGATCCGATCGCGGTACGCCGCATCGAGTCCCTGCTCCAGGAGGTCTGCCAGCAATTCGGGATCACGATGATCGTGACCTCGCACCACATCCCCACGACGCTGCGCATGGCCGAGCACGTCGTGTTCCTGCTCGACGGCAAGGCGCTCGAGGCGGCGCCGGACACGATCCGGACCAGCGCATCGGACTCGGTGCGCGAGTTCATCGCGGCGGAGGATCCGGAGGCCTTCGACGCGGTCAGGAAACCGAAGGACCGAGAATCGGACGGGCGAACGGACCGGGCATGATCGCGCCGATCGAGCGGCTCGGCAGGCGCAGTCTCGGTGCGCTGGGCGACCTCGGCCGCTTCGCCCTGTTCGGCGTGGACGTCCTGATTGCCAGCGTCTCCAGACCCATCCGGATTCGCCGCTTCATCGACGAGCTCTACGGGATCGGCGTGCTGTCGCTGTCGATCGTGTGTCTGTCCGGCGTCGCGGTCGGTCTGCTGCTGGCGCTGCAGGGCTACAACCTGCTGGTCCGCTTCGGATCCGAGGAGCTGCTCGGAACCGCCGTGGGCTTGAGCCTGATCCGCGAGCTCGGGCCCCTCCTGACCGCGCTGCTGGTCGCGGGTCGTGCCGGGTCGGCGATCGCCGCCGAAATCGGAACCATGGTGGCCACGGAGCAGCTCGACGGCCTGCGCATGATGTCGGTCGATCCGATCGACCTCGTGGTCTCCCCGAAGGCGGTGGCGATGATCGTGGCGATGCCGCTCCTGTCCGCCCTCTTCATCGTCGTCGCCCTGTTCGCGGGCTACCTGCTCGGCACCGGGACCCTCGGCGTCGACGGGGGCAGCTACGTCTCCAGCCTCCAGAACTCCGTCACCTTCCGCGAGGACGTGCTCGGGAGCTTCCTCAAGGCGGTGCTGTTCGGCACGCTCGTCGGTCTGGTCGCGACTCATCGCGGCTACACGTCGGAGCCGACGTCGGCGGGCGTGAGCTACGCGACGACGCAGACCGTGGTCATTGCGTCGGTCGCGACCCTGATCCTAGACTACTTCGTGACTGCTCTCTGGGAGTTCTGAGCGATGTCCACATCCCCCGTCCGAGACCTGCTCGTAGGCCTGTTCGTGTTCGCCGGCATTTCGGCGATCGCCTATCTGTCCGTGACGGTCGGCGGCTTCACCTGGAATTCGGGTCCACAGCGCACTCTGTACGCCGCATTCGACGAGATCGGCGGGCTGAAGCCGCGCGCCCAGGTCGTGATCGGGGGCGTGCGCGTCGGCCAGGTGTCGAAGATCGAGCTGAATGGCGATTTTCGCGCGCGCGTCACACTCGAGGTGGATGCATCACTCGAGCTTTCGGAGGATACCTCCGCGTTGATCCAGACCTCCGGGCTCCTGGGCGACCAGTACATCGCGCTCGAGCCGGGCGGCGAGGACCGCAACCTCGAGGAGGGGGGCGAGATCACCTACACGCAGGGCGCGATCTCGATCGAACGCCTCATCGGACAGCTGGTTCAGAACTTCGGGGTCGAGGAGTGAGAAGCGTCCCGGCCCTGCTCTCGGCGCTGGTGGTCGCCTCAGCGCTCGGCTGTGCCTCGCCGCAGCATCCCGACCCGTTCGAGGCACAGAACCGCGGCGTCTTCGGGTTCAACCAGCAGGCCGATCGCTGGGTGCTGAGACCGGTCTCCCAGGGCTGGAGCTTCGTCACACCCGAGGCGGGCCGCCGATCGCTCGACAAGTTCTTCACGAACCTCCGCTTTCCGGTCCGCTTCGTGGCCAGCCTGATCCAGGCCGAGGCGCGCGGGGCGGGCACCGAGCTGACCCGCTTCGTCCTGAACACGACGGTCGGTCTCGCCGGCTTCTTCGATCCCGCCGGACACTGGGGAATCGAGCCCCGCGACGAAGACTTCGGTCTGGCGTTCGGGCGCTGGGGAATCGAGAGCGGCGCCTACATCCAGCTGCCCCTGCTGGGACCGTCGAGCTCCCGCGACGCGGTCGGAACCGTCTTCGACAGCGCCGTGGACCCCGTGATCTGGATCGGCATCCTGCTCGTGCCCGGCTTCGGCGCGCTGGATCTGTTCAACCGGCGCGCCCTCGCGGACCAGGACATCGAGGATCTACGGACGGCGTCCCTGGACTTCTACGTGTCGGTGCGGAACGCCTTCCTTCAGAACCGAGCGGCCCGGGTCCGACGCGAGGCGCCGCCGCCACCCGAGACCGAGGACGATCTGTACGAGTTCGAGGATGACGAGGATGCAGTGGATGAGGAAGAGAGTGCGGATCCGGCTCCAGCGCCTTAGCTGCGCAGCCGCCATGCTCGCGCTGCTGGCGCTGCCGGGATCGCCGCTCGCCAGCGACGAGTCCCGGGCCGCCGCGACGCTCCGGACCACGGTCGAGGCAGCGCTCGAGGTCCTGGGCGACGAGGCCTTGAGCGCCGCGCAGAAGCGGGAGCAGGTCGAGGCACTGGTGGAGGAGCGCTTCGACTTCGCGATCATCGCCCGCCTGGTCGTAGCGCGCGGCTGGAGGCGATTCTCCGAGGCCGAGCGCGAGGAGTTCATCGCGGAGTTCAAGCGGCACCTCTCGACGACCTACGGCCGGCGACTCGAGGCGTACGACAACGAGCAGATCGAGTTCGGCGATACGCGCGTCGAGTCGAATGGCGACATCACCTGCAACACCCGGATCGTCGGCGGAGCCGCCGGGTCGGGAGTCGACATCAACTACAGGATGAGGTCGAAGCAGGGCGAGGCGTACGTGATCGACGTCATCATCGAAGGCGTGAGCCTGGTCCAGAACTTCCGCGCCCAGATCAAGGAGCTGCTCCAGGGATCGACCCCGGGCGAGCTGATCGAGAAGCTGCGCGACAAGAACGCGTCCGAAGCCGGGGCCTAGCCCCGATCTCTCACCGGGCGACGGATCCGGGCTAGATTCTCGCCTTCCATGGACGAGGCCGTCTCGATGGACTCGCAGTCCCCCACGCCCGAGCTGCTCGTCTGGGCCTACCGCCAGGGCATCTTCCCGATGTTCGACTCCCGAACCCGGAGAATCGAGTACTTCAGCCCCGATCCACGCACCATCCTGCCGCTCGAGCACCTCCACGTCTCCAAGAGCCTCCAGCGGCGCGTGCGAAGCGAGCGCTTCGAGCTCCGCAGCGACACTCGCTTCGAGCAGGTGATGCGCGAGTGCGCGGCCTCGCGACGCGGCCGGCGCGAGACCTGGATCGACGAGCGACTCTTGTCCGCGTATTGCGGCCTCCAGGAGCTGGGCCTCGCCCACAGCATCGAGGCCTGGCGCGACGACGCCCTGGTCGGCGGCCTCTACGGGGTCCACCTCGGTGCTGCATTCTTCGGGGAGAGCATGTTCAGCAGGCCCGAGCTCGGCGGGACCGACGCCTCGAAGGTCTGCCTGGTCCGGCTCGTCGAGCAGCTGCGCGAGGCCCGCTTCGAGCTGCTCGACGTGCAGTTCACGACCCCGCACCTGGAGCGCTTCGGAACGCTGGAGATTCCCCGCGAGCTCTATCTCTCGCTGCTCGAGCGCGCCCTGGCGCACGAGGCTCCCTGGACCTCTGGCTAGCGGATCTCGGAGTGGCGGAAGCAGTCGGTCAGGTGGTCGTTGACCATGCCGGTGGCCTGCATGAAGGCGTAGCAGATCGTAGCTCCCACGAAGCGGAAGCCGCGTTTCTTCAAGTCCCGGCTCAGGGTCTCCGACTCCCGCGTGGAGGCCGGCACGTCGCGCAGCCGGCGCCAGCGGTTGCGAATCGGGCCGCCGTCCACGAACCGCCAGACGTAGGCGTCGAAGCTCCCGAACTCCTCCTGGACGGCCAGGAAGGCGCTCGCATTCGCAACGGCGGAGGCGACCTTGAGGCGGTTCCGGACGATGCCGGGATCGGCGAGCAGGCGCTCGAGCTTGCGCCGGTCGTAGCGAGCGACCCTGCGGGGATCGAAGCCGGAGAACGCCTTGCGGTAGCCCTCCCGCTTGCGGAGGATCGTGGACCAGCTGAGCCCGGCCTGTGCGCCCTCGAGCAGCAGGAACTCGAAGAGCACCCGGTCGTCGTGGACCGGCACTCCCCACTCCTCGTCGTGGTAGGCGGCGGAGAGCGGATCGTCGCTCACCCACCCGCAGCGCTTCATCGTCGCGCGAGGCTAACACTCCGCTACCCTCCGCGTCCGTGCCCCGGCTGCTGCTCGCACTTCTGCTCCTCTCGCCGGCCTTCGTGGCCGCAGCCGAGAGCTCGCCGCGCCTGGTCCTCCTCGTCTCGGTGGATCAGCTCCGGCGCGATCGGCTCGACGCGCGGCTACCGGGCGGCCTCGGCCGCCTCGCGCGCGAGGGCCGGGTCCACCTGGAGGGCGCGCTCGATCACGCGCTGACCGAGACCTGTGCCGGGCACGCGACGATGCTGACGGGCCGCCACCCGGGCGCCGCGGGCATCCCGGGAAACAGCTTCATCGACGCGAAGGCGGGCCAGAGCGTCTACTGCGTGAGCGACCCGGCCGAGGATGCCCGCGTGATCGGCGCCGAGCAGGGCCGGTCACCTCGCAACCTGCGGGTGACGACGCTCGGCGACTGGATGAAAGCGGCGCGGCCGGAGACCCGGGTATTCAGCGTCTCGGGGAAGGACCGCGCGGCGATCGCGATGGGGGGCCAGCATCCGGACGCCGCCTACTGGTTCAACCGCACGGGCGCGGTCGGGTTCACGACCAGCCGCTACTACCGCGAGTCCCTGCCGGACTGGGTCGCCGGCTTCAACGCCGGCTTCCTGGACGGCCTGCCCGAGACCTGGGCACACGCGCTCGACGGAGCGCCGCCTCCGCCCCCGCCGCGCCCGGACGACTACGCGGGGGAGTCGCCCGACTACTCGCGGACGACGCCTCACCCGCTGCGCGACGGCGACCCGGAGCAATTCGCGGACAACCTCTACTTTACTCCGTATCTGGACGAGATCACACTGAAATTCGCCACCGAGCTAGTCGCGAAGGAGAAGCTCGGGGAGCGCGGCGGAGCGGACCTCCTGGCCGTGTCGCTCTCGGCGGGCGACGGGGTCGGCCACCTCTACGGCCCGGGCAGCCACGAGGCGCGCGACGCGCTGCTACGACTCGATCGCGCGCTCGGGGAGTTTCTCGGCTTCCTCGAGGCTCGCCTCGGCGAGGGCGAGCTGCTGGTCGCGCTGACCTCCGACCACGGCGTGCTGCCACTCCCGGAGTGGCTGGAGGAGACCGGCGCCAATCGCTGCCCGGTAGCGGGCAGCCGCGTGGGAATGCGCCGGCTCGGCCTCGGCCTCGCCTGGGAGCTGCACCGGACGTTCACGCCGATCGTGGCGCTTCCGAAGGACTGGGTCGTATTCGCGGGCAGCCAGATCGGCGTGAGCCGTCCGGTCGCGAGCGAGCAGGGGGTCGAGGTCGGCGCGATCTTGGCGGCGGTCGAGCGCTACCTCGAGGCCGAGCCTTCGATCGCGCAGGCCTGGACGGCCGAAGAGCTGGAGCAGAGCGATTCCGAGATCGCGCGCCTCTACCGCAACTCGCGCGACCCCGAGCGAAGTGGCGACCTCCTGGTCCAGCTCGAGCCGACCTGCCTGGTCTCGCCCTACGACTACGGCACCTCCCACGGCTCGCCGTACCTCTACGACCGGGCGGTCCCGATCCTGTTCTGGGGAGCCGGGATCGCGCCGGCGCGCGTCGAGGGGCCCGCCGCGACGGTCGACATCGCACCGACACTCGCGCGGCACCTCGGTCTCGAGCCGCCGCCCGATCTCGACGGACGCTCCCTGGTCGACTAGAGCGCGACCCGTGGCCGCCCCCGGGCTCCCGGCTAGACGGAGACCCAGGCCCGCTGCCGGGTGTCGGTCGGCTCTCCGCGGAACCGCCAGCTGGCGACCTGCTCGATGGGGCGGTCGACCAGCTCCGCCGGAAGCTCGGTATCCAGCACGAAGAAGGCGTTCGGCACCCAGCTGTCGGTGTAGATCAGCGAGTAGCCCTTGTCGCGTCCGAGCTTGCGCAGCGCCGCGAGGCTTGCCCCGTGATAGGTGGTCTCGTCCCAGACGAAGTCGGGCCGATACTCGATCGTCCGAGCCACGTCGGGCCCGAAGAAGATGTTGTACTCGATCACGACCATGCGGGGGCGATAGGCGTCGAGCGCCCTCCAGACCCAGTACTCGTTACCGTCGATGTCGAGCGACAGCAGGTCGAAGGACTCCGGCACGCCGTGGCTCGCGAAGACCTCGTTCACGTTGTCTGCGGTGATGAAGGCCGGCTTCACGAGCGAGTCGCCGCGCCGCTCGCCATCCCCGTCGAGCAGCAGACCGGACCAGCCTCCGTGGAGGCGCAGGTTCGCGGTGTTGGAGAGGTGGTGCCCGTCCCAGGCACCGAACTCCACGAAGAACCGGTTCGTAGTTCCGATGCACGCGAAGATGCGGGAGATCACCCCGTCCTCGCCGCCCTGGGAGTAGACCCGGCGCTCGTAGCTCTGCAGGTCGTCGAGCAGCTCTCTCGGCATCGTAGGGGAGACCTTTCAGTGGCGTTTCGGCCGGGGCCGGGCGCCTAGTTCGCGGGGTTCGCCGCCACGAAGTCGTCTGCGAAGGAGTCCGCGATCTCCTCGAGAGCGTCCCGAACGTCGTACTGGCTGGGAGGCGAGGTGTAGCCGACGGCGCTCTCCATCCAGGTGACCGCGGAGCCGAAGCGGTCGGGGGACCGCAGCAGCGAGGAGCGCTGGTAGAGCATCGCGCCGACCGAGTAGCCGAGCCCGGCCTCCATCCGCAGAGGGTGGACCCGGAGGAAGAAGAGCGGCCGCAGGTCGTACCTCGAGACCTCCGAGTAGACCCGGACGCCGCGGGAGCGCAGCTTGAACTCGACGTCCCGCTGGATGCGTTCCCGGCGCAGTCCGAGCTGGAGCAGATCGGGCTTCAGCTCCTCGACGGAGACCGCGACCCCTTCCAGTCCCGCCAAGCTCGCGGGCTTCGGGGACGACGACAGCTCGGAGCCCTCGCCCGCCGGCCCGGCATCCCCCTTCACGCGGAAGCAGACCCGCGTCGGGGCGATGACGCCGCCGCCGATGTCCCTGGGCATCATGCGGCAGACGACCTCCCCGGACTCTTCGGAATCCGCCTCCCCTTGGGGCACAGCTTGCTGGGCGGGCTTCCGCGCCTGCGTCTCCCGGCCGGCCGAGCTGGAGCTATCGCCCGCCTGGCTCACGAGCTGCACCCCGGGTGCGAGTGCGGGCTCGAGCCGCCCTTCGAGGAGACCCCGAGGGGATCCCGCTCCGAGGGCACTCTCGAGCTTGAGCGCCTCCGCGAAGGAGACGAAGGACAGCCTCACTCCCGCGGCTACGGCCGCTTCCCGGAGCTCGCCTCGATACTTCTCGGGCCCGACGAACAGCAGCTGCACGTGAGACAGACTGCGCCCCTCGTTCTGCTCCAGCGCGCTCTTGATGATCCGGTAGCTCTTGGCGGGGACGGGGCCGGAGACGAGGAGCTTGAGGGGTCCCGGGCCCGACTTCTGGAGCATGCGGACGAGGCCCCGTTCGCCCGCGGTATCGATCCCGGCGAACGAGACCCAGAGCGCGAGTGAGTCCCTGACCACCCCGCGCGACGGAATCTCGTAGAAGCTGATTTTCGCTGTCCGACCGAACTGCGACTTCGCGGCGGCCACCGCGGCAGCCTTGGAGTAGTCCGCATCGGAGGGCGTACACGCGGCGATCGCCGCCACGGCAAATACGATGAGTCTGACCACGGCTACGTCCGACCTCCCGGAGGGGCACGGGCCCGCGCCAGCATAGCACCGTCCGCTCCGAGGCCCGCCCGGGATTCAGTCCTCGGGGCTCGAGTTTTTGGGGTTCGCGTCTCCGGGGTTCGCAGTCTGGAAGTCGTCGACGAACGAGCGCGTGAGCCCGAGTACGACGTTTTGAACGTCGAAGCGGCTCGAGCGGGCGCTGAAGCCCATCGCCTCCGCCTCCCAGGTGACCGCCAGCTTCGGCTCGACGGGCGAGCCGGCGAGCGAGACGCCCTGGAAGAGCAGCAGGGCGACCGAGTAGAGAAGGCCCCCCTCCGCGCTCTCGGCGCGCACGCGCAGGTGGAGCCTGGGGCTGCCGTCGAGCGTCGACGACTCCGGGACGACCGGGACCTCCCGAGCGCGGAGCGCCGCCTCCACATCGGTCCTGAGTCGATCCGGTCGCAGTCCGATCTTGCGGATGGACGCGGGAACCTTGTCCACCGCGACCTCGACGCCGGCCAGTCCCACCAGGGACGCGATCTCGGCCGGCGTCTCGGCGGGCGCCCGCGGGGCGGCGAGAGCCAGGATCAGTGCCAGCACCGTGGCCGCTGCTGCACCCGGGCTGCGACGGATCCCCAAAACGAACTCCTTCCTCGAGCGAGCTTCCAGTTGAGCGGATCGCCCCCGGGGCGGTCAAGCGTCGAGCCACACGGTACAGTGACTCCAGGGGGTCTGAACGACATGACGGACGGGAATCGACGCGCCATCATCGCCGCGCTGCTCGCCAATCTCGGCATCGCCATCGCCAAGTTCCTCGCCTTCCTGGCGACCGGCGCGGCCTCCATGCTCGCGGAGTCGGTCCACTCGGTTGCGGACACCGGAAATCAGCTGCTTCTGATCCTCGGGGGCGTTCGCGCACAGCGAGCGCCGACACCCGAGCACCCCTTCGGCTACGGGCGCGAGCGCTACTTCTGGGCGTTCGTGGTCGCGATGGTGCTCTTCTCGCTGGGATCCCTCTTCGCCATCTCGCAGGGGATCGACAAGCTCCGGCATCCCCACGAACTGACGTCGCCGGGCTGGGCCATCGGCGTGCTCCTGGCAGGCCTGGTGCTCGAGGGCGGCTCGCTTCGCGTCGCGGTGCGGGAGGCGAGCCGCATCCGGTCCGGCGAGAGCTGGTGGGAGTTCGTGCGGCACGCCAAGAGCCCGGAGCTTCCGGTGGTGCTCCTCGAGGATCTCGGGGCGCTGCTCGGCCTGCTGATCGCGCTGGCTGGCGTGAGCCTGGCCTTCGCACTGGGCGATCCGCGCTTCGACGCGGCGGGCAGCATCGCCATCGGTGTGCTGCTCGGTGTGATCGCGGTCGTTCTGGCGATCGAGATGAAGAGCCTGCTGATCGGCGAGTCGGCATCGCCCCGCATCAGGCGCCAGATCCTCGATTCCATCGAGGCGACGCCGCAGGTCAAACGGCTGATCAACCTTCGCACGCTGCATCTCGGACCGGAAGAGCTGCTGGTGGGCGCCAAGGTCGAGCTCGAGCCGGCTCTGGACTTCAGGGCGGTCGCCGAGGCGATCGACGCCATCGAGGAGCGCATCCGCGATCGCGTTCCTGCGGCGCGCGTCATCTACATCGAGCCGGACATCGAGCACACCCCCACGGCGTGAGGCCGGACGCGCCGCACGCGGTATGCTCCGAGGCCATGAAGTCGCAGTCGGTGGTCGCGGCGTGACGGCGCTCGACGGGGTGCGCGTCCTCGACCTCGCCGACGAGGCCGGCGTCTTCGCGACCCGGATCCTGGCCGACCTCGGAGCGGACGTGCTGCGCGTCGAGCCACCCGACGGCGGCCGCGTGCGCCGGCTGGCCCCGTTCCTCGGCGACGAGCCCGGGCTCGAGAGAAGCCTCTACCACCTGCACCACAACGCGGGCAAGCGCTCGATCACGCTCGACCTCGA
>CAZLBF010000018.1:0-3006 GCA_964557495.1 uncultured Myxococcales bacterium | reverse complement strand
CGAACGACGCCTCGTCGGAGCTCGCGTTCTCGGAGTAGCTGTGGAGGAACCAGGCGTCGAAGGAGAGGGAGCGCTCCCAACCCCGGAAGTCGCTGGTGCGGAGTCGCAGATCGGCGCCGACCACGCCGTTGTCCTCGTTCGAGTGGGGATCGCCGTTGGTACCGATTGCGCCGATGAACGACTCCTCGAAGAGGTCGTAGGTCAGGCGCGCGACCCCCAGGTTCTGGGAGTCGACGTCCCCGTAGGAGGCCTGCTGGATGTCGAGCAGACCCACGCCGACGCGTCCGACGCGCCCCGTCAGCTTGCCGCCGACCCGGATGTCGACGGGCTCGCCCGAAGCTCGGAGTCCGATGTTCCTGGAGAAGAAGGGACGGCCGTTCTTCTCGATGCCGGCGAACTCGAAGACGCCGGCATCCTGCAGGAAGAAGTCGCGCGTTTCGGGAAAGAAGAGCGGAAACCGGGTGAGGTTGACCTCGCGCTCGTCCACGGGCGCCTCGGAGAAGTCGGTGTTGAACGTGAGCGAGCCGGTGAGCGCCGGAGTCACCCTGTAGAAGAGGTCGAGCGCGGGGTGACCTTCGCGATCGTCGTCGTCCTTGTCCCGGTCGTGGGTGTAGGAGAGCGCCATCGTCGGCTTCACGTCGAGCCCGAGCCCCTGCTCCATGCCGTGCATGCCCACCAGCCGCCCCGCCGTGCCCATGTCGATGAGATTCAGGTCCGGCGTCGGCGAAGCCCAGCGAACGACCTCGTTGCGCCGGCGGATCGCCCGCATCACGTTGAAGCCCCAGGTGTCCGTCGCGGGATTGAAGGAGATCGTCTTGAAGGGGATCGCGACCTCGGCGGTCCAGCCCTCCGCATCGATCTTCGCGTCCGCGTACCAGATGCCGCTCCACTCCTGCCGGAACTCGAGGCCCGGCTCGATGAGACCGTCCCAGCGCGTGCCGAGTGGGTTGACCGAGAAGAGGTAGCCGTTCTTCTGGTCGTAGAGCGGGTCGAGCACCATGCTCACGCGGTCGTCCGTCGTGAGCTCGACGTCGTAGATCATCTGGCGCGCGATGATCCGCTCCGGCTCGCGGTCGTAGCAGCGGATCCCCACGTACAGGAAGTCGCTGTCGTAGAGGAGACGGATCTCTGTCGCCTCGGACGCCGGCTCGCCCGGGCGCGGTGCGACCTGAACGAACCTGTGGAGGATCGGTGCCTGCTGCCAGACGACGTCGTCGAGCGAGCCGTCGATGGCGGGTGGCTCCTCCACCTTGACCATGGGGACGTTCGGCCGCATGCCCTCGTTGGCGGATGCATGCGAGGGGGGCGTACTCGGCTCGGCCCTCTCCTGGGCGCTGGCGGTTCCGACTCCGAAAGCGACGAGCAGCACCCACAGCAGCGCGCGAAGAGGTCCAACGTCCGGCACGGGCGCTCATTCTCGCACGGCTCCGCCCGCGCGTCCCGCGATCGGGCCCCGCAGCGACGCGCGCGTCGCTTGACGGGCGGCCCGGTCGGCGGTCTATCCTGGCGCGAGACCCCGAGCCGCTGGAGCTGCAGCTGCATGAGTGTCGTTCCGATCGAGACGCTGCGCGACGTCGCCAACGACGACGCCGAGTTCCGCATCGCCGCGCGTTTCTGGGAGGCGGTCCTGCGCATCGGCGTCGACGATGCCGGGACCCTGATCCGGATCCGGGACGGGCGCATCGAGGAGGTCGCGCCGGAGCTGCCGATCGGGATGTCGAGCTGGGACTTCTCGATCTCGGCCGGGGCTGAGCAGTGGCGACGCTTCCTGGCGCCGGTTCCGGAGCCCTTCTACCAGGATCTGTGGGGCGCCTCCCTGTACCACGGGTTCCGGGTCGAGGGGAACCTGGAGACGTTCTACCCGTACTACGCGGCCGTGCGGCGCATGTTCGAGCTGATGCGCTCGAGCGCCTGAGGGGGGAGGGAGCATGCCACGCATCGACCGCGCCGTTGGTCGCTACCTTCACCTCGAGATCGACTCGGTCGAGTACCGCGTCTACTTCGAGGAGAGCGGGACCGGGATTCCGCTGCTGCTTCAACACACGGCAGGCGCCGACGGGCGTCAGTGGCGCCACCTCCTCGAGGACGCGGAGATCGCCCGGGACTTCCGCATGCTCGCCTACGATCTGCCCTACCACGGGAAGTCGCTCCCGCCCACGGGCAAGGCCTGGTGGTCGGAGGAGTACCGGCTCACGCGGGACTTCCTGATGCAGGTCCCGCTCGCCCTCTGCCGCGAGCTCGAGCTCGACCGACCGGTCTACATGGGGAGCTCGATCGGTGGGCACCTCGCCGCCGACCTCGCGCTGCATCACCCCGAGGCGTTTCGGGCGGTGATCGGCCTGGAGGCCTCGCTCGCTACTCCCGGCGGCTACCAGGACCTCTGGCACCATCCGCGGATCGGCAACGAGTTCAAGGCGAACGTCATGTACGGCCTGATGTCCCCGACCAGCCCCGAGGCCTACCGGCGCGAGACCGCGTGGGTCTACAGCCAGGGGGCGCCGCCCGTTTTCAAGGGGGACCTCTACTACTTCGCGGTCGACCACGACCTGACGGCGACGGCCGAGCAGATCGATACCGGAAAGGTCGCCGTCTACCTGCTCACCGGGGAGTACGACTGGGCGTGTCCGCCCGCCGCGTCGGAGGCGCTGGCGCGCAGCATCGAGGGCGCGCAGTACCGGACCATGACCGGCCTGGGCCACTTCCCGATGAGCGAGAACCCCGAGCAGTTCGCGAAGTTCATCCGCCCCGTCCTCGACCAGATCCGGGCCCGAGCTCGCACCGGCTGATGCGGATCTCCCACCCTCCACTCTAGGACTCGCGCGGATGTGCAAGCGACGCGGCAGCGGCGCGCGCAGCGAGCCAGAGGCGAGCGGAGCCCGGCAGGCCGCGAGGCGAGCAGACAGCGCGCCGTCCTGCAAGGCGAGCTCTGCTCGCCGTTAGGCCGGGAAGACCCGCCGGCCGATACCCGGCAGGAAGTGCTAGCTCGATCGGGAGACGCAGATCGCC
>CAZLBF010000017.1:0-16642 GCA_964557495.1 uncultured Myxococcales bacterium | reverse complement strand
CTACCCGAGATCGTTCGGGACATCGACGACAACTCCAAGGCGCGGGCCATCGTCATCTCCTCCACCGGTCCGCACTTCTCGTCCGGCCTCGACGTGAAGGCGTTCGGCGCCGGCATCGGCGTTGGCGTTGGCGGCGGAGCGAAGCCTCAGGATTCCGAAGCGCAGAGCCGAGCGCGACGGACGCGGGCCGCCCGCTTCTACGACGACGTGCGCCGCATGCAGCAGACCTTCTCCTGTCTGGAGACTTGTAGGATCCCGGTGCTGGCCGCGGTCCAGGGCGGCTGCATCGGCGGGGGCGTCGACCTGGTGACCGCCTGCGACATCCGCTACGCGACCGAGGACGCCTTCCTGACGATCTTCGAGATCAACATCGGCATGACCGCATACGTCGGCACGTTTCCGCGACTCGTAAAGCTGATCCCCGAAGGGATCGTGCGCGAGCTCGCCTACACCGGACGGCGCATGCCGGCACGCGAGGCGGAGGCCGCCGGGCTGATCAACCGCGTATTTCCCGACCAGGAGACGATGCTCGCCGAGGTCACCGGCATCGCTCGAGAGATCGCGGCCAAGGCACCGCTCGCCGTCTACGGCTGCAAGCGCATGATCAACTACGCGCGCGACCACTCGACCGCGGACGGACTCGACTACATCGGCATCTGGAACGCCAGCATGCTGCAGCCCGAAGAGCTGGGCGAGGCCATGCTGGCCAACGCCGAGAAGCGCCCCGGAAACTTCGCCGACCTCCCCAAGATCAGACGCCACTCGAGCGGCGACATCTTCTGAGCGAAGCGCTGGAGCCAGGCGTGAGCGGGGACGGAGACATCGGCGGCCGCGTCGTCCTGATCACGGGCGCGGGGAGCGGCATTGGGCACGCTCTGGCGGAGCGTTTCCGGGCGGAAGGTGCGCTCGTTGCGGGATGCGACCTTGGCGCGAACAGGGCAGGCGCCGAGAAGGCTTGCGACCGGGCGTACACGTGCGATGTCGCGGACGCGGACGCGGTCGCGCGCCTCGTGACCGACGTCGAGGCGGATCTCGGGCCGATCGACGTGCTGGTCGCGAATGCCGGAATCGCCCGGCTGGGCGCGATCGAGGAGCTGCCCTGGCGCGAGATCGAGGACGTGGTGCGCGTGAACCTCTTCGGCGCCATCCACGCGGTGCGGGCGGTGCTCCCCTCCATGCGGGAGCGCGGCCGCGGGCGCATCATTGCGGTCGCGTCGCGGAATGCCGAGTTCTGCCCGCCGAACCTGATCGGCTACAACGTCTCCAAGGCCGCCGTCGTCGCGTTCACACGCACCCTGGCGCGCGAGCTCGCGGGAACCGACGTCCTCGTGAACAACCTGATTCCCGGCCCGACCCGCACCGGAATGAACCCACTCGGCAGCCAGGAGCCGGGCGATTGCTACCCGACCGTGCGCCTGCTCGCCACGCTGCCGGAGGGCGGACCGAGTGGCCGTACGTACTTCCAGCTCGAGGACTACCCGATCTTCTCCCACTTCTCCGACCCGGTTGAAGCCGACTGACCCGCGACGCGCCGGCTCGGCCACCGGACGCGGCCCGGAAAGGCTGGATTCCCGGGCGCCGCCGGGGGTAGCATGGGCAGAGGAGACCAGGGAGACGGGCATGCGTCACTGGCGACCGAGTCTGGCCGTGCTGGCGCTCGCGCTGGCCGGCGCGGCCCCGGTCTCGGCCGTGGAAGTCGTGTGGGAGAAGGGCGCACTCACTGGCACCGCCTCGAGGGTCGCCAGCGCCGAGTGCGCCACGGGTGCCTTCTCCAACGGAATCTTCACATTCGATGTCGGGGACGAAGAGCTCGCGGGCGTCGACTACTTCGCGGCGAATCCAGGCACGTTCCAGGTCTGCTACTGCTGCGGGGCAGTGGGAGCCTGGCAGGGCGACTTCGGAGCGGGCGGTGTGACCTTCGGGACGACCAACGGCAACTACGCGCTCGTTCCCTCGGGTCAAGTTGTAGTGGGCGAGACCCTCCAGCTCGACGGACCCATCACCTTCTCGGCGCCCGGCTATCCCCCACTTCCGACCGAGCTGACCAACCTGCGCGTGTCGAGCACGTCCACGGTGACCGAGGTCTTCTCGCAGAGCTACAACTTCCAGGGGGTGTTCGAGCTGAAGGGCGACGTGCCCTCGGTGTGTGGCGACGCCCTGATCACCGGGGCCGAGGGCTGCGACGACGGGAACACGGCGAACGGCGACTGCTGCGATGCGAGCTGTCGGCCCGAGCCGTATCTGTCGCCGTGCGACGTGGGGCCCGGCGGCGTCTGCGACGGGCTCGGCTTCTGCGTGGACCCGGACGACCTGACCTCGCAGCCCGGGCTCTACGCCTGGATGGACTGCGACGCGGACTTCGGCATCGTCGGCGCGCGCGGCACCTTTGCGGATGCCCGACTTGCCGGGCTCGCCCTCGCAGTGGATCCCTTCGCGGCAAAGCTCTACACCGGCGGGCGCACGCTGGATGCCGCCTCATCGACGGACTACACCCGCCCCTACAAGATCACGCGCACCAATCTGGACGGGTCGGCTCTCGAGGACTACCTGATCCTCGGCCCGCCGGTGCCGAGCGCGAGCTTGACCGAGGTCGCGGCAGCCGCGATCGACGTCGGCGGCGGCTACCTGTTCTGGTCGGATCCGTTGCGTGGAAACATCGGCAGAGTCAGCCTGACCGACCCCTCCGACAACGATCCCGCCTTCCTTCAGCTCGCTTCGGGCAGCCGCCCCCTCAGGCTCGCGGTCGACGAGGCCGCGAACAAGCTCTACTGGCACGACGGGGCCATTCAGACGATTCGCCGGGTGAGCACGGACGGCACGAACGTCGAGAACGTGATCGCGGTCAGCTTCTGGACCCGGTCACTCGCCGTCGATCCGATCCGCGGAAAGCTCTACTGGGCGGAGAGCAGTCCTTCCGCTCCCCCCCAGCTCCGGCGCGCCAACCTCGACGGCTCCTCGCCGGAGACGGTCGCCTACGCGCCGACGCCCCCGCGCGGGATCTACGACATCGACCTGGACGCGAGCGCGAACGTGCTCCACGTCGCCGAGTCACTGCGCTACCGGCAGCTGGACCTCGGCACGGGCAGCGTGACCGACCCGGGAGACATGAGCTGCAGCTACGACCGCATCGCGCTGGACCCCTCCCAGGCGAGCGGAGTCCAGCTGCCGGGCGGCAGCAGCGTGCCCGGCTCGCTGCTGGGCGGTCCGAGCGCGACCGGGGGACTCGCGGCCATCTTCGGACAGACGACCGCCGGAACGCTGAGTGCGAGCTTCGAACGCGTGGCCGTCGCGGACTCGACGAGCGAGATCGGAGTCGACCTCGCCCCGATCGCGAGCCGTCTCGCCTCGGCCCCCGCCCAGGTCTGGCAGATGTCGTACACGGGCAGCCTGACCGGGCCGTTCACGCTGGTCCTCGCCTACGACGAGGCCGCGATCGGCCCCTGGACCAACGAGGGCAACCTGCAGGTCCGAGCCTGGGACGGCTTCGACTTCGTGCTGCTCCCCGGCACGGTCGATACGCAGGCGAACCGCATCACGATCGTCACCGACACCCTGCCCGCCGTCGCGATCCTCGGCACCGCGTCCCTGAAGGTGATGGGGCAGACCGGTCCGTGGGGGCGCTCGGTGCTGGTCCTCACCGCGCCGAAGCGCCGCTGCTCCGTCTGGTACTGCTTCAAGCCCTGGCGCTGGTTCAGGCCCTGGCAGTAGTCCGGCGCTCCTCGCCGTAGCTTCCCCCCACCGGGCACAGAGCGTGGAGCGGCTTGTTCGAGCCAACCCGACACCGGACGGTGTAGCGATGGACGGCGTCCCGAAGAGATTTGACTTTCGTCTTCTGTTCGCTACTTTCAAATGGCTCACCCCCATCAGTGCGGAGTCTCCGGCGTGGACCTCACCACGGACGCGGGCCTCGTGCTCGAGCGGCGTCTCTTGGGGCGTGTTCGCTCTGGCGGGCCGCTGCGTGCAGCCCTGGCTCAGGTCTCTTGCTGGCTAGTGGCGCGGCGCGCCTGGGAGCGGCTCGGGTACGCGCGCCTTGCGGACTACGCCGACGAGCGGGTCGGTCGCTCGGCGCGCTCGGTGCAGGACCTGGCGAACGTCGGCTGGGCTTTCTATCGGCTGCCACAGCTTCACGCGGCCGTCGTGGAGGGGCGGCTCGGCTGGGCCAAGGCCCGGCTCGTCGCACGCGTGGCGACGCGGGAGGAGGAGGCGCGCTGGATCGAGTACGCGCGCGGAGTGACGAGCGAGGCGCTCTCGCGCGAGGTGCGCAAGGTCGACCGGGGATCCATGGAGGCGAATGCGCTCGAGAGCGACACAAGCCCGTCTCGCCGATTCGAGGTCGAGTGCACGCGCGAGGTGCGCGCGCTCTGGTTCCACGCGCGGCACGTGGCGCGGTGCGTGCACGGAGGGCGGCTGAGCCTCTCGGAGTGCGCGGAGCGGGTCGCGGCCGAGGTGCTCTCGGCCCTGCCGATCGATCCCGATGTCGCGGAGCGGGCGGAGGTCGAAGAGAGGACGGAGGCGACCGACCTGCCCGGGACCTCGTGGGCCGAATCGGTTGCGGCGCGCGCCGAGCCTTCGGGGAGCTCGCACTGGAGCGAGAGCGAAGGGGCAGAGATCGAGGAGTCATGCGGCGCAGCGTCTGGCGCGACCCGCACGGTATCAGGCGAGCTAGAGGCGCTGGTTCGCGACCTGGAAGATGCGGATGCCTTCGAGCTCGATCGGCGCCTGCGCGCGGCCGTCGAGCTGGAGCGGCGCATGGATGCGCAGATCGGGCCGCTCCTCGAGCACGTGCTGCAGCGTCGCATCTTCTGGGCACTCGGCTACGCCACACGCGAGTCATACGTGCGCGAGCGACTGGGTCTCGAGCCCTCGTGGGGCCGTGCGCTGCTGCGAATCGAGCGAGCGGCACGGACGAGCCCGAGCTTCGCGCGCGCCTACCGCGCGGGGGAGTTGACCGCGCTCCAGGCTGCGACGCTGGTCCCCCTGGTGGTGGCCGACCTGAGCGAGCGTGGGACGCGGGCCTGGGTCGAGCGCGCGGAACGCTTCACGCTGCGCCGCCTGCGCGACGACGTGGAGCGGGCGCTGCTCGTGCGCGAGACCGACTTCGCGACCTGGCTGCGCACCGGGGGGCTCCCGGAAGCGGAGGCGGTGGCGGAGAGCGGAGCGAACGGGGAGGCTCCGGGCGCGGAGCAGGAAATCGGTGCGGAGCAGAGTGCCCCGCGAGAGACCTGCACGGTGCGCGCGATCCTGGATGCGGACGTCGCGCGGCTGCTGCGGGCGGTGCTCTGCAGCGTGCGGCGGCGCATCGAGCGCCAGACGGGGCGCCTGCCCACCCCGGGAGAGGCGCTCGGGGCAATGCTCGCCCACGCGCTTCGAGCCTGGGGCGCCGACAACGCGCAGGTGCAGAGGTCGCACGCGATCTTCGTGCGCGACGGGTGGCGCTGCGTGGTGCCGGGATGCACATCGATGAGGAACCTGCACGACCACCACATTGCCTTCCGCTCGGCGGGCGGGTCGAATGATCCGGCGAACCGCGTGACGCTCTGCGCGTTCCACCACCTGCGGGGAGTGCACTCGGGCATCGTGCGGTGCACGGGGAGGGCGCCCGACGGGCTGCGGTTCGCACTCGGTGTCCGGACCCACGGACCGTCGCTCGCGGTGTACGGGTCGGGAGATCGGCTGCTCGCCGCCGGCGCGGCGCGCTAGATGCCCGGACTCAATCGCCCAGCAGCTCCAGCAGGTCGAGCTCGGTCTCGGCCATGCGGCGGCCGATCGCGGCCTGCTCGACGCTGGGCAGGATGCCAGTCAGGTACGAGCGCATCTGGATGATCCAGACGCTGAGTACCTTCAGCGAGGAGAGTGTCTCCCAGTAGTGCAGCAGCTCGCGGTCGAGCTTGCGGCCGCTCGCCGCCTCGTAGGCGTCGTAGAACGGCTCGCGCGGTCCGACTCCGCCCACCGGTCGGTCGACGTTGCCGAAGCGCCAGGTCTTCGTGCACATCCAGGCCAGGTCCTCGTGGGGATCGCCGACGTGCGCGAGCTCCCAGTCGAGCACGGAGCGCAGACCCTCGGGGCCGACGATCACGTTGCCCATTCGGAAGTCGCCGTGCACCAGGGTGCGGGCTCGCTCGTCGGGGAGGTGCTGCGCCAGCCAGCGGTAGGCCCACTCGCCGACGGGAGTCGGGCTGGGGGCCAGGTCCAGTGCGAAGCGCAGCTGCTCGAGCTGGGTCTCGGGGCTCGAGCGGCCGGCAAGCGGCGCGGGGAGCCAGGCGAGCTCGTCGGTGCCCACGTCGATCTCGTGCACCTTGGCGAGCGCGGTGCCGAGCTGGGCCGGCAGCTTCTCGCGCGCGGATTCGAGCTCCTCGCTGCGGAAGATCCGCCGCGCGATGCTCTCCCCCTCGACGCGGTCCATCAGATAGAAGGGGCCACCCAGCAGCTCGGTGTCGCCGCACCACCAGTAGGGGCGCGGGACCGGCACGCCGATGGCGTGGGCAGCACGGAGCAGCTCGAACTCACCGTTGAAGCCGCTGGAGCGCGACAGCTGCTCCGCGCTGGGGCCGGCGGTCGGGTCGATGCGAAGCACGAGCTCGAGGCGGTCGGAGTTCACCACCGCGTCGAGGCTCCAGACCTGGCGCGACGAGCCGCCGGCGAGCCGCCGCAGGTTCGCGACCTCGACCTTGGAGGCACCCGACTGCTCGGCGATGAAGGTCGCGATCGTGGCTACGCCCGATTCGGACTGGAGCGACTGCACGCCGGGAGTCTACCCGCTCCGCGTGCGGGCCGGGCCGGGCCGGGCCGGGCCGTCGGAATCCCGGCAGCTGCGGCTCCGCGGCGTCGGGATCTCGTCGGCGTCGGCGGTCACTAGGCAAGCTGCGACCCACCTTTCGGCGACAGGAGTGCCCGATCCGGACAGGGGCACGCGCGTTGCAGACCCACCCGGCATGATCTGCCGACCCACTCCCGGGCTCGCGGGCGATCCGGAGCCGAACCGCGATCCGTTCGTGACCGGCGACGACGAGCTGCGCGAGACACTCCAGCTCGTCGACTCGGTCGCGGTGGCGAACGCGACCGTCCTGATCGAGGGCGAGAGCGGCACGGGCAAGGAGCTTCTGGCGCAGCGGGTTCACCGGCTCTCGCCGCGTCGCCACCGAGAGCTCGTCTCGGTCAGCTGTGCGGCGCTGCCGGCCGGCCTGCTGGAGAGCGAGCTCTTCGGTCACGAGCGCGGGGCCTTCACCGGCGCCTTCGCCCGGACCGTGGGGAAGTTCGAGCTCGCGCACGGCACGACGATCCTGCTCGACGAGATCGGTGAGCTCGAGCTCCACCTCCAGTCCAAGCTGCTGCGCGTGCTGCAGGAGAAGCAGGTCCAGCGGCTCGGGGCGCGACATCCCATGAACGTGGACTTCCGCCTCGTCGCCACGACCAACCGGGACCTGGCCGACGAGGTTCGCGGCGGCCGGTTCCGCGCGGATCTCTACTACCGCCTCAACGTCATCCCGATCCGAGTGAAGCCGCTGCGCGAGCGACCCGACGACGTGCCGCTCCTGCTCGAGCACTTCCTCCAGCGTCACGCGCGCCGCGGACGCGCCGTCCCGAGCTTCGAGCCCGAGGCGATCGCGGCGCTGCGCCGCCACGCCTGGCCGGGGAACGTCCGCGAGCTCGAGAACCTGGTGGAGCGGCTCGCCGTCACGCTCGGGAGCCGCCGCGTCCACCGCTCCGAGCTCGGCCTCGCGACCCTGGAGGCCAGTCCGACGACCGAGGCGAGCGAGGCGCCGCTCGGCACGCTTCGGGAGATGGAGCGCTGGCTGATCGTCGAGACGCTGACGCGCCTGCGCGGCAACCGGACCCGGGCTGCTCGGCAGCTCGGGATCGGTCTGCGGACGCTCCGGAACAAAATTCGTGACTACGAGATCACAGACCCCGCCACATTGCCCCAGCCGCGCCGGGCGGGGGTCGATCGAGTCGACCGAGCACGGTACTCTCATGGCCTCGGAGAACGGACGCGTCGCAGGGGTCGCTCGAGGCCGATCGTCCCCTGCCCGGCCGAGCTCCGACCCACTCGACCGGAACTCTGACCCACCCCCCGATGGATTGAAGGCCTCGAGGTGCGGGTAAGAACCTTCGAAGCAGTGGACATGAAGCGGGCGCTCCAGCTCGTAAAGGAAGAGCTGGGGCCGCGCGCGGTGATCGTCTCGAGCCGCTCGGTGCGCCGCGATCGCGGGCGCTTCGGCCTGCTGGGGCGCAGGGTGCTCGAGGTTACCGCTGCCACGGAGGAGCCGAAGAGCGAGGAGCCTCCCGCTCTGAGCGGTCAGGTCGACCAGGCCGTGCCCCCGCCGCGGGGCCAGGGAGCCTTTCGCGACCTCTGGGCGATTCGGCAGGCAGTCGACCCGCTGATCGACGAGATGCGCGGCATCCGCGACACCGTGTCGACGCTGGGTGAGAGCACCTCCAACGGTCCCGGAGAGCTGCGCTCCGACCTCTCGCAGATACGATCGTTGCTGGCGTCGCTGGTCGGCTCCAACGGGATCACGGGCGATCCGCAGGGCACAGCCACTCAGCGCCTCTACCACCTGCTGGTGTCGCGCGGCATCGATGAGCCGCTCGCGCGCATCCTCGTCCAGCGCGTGCTCTCCCGCGTCGAGGCCGGCGCCCTCGGAGATCTCGACCGCCTCAAGCGCGCGCTGGGCGTAGAGATGCGGGCAGACCTGGCGCGTGCGGAGAGGGGTGGTCCCCCGGGGCGGATCCAGATCTTCGTGGGACCGAGCGGCGTGGGAAAGACGACCACGATCGCCAAGCTGGCCGCGCGCGCGGCACGGAGCGCGCCGGACGGAGTGCTCGTCGTGACCACAGACGTGCATCGCGTCGGGGCCGTCGAGCAGATGGCCCGCTTCGGCGAGATCCTGGGCGTGCCGGTCGAATCCGCCACCGGCCCCGAGGACCTGGCGCGCGTCGTGGCGCGTGCGCACAGCCGGGAGCACGTGTTCGTGGACACGTCCGGCCGCTGCCACCGGGAGCCGGGTGCG
The DNA here is from genome assembly GCA_964557495.1 of uncultured Myxococcales bacterium. Lineage (GTDB taxonomy): Bacteria > Myxococcota_A > UBA9160 > SZUA-336 > SZUA-336 > CAZLBF01. Next base: position 7,631 of record CAZLBF010000017.1, on the reverse strand, counting down.
CTGCGCGAGCTGCAGGCGCTGGCGGAGGCGGTCCAGGATGCCGAGCTACTGCTCGTCAACGCGGCGACGGCGCGCGCGGTCGACTCGCGCGACACGCTCGACGCGTACGCGGCGCTCCCCGTGTCGAGGCTGATCTTGACCAAGCTCGACGAGACCCGCGTGTACGGAGAGCTCTACAACGCGGTCGTCTGGAGTGGGCGGCCGATCGCCGCGGTCACGACCGGCCGGGCGGTTCCCGACCAGCTCGAGGCCATGGACATCGCCGGGATCCTCCAGAGGGTGCTGAACGAATGAGGCTCGCTACACGTGGCTGACACGGCGCTCGCCCTGGTGGAGGGAGCCAACGGGAGCTCGGACCTGCCCCCCGTGGCCGGGGACGTGCTCGATCACCTCGCCACCGAGGAGTGCGATCCGCTAGCCCTCGCGCAGCTGATCTCGCGCGACGCCGCGCTCGCCGTGCGCGCGCTCAAGATCGTGAACTCCTCCTTCTGCGCGCCGCCCCGCGAGATCGACACGCTGCGCGACGCGATCGCGCTGCTCGGCGGCTCCAAGCTGCGCTCCGTCGTGGTCGCCGCCGCGGCGAGGCAGGTATTCGCGGGGTTCGGGAATGCGGAGCACCTGTTCTGGGAGCACGCCGTCGGCGCCGCCGCGGCCTCGGCGGTGCTCGCTCGAGAGCTGGACTGTCTGCCGGGACACGAGGCGCTCGTCAGCGGCCTGGTGCACGACGTCGGCCGGCTCCTCATCTGCTCGCAGGCCCCGGACGAGTACCGGCGAGTCCTGAAGCTCGCGCACGGCAACGGAAAGAGCCTGGTCGCGGCAGAGGTCGAGGTGCTCGGCTTCGACCACGCCGAGGTCGCCCACCACCTGCTCGCGAGCTGGAAGCTCGGCGGGCGCCTGGCCCGGGCGGCGGGTGCGCACCACGATCTCGCCCGCGCGGACGCCGACGACGGCGCGCTCCCGCTCGCGGCGGTGCTTCAGGTGGCGGACCGGATCTGTCAGCTCGAGGGCGTCGGGTATCGCAGGCCCGAAGCGGAACTCGAGGTCGCGGACTGCCCGGGCGCGGAGGCACTCGGCCTCGAGCCGGGCGACGTGGGAGAGCTGATCGCCCCCTTCCGGGAGAGCTACCAGCGGGAGCGGTCGGTCTTCGACTGAGCTCCGCGAGCCGGGGCCGCGCGCGACAGCAGCACCGCCACGGCGACGTTCAGCACCAGGCTCAGCACACCGACGTGAAAGCCGGCGATGCGCTTGACGTCGATCAGCACCGCCGCGACCGCGACGACGGTTCCGACCACGACGCCCCAGAATGTGGCCCCCGCGCGAAGGCGCGGCCAGTGGAGCGCGATCAGGAAGGCGGGGACGCACTGGATCAGGAGCTCCATCTTGAGCTCGATCAGCCTCCACAGCGTGAACCTCGGCAGCAGTGCGATCGCGACCATCGCGACGATCAGGCCGGCGGCGATGCGCTTCCCCAGCCGCGTGGTCGCCGGGTCGAGCCGGGAGCGACCGAGCAGATCCTCGGAGATGACCGAGCCGAGCGAGAGCAGCACCGAGTCGGCGGTCGACATGATCGCTGCGAGCGCCCCGATCAGCACGAGCACCGCGAGAAACGCCTCGCCCGGACCTGCGGCGGCCCAGGCGCCGAGCAGCCGGGGCATGATGGTGTCGGCCTCGATGGCGCCCAGATGCTGAAAGCGCGGGATGGCGGCGAGCCCGATCAGGGTGACGACGAGCGTCGTCGCCAGCGGCATGAAGGTCATCAGCACGAAGGCGTTCCGGAGGGCTCTCCCGCTCCGGGCCGCGTAGACCCGCTGGATCGCCTGCGGGTAGACGACGCTCGCGAGACCCAGCAGCACGATCGTGCTGAACCAGTTCGCCGTCTCGACGGCGTCGGGCACGCGGGCCGCCTCGGGGCGCTCGACCAGGATCTGACTGGTCACCGCACCGAGCCCGCCCGCCTGCGAGAGGAGCCAGCCGAGCAGCGCGCTCAGACCCACCAGCATCAGGATTCCCTGGGCCGCGTCGGTCCAGGCCACCGCGCGCATCCCGCCGAGCGTCTCGTAGAAGAGGACGACCGCGGCGAGGCCGACCACCCCGGCCCAGTACGGGATGGTGCCTCCCGTCACCTGACCGGCGACGTGACCCATCGCCATGAGCTGGGCGAGCAGGAAGTTGCCCAGGGCGATGGTCATCAGGATCGCGACGGCGATCTCGAGACTGCGGCGCCGGTCCTCGCCGGCGAAGCGATGCTTGATCCAGTCACCCGGTGTGACGAACTGCTCACGAATCGCGATCGGACGCAGGCGGGGAGCCACCCAGTGAAAGACGACGACGATCGACATCATGAAGCCGGTCGCCATGATCCAGCTGAAGCCGCGCCGATAGGCCTCGCCCGGGTAGCCGAGGAGCGAGTTCCCGCTGTAGGTCGTGGCGTACAGCGTCAGGAACAGGACCAGGACTCCGAGATCGCGCGCCGCGAGGAAGTGATCCGCGGGGCTCTCGTCCCGGCGGGCCCGCCGCGCGACCCCGGCAACGATCAAGAGGGCGACGAGGTAGAGGCCGAGGGCGACCAGACCCAGCGTCGCGAGGCTCATCGCGCACCCCCGCCAGGCGGATTCTCGCGCGGGACCGGCTCGGCGTCGTCGATCTCGGTCGTGAGCCAGGCGACCCCGTTCAGGATCGCGACGCCGACGTAGCAGGCGAGCGCCACCGCCACCCAGTCCGGCAGTCCCACCACGATCGCCGGCTCCGCACCCGTCTCCCGGTACCACGGGATCGAGACCACGTAGAGCAGGCCGATCAGGCCCAGCGAGAGGCGGCGCAGGCTGCGGCGCACGCGTCCAGGCGGTTCGGGCATCGGGCGAGGGTGAGCGAGCCGCGCAGCGTCGTCAATCGGCTTGGCAGTGCCTCCCCTCGCCCCGTATGTTTGCATCCATGTCGTACACACTGTCCGAGTTCGAGTCGAAGCAGCTTCTGGCCGAGGCCGGCGTGCCGGTGCCGCGCGAGCGGCTGTGCTCCGACCCGCGAGCCGCGGCCGACGCCGCCGAGGTGATCGGCTACCCGGCCGTCCTGAAGCTGTGCGGACGCGGGATCGCTCACAAGACGGAACGCCAGCTCGTGCGCCTCGAGATCACCGGCTTCGAGCTGGCCGAGCAGGCGGCCGAGGACCTTCTCGATCGCCGCCGCCCGGGAGAGGAGGAGGCGCAGGTCCTGGTCTCGCCCATGGTCCAGGGACAGCGCGAGGTCATCGCGGGCCTCGTGCGCGACCCCCAGTTCGGGCCCTGTGTGATGCTCGGCCTCGGCGGCATCTTCGCGGAGGCGCTGGGAGACGTGGCGTTCGCCGTCGCCCCGCTCGGCCCGTTCGAGGCCAGCGACATGGTCGACGCGCTCCAGTACTCGAGCCTGCTGGGCGAGTTCCGCGGCGAGCCGGCGGTGGACCGCGACAAGCTCGCGGCCATCCTCGAGGCGCTCGGCCGGATCGGCCTCGAGCGACCCGACGTCCTGTCGATCGACCTCAACCCGCTGATCCTGGTCGGCGACCAGCCGGTCGTCGTGGACGCCCTCGTGGAGCTGGACGACGGCTCGTGAGCGGTGCCGAGGAGCGGCTCCGGCCCCTCTTCCATCCCCGGGGCATCATCGTCACCGGCGTCTCGTCGCACCCGGGAAAGTTCGGGACCGTCGCCTATCACAACCTGCTGCGCTTCGGGTACGCGGGCGAGGTGTTTCCGATCAACCGCGACTCCGCCGAGGTCCTGGGGCGCCCCACGCTTTCCGACGTCTCCGAGGTTCCGAAGGGCGCCGCCGACCTCGCCGTCATCTGCACCCCGGCCCACGTCAACGCCGAGCTCCTCCGCGCCTGTGCCGGGGTGGGCGTGCGCGCGGCCTTCGTTGCCTCGGGCGGCTATGGCGAGGTGGACGCGGAGGGCGTCGAGCTGGAGCGCGAGTTGGTCGCGCTGGCCGACGAGCTCGGCGTGGTGATCGTGGGACCCAACGGACAGGGTCTCGTCTCGACGTCGGTCTCGATGTGCGCGCAGATCGTGGCGCCCTACCCGCCCCCGGGCTCGATCTCTCTGGTGAGCCAGAGCGGAAACCTGGCCTCGAGCTTGATGAACTACGGCTGCCTCAGCGGGGTCGGCTTCTCCAAGGGGGTCTCTTGCGGAAACTCCGCGCAGCTCGAGGTCTCCGACTATCTCGACTACTTCGCCAACGACCCCGACACCGCGGTCTCGCTCAGCTACCTCGAGGGTATCGAGGACGGGCGGCGCTTTCTGGACGTGGCCCGTCGACACACGGCACGCAAGCCGCTCGTGGTGCTGCGCGGCGGCGTGACCCCGCTGGGCAAGCGCGCGGCCTCGAGCCACACCGGCGCGCTCGCCTCCGATGACCAGATCTTCCAGGGCGTCTGCCGGCAGGCGGGCATCGCGCGCGCAGAGACCGTCGAGGAGGCCTACGAGGTAGCGGCGACCTTCGCAACGCAGCCGCTCCCGCACGGTCGCCGCACGCTGCTCCTCACGGCCGCCGGCGGCTGGGGCGTGCTCACGGCCGACGCGTGCGTCGCCGCGGGCCTCGACCTCATCGCGCTCCCCGAGGATCTCTACGCCGAGATCGACAAGCGCGCGCCGGCGCGCTGGAGCCGCGGCAACCCGGTCGACCTGGCCGGCGGCGAGCGGCGCGACACGGTGCCCGAGGTGCTCGACCTCGCCGCGGCCCACCCCGACGTCGACGCGATTCTGTACCTGGGTCTCGGGATCCAGGCGGCACAGGCCGAGGTGTTCCGCAGCGGGCGGTTCCATCCGGACTACGGGCTCGACCGGATGGCCGAGTTCCACTCGCGCCAGGACCGACGCTACGCACTCGCAGCCACCGAGGCGAGCCGGCGTCACCAGAAGCCGGTGCTGGTCGCCACCGACCTCGTCTACACCGACCGCGCCTACGGCAACGCCGGACCGCTCGGTGTCGCGGAGTCGGGGCGCATCGCGTACCCGTCCGGCCACCGGGCGGTCAGCGCGCTCGCCCACCTGGCTCGCTACGCGGAGTACCGCCGCCGTCTCGAGTCCCCCGACTCCTAGAGCTCAAAGGCCCGCGCGAGAGGTGGGTCCTGCGGGCGGGACCTAGGACTCCGGCGAGCTGCGAGCGCGATCGACGGCGCGGGCCCAGGCAGCGCGCGCCTCGTCGCGCCGGGCCGCATCCCAGGTCGGCTCGAAGGCCCGGGGCGGAGCCGCGACCCGGCACTCGGACGGATCGGCGTAGATCCCGACCGCGAGTCCGGCCAGGAACGCCGAGCCGAGCGCCGTCGTCTCGGTCTCGGCGGCGCGCAGCACGCTGCGGCCCGAGAGGTCGGCGATCCGCTGCACCAGGAACCCGCTCTGCGCCAGCCCGCCATCGACGTGCAGCGGCGCCGGGGGAAGCTCGAGCGCGTCCGTCAGGTCGACGCAGCGGTGCGCCACGCCATCGAGCGCGGCGCGGGCGAGGTGACCGGCACCGTTGCCGCGCGTGAGCCCTCCGATCAGGCCGCGCGCCCCGTCGTCCAGGAAGGGTGTCCCGAGCCCCTGCAGCGCCGGGACGAAGACCACGCCCGCGCTGGAGCCCGCCTCTCGCGCGAGGCGATCCAGGCTCTGCGCGTCGGGGGCGATCCCGAGCTCGACGAGCCAGTCCACGGCGGAGCCCGCGGTGATCACGGTCGCCTCCAGACAGAACGCGCGCGTGCCGTCGCCGAGGGTCCAGAGGGACAGCGCGTAGGTGCCCGGCGGCGCCTCGCGCACCTCGCCGCCCGTGTTGAGATCGAGCATGGCCGACGTCCCGAGCGTGAGCTTCGCGTCGCCCGGCGCGTGAGCCCCCTGCGCGAAGGTCGCCGCCTGCTGGTCGCCGGCGCGCGCCGCCACCGGGATCGGGGCGCCGAGCAGGTCGGCCGGCGTCTCCCCGACCACCTCGCTGGTGGGGACGATCCGGGGCAGCGCCTTCGCGTCCTGCTTGAAGAGCTCGACCAGTGGCGGCGACCAGTCCCCCGAGTTCAGGTCGAAGAGCGCCGTGCCGGAGGCGTTGCTCGAGTCGGTCACGTGGGCCGAGCCACCGGTGAGCTTCCAGGTGAGCCAGGCGTCGGGGTTGCCGACGCACAGGCGACCCGCGGCCGCGGCCTCGCGCAGACCGCGGTCGTGTTCCATCCACCACTCGAGCTTGGTGGCGGAAGCGAGTGTAGTCATGGGGATTCCTATCGCGCGAAATCCGGCGACCCGCTCGGCCGTGCGCTGGTCCTGCCAGCCGATCGCGGGCGCCAGGGGCCGGCCGGTCTGCCGGTCCCAGGCGACCGTGGTGCTGCGCTGGTTCACCACCCCGAGCGCGGCGACCTCCGCGGCCTCCGCGCCCGCCTCGCGCAGCGCCTGACGCGCCAGGTCGATGCTCGTCTCCCACATCTCGGCGGGGTCCTGCTCGACCCGGCCCGGCGCCGGGTAGCGCACGCCGAGCGTCCGGTAGGCGCCCGCGCGGATCCGCCCGCCCGCGTCGACGAGCAGGGCCCTGGCTCCCGTGGTGCCGAGGTCGAGCGCGAGAACGAGCTCGCTCACCAGGGGATCGGAAGGCCCGGGCCGAGGCGCCCGCCGGCGTCGCTCACGAGATCGGTCTCGCGAAGGCCAGCTCCGCGTTCAGGCGCCCCTCGGTGAACTCGATCTCCTTCACGCGCCGCTCCTCGTCCCAGCCCAGCAGCTCGGCCATGCGCTCGGCGACCGGCTCCGCGATGCGGTTCCGCGCGTCGGGATCGTAGTAGGCCGCGCGGGTGCGGCGGTAGACGATGTCGACGACCCGCGCCGCCCCCTCCTCCGCGACCGCCCAATCGACCTCGCCCCGGATCACGTCGGCGCCGGGCACCAGCGGCTCCGAGCCGAGCGCGGCCACGTCTGCCGCCTCGCTGCCGTAGAGCCGCACCAGGCGGGCGGCGGTCGTCTCCGCGACTCCGGACTCCCGGCGCAGCTCGGCCGCCAGGCAATCGAGGTCGCCGTCGAAGTCGCCCCCCGCGAGGGGAGGGCCGGGCTCGGGCGCCGGCGCGAGCTTCAGGCCCGCCACGCGGGCCGCGTCTTCGAGCGAGCGCCGGGCCATCGGTCGATAGCCGGTCAGCTTGCCGCCGGCGACCGTGACAACGCGCCCCGGCCCGATCAGCACCTCGTCGCGCCGCGAGATCTCGGTGGTCTTCTTGCCGGGATCCGAGATGAGCGGCCGGAGGCCGGCCCAGGCGCCAACCACCTCCTCGGGCTTGATCGGCTCGACGGTGAGCGAGCGGGGGAGAGGCTCGAGCAGGTACTCGACGTCGTCCGAGGTGATCTCCGGCCAGTAGCTCTCGCCCGGCTCGTAGAGCGTGTCGGTCGTCCCGACGTAGACGATCGGCCCGCGCCGGATCGCGAAGATGCTGCGCCCGTCCCGCGCGTGCGCGATGACCATGTTGTTCACCGGGAGCCGCTCGGCGCGGATCGACAGGTGCACCCCCTTCGAGAGCACGAGCAGCGGGGGCGCGCTCGCGTCCTCCAGGCGGCGCACGGCCTCGACCCAGGGGCCGGCCGCATTGATCACGGCGCGCGCCTGCACGCGGACGCGGCGGCCCGTGAGCCCGCACTCCGCCTCCACACCCGCGGCGCGGCCTCCCTCGA
>CAZLBF010000016.1:0-4009 GCA_964557495.1 uncultured Myxococcales bacterium | reverse complement strand
CCCGTCGGGATCGAAAACCCTCATACAGGGAATCGACCCCCCCCGCCGCGGCGTCCACGTCTCAAGCGTCCGCACGGCGAGCAAAGATAGCAGCACGCTCCCCACCCGCCGGTGCATCTCGGAGCCACGCAAGCGCCGCGGTAGCGGCGCGCGCAGCGAGGCGAAGCCGAGCGTAGGCCGGCAGGCCGGCTTAGCCGGCCGATACCCGGCTAAGACTTGGGGTCAAGCGCGTCGCGCAGGCCGTCGCCGAGCAGATTGTAGGCCGTGACCGTGACGAAGATGGCCGCGCCGGGGAAGATCGCGAGCCACCACGCAAAGGTGTTCGTGCGCGCCTCCGCGAGGATCGAGCCCCAGGTGACCAGGTGCGCGGGCACCCCGATGCCGAGAAACGAGAGGCCCGACTCGGCGAGGATCGCGGAGGCGACGCCGAACGACATCGCGACCAGAACGGGCGCGAGCGCGTTCGGAAGAATGTGCCGCGCCATCACCCGGAAGTCCGATCCGCCGAGACTGCGGGCCGCCTCCACGAAGTCCTGTGCGCGGACCCTGAAGAACTCGCTCCGCACGTAGCGCGCGATACCCATCCAGCCCGTTAGGCCGAGGATCACCATGATCAGGTAGATCGACGGCGGAAAAGCGGCGGCGACGGTGATCAGCAGAAAGAACGTCGGGATTCCGAGCATCATCTCGATGAAGCGCGAGATCGCGAGGTCCACCCAGCCCCCGTAGTACCCGGCCAGGCTCCCGAGCGCGATGCCGATGATCGCCTGGATCCCGACGACGACCAGCCCGATCGTGAGCGAGATCCGGATGCCGTGGAGCATGCCCGCCGCCACGTCGCGCCCGAGGCGATCCGTGCCCAGCCAGTGCTCGCTCGATGGATTCGCGAAGACCTCGCCGCGCAGCTCGACGCGCGTCGCCGAGAAGGGGATCGGCGGCCAGTAGACCGATTCCGCGCCGTCGGCGAGGCGCCTGAAGTCGGCGTTGACGAGCGGCTGCGGCCACTGGCGCAGGCCGAGCCAGACGCCGTAGTCGATCAGCACCGGAGAGTAGCTCTCGCCCTGGTACTCCATGTAGTAGGGCTTGTCGTTGGCCAGGAAGTCCGCAATCAGCGCCAGGAACGCCAGCGAGATCACGGTGCGCAGGCTCCAGAGCGCGGGCGGGTTCGCCTTGAACTCGCGCCACACGCGCGCCCCGTAGCGCTCCGAAGTCTCGCTCACGCCGACTTCCCCCCGAAGCTGATGCGCGGATCGACGAGGACCAGTGCCAGATCCGAGACGAGGATCCCGACCAGCGTGAGGCCGGAGCTGATCGAGAAGAGGGCCAGGACGACCGGCATGTCTCGCTCGAGCACCGCCTGGTAGCCCAGGTAGCCCAGCCCCGGGAGCGAGAAGATCGTCTCGATGATCACCGAGCCGCCGATCAGCGTCGGGAGCAGCCCGCCGATGTTGGTCACGATGGGGATGATCGAGTTGCGCAGGATGTGCTTGAGGATGACCGTGGCCTCGCTCACGCCCTTGGCTCGCGCCGTCCGGATGTAGTCGAGCGCCTTCACCTCGAGCATCGAGGAGCGGAGGACGCGCGACAGGAACGCGAACGTTCCGTACGTCGTCACCACGAGCGGCATGGCGAGGTGGTACAGGTAGTCACCGAGCCGGCGGGGCCACGGCCAGGCCGGATCGTAGCTCAGCGAGTGCAGCCCGGCGGCCGGGAACCAGGCGAAGAAGTCACCGCCGCAGAAGAAGATGATGATGAGCGTCCCGACCCAGAACGACGGCATCGAGTAGAGCATGAACACCGTCAGCGTCGAGACCCGATCGGGGATGCTGCCGGTCTTGACCGCCGACAGGATCCCGAGCGGGATGGCGATGCCGAACGTGATCAGGATCGCGATCGAGTTCAGCGTGAGCGTGAGCGGCAGTCGATCCTTGATCTTGTCCCAGACCTGCCGGCCGTCCTTGTAGCTCTTCCCGAGGTCGGCTCTCAGGATCTTGCCGAGCCAGATCCCGTACTGCACGTGCACGGGCCGGTCGAGGACCAGCTGCCGCCGCAGATCGGCCTTCGCCTGCTCCACCTCGCGAAGCCGCTCCGCGCTCACCCCCTCGGTGCCGGCCGCCAGCCCGCCGGCGAAGAACAGGTCCACGGGGTCTCCCGGCGCCGCCTTCATGATCCCGAACCCGATGACGGTGATCGCGAGGAAGGTCAGGAAGAGGAGCACGAGACGTTGGAGCAGGTACCGGGCCATTCGCGTCGTCTACTAGGGCGTGTACTTCTGATCGGCGAGCGGCACCCACCACTCGCGCATGTCCGTGGCGCCTGACGGGTACCAGGTCACGCCGCGGAAGCGGCGGTCCCACGCGGTGATCGCCTGCCCCATGAAGAGGAACGTGTAGGGCTGATCCTCCCACAGGATCCGCTGGAACTCGTCGTAGAGCCTCTTTCGCTCGGCCGGGTCGAACTCGACCCGATACGCCTCGAGCAGCCGGTCGACCTGCTCGTTGCGGTAGTAGATGTGGTTCGATCCCTCGGCCACCGCCTGCGTGGAGTGCCAGACCTGAAAGGAGTCGGGGGGCGTGACGCTCATGGCCCAGCCCAGAATCACCGCGTCGTAGTCGAAGTTCTTGACCTTGCTCAGCAGGATGCTCCAGTCGATGGCTCGAAAGGTCGCGTCGACGCCGGCGCGCCTCAGCTCGTCGATGACCACGAGACCGATCGCCTGCCGGATGTCGTTCCCGGTGTTCGAGACGATCTCGAAGCGGAGCGGCACGCGCTCGCCGTCGATCTCCTTGTCGAGGATTCCGTCGCCGTCGCTGTCGGTCCAGCCCGCCTCCGCCAGCAGGGCCTTGCCCTTCCCGGGATCGAAGACGTGCTCGGGGAGCTCGCGGTTGTACTCCGGCCGCTCGATGAAGATCGGCGACTCGACCGCAACGCCGAGACCGTAGAGCACCTTGTCGATCAGGCTCTGCTTGTCGACGAAGTAGCCCAGCGCGCGCCGCACGCGAGCGTCCTGGAAGATCTTTCGCTTCTGGTTCCAGCCGATGTAGGTGTAGCCGGGCGAAATGTGCACCTTCTTGCCGAAGCGGGATTCGAAGCGCCCGCTCTGCGTGTCGGGGCGCTTGTACTGCAGCGGCGTCAGACCGATCACGTCGAGATCGCCCCCCTTGAGGGAGACGAGAGCGGCCTCCCGATCGTTGATGACCCGGAACATGACCCGGTTCACCCAGGCGTCGAGAAACTCCGGCTGATCGGGAGCCCAGAAGTCGTCGCGCCGGTGGAGCACGATCCGCTCCCCCGTGATGATGTCGGTCTCCGGGTTGCGAAGCTCGAAGGCACCGGGGCCCAGCGCGCGCCGGTGGAAGCCCTCGTTGAACTGCGTCGCGAAGGTGCGCGCCTGCGCTCGTCGCTCGTCGGGAAGCTCGTTGAAGGCGTCGAGCTCCGCGACGCTGAACGGCGCGAGCAGGCCGTCCGGATCGTAGAAGTGGCGCGGCAAGGGGTTCAGCCCCCCGAGCACCAGGTCGTTCAGGAAGTAGGGCTCCCGGATGTCGATGCGCAGCGTGAAGTCGTCGAGCGCCACGGCATCGCGGACCGACAGCAGGTAGTTCCGGCCGTGCGGTGCCAGCACCTCGGGGTTCTTGATCACCTTGAGCGCGAAGACGACGTCGTGCGCGGTGACGGGGCTCCCGTCCGAGTAGGTCGCATCCTCCCGCAGGCGGAACGTGTAGGTCAGCTTGTCCTCGCTCACCTCCGGCAGCTCGCGGGCGATCAGCGGACGCTGCTCGAGCGTCTCGTTGTCCAGCTTCAGCAGCCCCGCGAAGATCCAGCTGAGAACGCTGCTCGACGCCGAGTCGTTCGAGGTGACCGGGTTCAAGCTCTCCGGATCCGCGAGCAGCCAGAGCACCAGCCAGTCGCCGCGCACCGGATCACCCCCGTTCTCCGCTGCACGCTCTTCCACGCTCCCGGGCTCGACGCCCGACGTGTCGCGCTGCGCCGGTCCACAGCCGAGCAACAG
>CAZLBF010000015.1:0-4317 GCA_964557495.1 uncultured Myxococcales bacterium | reverse complement strand
CGCGAAGGCCGCACTCCCCCGCCTCCCCGAGCACGGCTCGATCGTCTTCATCAGCTCGGTCGCGGGCCGTCGGCCCGGCTCCCAGATCCCCGCCTACGACGCCTCCAAGGCCGGCGTCGAGGGACTCGCGCGCCACGTCGCGGCCGAAGGCGGCCGCCGAGGCGTACGCTCGAACGTGGTGGTGCCGGGTCTGATCGACACGCCGCTCGGTCGCCTCGCAACGCAGGGCCGACCGTCGCGCGCGCGCGCTCCCGTTCCGCTGCGCCGGCAGGGAACAGGTTGGGAGGTCGCCTACGCGGTGCTCTTCCTGCTCTCCGGCGAGTCGAGCTACGTGACGGGAGAGACGCTCGTCGTCGACGGCGGCCTCACCGGCGCCTGACGCCTCGCGCGAACGCCACCTCACGCCCCGAGCTGCAGGTGCGGGTCGTCAGCCGAGCGGCTTCTCGAGCCACTCCACGTCCCAGTAGCGGCCCAGCTTGCGGCCCACCTCGCGGTAGACGCCGAGCGAACGGAAGCCCTGCGACCGGTGCAGCGCCAGCGAGGCCGGGTTGGGGAGCGTGACACCCGCGTAGGCGCGGTGCAGGTCCTCGCCGCGCAGACGCTCGAACAGCTCCCGGTAGAGGCGCGCCCCGAGCCCCTCCCCTACCCGATCGGGTGCCAGGTAGACGCTCGCCTCGACCGAGGTGGCGTAGGCCGCCTTCACCCGGAAGCGCATGCTGCACGCGTAGCCCGCGAGCCCGCTCGAGTCTTCAGCGACCAGGAGCCGGTACGGTCCCGCCTCCGCAAACTGCTCGAACCAGGGGCGCCGCGCCTCGACGCTGAAGGGCTCGATGTCGAAGGTGACCGTCGTGTTCAGGACGTAGTGGTTGTAGATCTCGGTCAACGCCGGCCAATCGGCGAGCGCGACGCAGCGGATCAGGGGCTCGGCCGGGGCACTCACCCGAGGTGCACGTGGAGCTGCCCGGGAGAGAGAACCAGGAGCGCCTCTCCGTGGGAGAAGGGCTCCCGGCTCGCCCACTCGCGCTCCTTCGCCTCGAGACCCACCTGCAGCAGCTCGAGCTCTTCGGGCGAGAACTGCGCCTCGTAGGCGCCGACCGCTCGGCGCTTGCGCTCTCGGGCGTCGCTGATGTCGAAGGTCAGGTTCGGCTGGCGCGTGAAGTAGAACGCGATGCCGGTGATGCCGTACGGCTCGTAGGCGCGGTCGACCTCGGGATCGCTCTTGAGGCGCGGGAACTGCTGCAGGAACGACGCCTCGGCGACGGCGCGGCCCACGAGCAGGTGGTCCCGGTGCGATTCGAACGGAAGCCAGGGGTCCACGGTGAACAGGAAGTCGGGGCGGAGCCTGCGGATGTGCTCGATCACCCTCGCCCGCAGCGCGAAGTAGTCGTAGTCGCCCGCGTCGGGGAGGTCGAGCCAGAACTGCTCGCGGACGCCGATCTCGGCGCCGGCCCGCTCCTGCTCGCTCCGGAGCAGCGCCCGGGCCTGCTCGTCCGACAGGCTGTCATCCCGCACGCCCACGAGGTCGTCGGTCGCCGTCACGTAGAAGACCTCGGCTCCCCGCTCCGCGAGGGCGGCGATCGTACCGCCGGCGCCCAGGTCGTTGTCGTCGTAGTGCGGCTGCACGCAGAGCAGCCGCCGCGCCTGGCTCAGGTCCGGGACGAACGCCATGGGACGGGAGGATAGCGGTTCGGGCCTCGCTCGTGGCAGGATGGGTGGCGAACCGCTCGAGGAGGAGATCCCATGCGCGCTGCCGTAATGCGAGACCACAAGCTCGTCGTCGACACGGTGCCCGACCCCGTGCCCGGCCCGGGCGAGGTGCTCGTCAAGACCCTCGCCTGCGGGATCTGCGGATCCGACCTGCACGCGCTCCGCCACCTGGAGAAGCTGATCGAGGACGCGGGCCAGTCCGGCGCCGGCTTCAACATGGACCCGAGCCGCGACATCGTGATGGGACACGAGTTCTGCGCCGAGATCATCGAGTACGGCCCGAGCTCGCAGAAGACCCTGAAGCCGGGGACGCGGGTCTGCTCGATGCCAGTCGGCGTGAGCCCCGCCGGCATCGAGTCGATCGGCTACAGCAACGAGTATCCGGGCGGCTACGCCGAGGCGATGGTGCTGTCGGAGATGCTGCTGCTCGAGGTCCCGAACGGACTCTCGACCGAGCACGCGGCGCTCACCGAGCCGATGGCCGTCGGCATCCACGCGGTGGAGAAGGCGAACCTCACCTCCGACGATCTTCCGCTCGTGATCGGCTGCGGCCCAGTGGGCCTCGCCGTGATCGCGGGTCTCAAGCTGAAGGGAGTGGGACCGATCCTGGCCGCCGACTTCTCCCCCATGCGCCGCAAGCTGGCCGAGGCGCTGGGCGCCGACATCGTGATCGATCCCGGCGAGACCTCGCCCTACCAGACCTGGCAAGAGACCGCGACGCCGGAGAACTACGACGCGAGCAATCCGCTCGCGGTGATGCTGGGACCGGGACTTCGACCGGGCGTCATCTTCGAGTGCGTCGGCGTACCGGGCGTGCTCCACGAGATCATGCGCGGCGCCTATCGGAACGCGCGCGTCGTGGTCGCCGGCGTGTGCATGGAGGACGATCGGATTCGGCCCAGCCAGGGCATCGGCAAGGAGCTGAATCTGCAGTTCGTGCTCGGCTACTCGCCGGACGAGTTCGGCGCGACGCTCCAGAACATCGCGGAGGGCAAGATCCCGGTCGAGCCGCTCATCACGGGCAAGGTCGGCGTCGAGGGCGTGCCGGGCGCCTTCGAGGAGCTCGCGAATCCAGAGAACCACGCCAAGATCCTCGTGGAGCCCTGGCGCAGCTAGCCGTCGGCTCGCGACCCACGCTCGGGTCAGACGATGCAGGTCTCGCAGTTCCTCGACGAGTTCCGGCCGTTTCGCCGGGGCGAGCTCGCGCTCGCGCGGCGGCTGCGGGACGATCCGATCTTCCTCCCCCAGGCGCATCTCGACGTGGTCCGCTACGCGTTGCGCCTCGCTCAGATCTCGAGCGTCGGCTCCGCCAAGCGGGACGCGCTCGTCGACCGCATCGGCTTCGCGCGGCTGCGCCTGCTCCAACTGCTCGCGCCGGCCCTGCCCACGGATCCCGAGCAGATCGACGCCTCGGCCCTGTTCGAACTGGTCCCGCGGATCGCGGCGCTCGTGGAGGGCGCCCGCCGCAACATTCTCGACTCGGAGCTCGCGTCCGAGGAGTCCCTGGACGCGGAGGTCGGCCACAAGCGACTCGCGCTCGTGCTGGGCGGCGCCGCCGGCTCGGCCTACGTCTACCTCGGCGCACTGCGGCGGCTGGCCGAGCTCGACCTGGAGCCGGGCTACCTGATCGGCTGCAGCATGGGGTCGATCCTGGCGGTGATCCGGGCGCGCACGCGTCACTTCGACCTCGACGAGCTATTCGACGAGGTCCGGCTGCTGAGCGCCCGAGCCGTGTTTCGGGCACCGACCCCCGTCGCCCGCTACGGGCTGCCCGCCGCCCTGCGGTTCGACCTGAGACGCGCGATCGGCGAGTCGTTCACCGATCGCAGCGGCGCCGAGCTTCGCCTGCGCGACCTCGACATCCCGGTCGACACCCTGGTGGCCGGGCTCAGCTCCGGCGCACTCGCCGGGCCTCGCGAGGAGTACGCGCGTCTCGTCGGTCCCGAGGTCCAGAGCGCCGCCGGCCTCTCCGAGCTACGCGGAGGAGCGTTGGCGCGCGCCGTGAGCGCGATCGTCTCGCTCGCCATGAGCCGGCGGATGCTGGTGCCCTTTGCATTCGGGCGCGATGGGGATACCGCGGACCTGCCTGCGCTCGACGCTGCCGGCTTCAGCGCCGCGATCCCGACGCTTCTGCACTACGACCTCGATCACAGCAGCGCGATCCTGGATGCGCTCTTCGAGGCACACGGCCTCGTGTCGCTCATCGACGGTGCGCTCGCGAGCGCGGTGCCGGGGCGCCACGCCTGGGAGGCCATCGAGGCGGGTCGGCTGGGCGCGCGGAACTGCGCGATCGTGGCACTAGACGCGCTCGCGGCGAGGGGTGGGGTGTCGACCGCGCTCGGCCCGATCCAGCGCGTCATCTCCGCGACGGCCGAACGCGACAAGCCCTACTGGGACCTCTGTGTCCGGTTCCGGAGCGCGCCCTCGATGCTCGAGGTCTTTCCCCGCGAGTCGGTCGTCCGGGGCGCCGCGGACGACGGCGAGCGCCAGTTCGAGGAGACCGCGCAGCTGCTCACGAGGCTGCTCGCGCCGGTGCCCGCGTGGCGCCAGCTCTCAGCGCGCGTCGGAAGCTGAGCGAAGCCTAGCGGTCCGTTGAAGAACCCCGGACCG
>CAZLBF010000014.1:0-6400 GCA_964557495.1 uncultured Myxococcales bacterium | reverse complement strand
CTCGATGGTCGCGACTGATTCTGTCGCGGTAAGCGGGCCGCGCGCCTGGCCCAGGAGCTTCACGACGCGCCTCCGGGTGGCCTCGCTGCTGACCCTGTCCGCCTTGGTCACGCTGCCGCTGTACTACCGGCAGGGACTCTGGCTGCAGATCCCGCTCCTGTGGGCGGGCTACGTCGGCGGCGCGGCCGTCGCCAGCGCGCTGTGCCGGCGCTTCCGACTCCGCGGGCTCGAGGCGGCCTGCATGGTCGTCCTGGACATCGCCGTGGTCACCGTCGGGCTCTGGCTGGTCTCGGCCCTGCATACGCCGGCGGCGGGCCTGTATGCGCCGATCATCGCGACCGAGACCGTTCTCGCGGGTCCCCGGCGCGGAGCCGCGACGGCGGGTGCGACGCTCGTCCTGTACGGTGCCGCCCTCGCGCTATGTGCCTGGGGAGTGGTCCCGGCCAGCCCCGCGTCGGACCTGGTGGCGGAGACGCTGGCCGGGCGCTCGGCCTTCAGCTTCGTCGCGCTGGCGGTGGTCGCGGCGGTCGTGCTCGCCATCTCGAGCATGTCGCGAGACCTCGGAATCCGGCGGCTGGCTTCGGCCGAGCAGCGCTACCGCGCCATCTTCGAGGCCGCAGGAGACGGGATCGGTGTGATCGACCCGAAGACGGGGCGCTTCGTCGACGTCAACGCGTCCGCGCTCGCCTTCATGGGCACCACGCTCGACGAGCTGCGGACGCGCAGCCTCGAGGATCTCATTCCGTCCGCCCAGCACGACGACCTGCGACAGCTGCTCGCGACGTCGGCCGACCAGCCGAGGACGCACATCGGGGTGCGGCGCTTCCAGCGCGCCGACGGCACCGAGCGCTACGTCGACTCATCCGTGGCGGGGATCCGGATCGGCGGGCAGAGGCGCATCGTGTTGATCTCGCGGGACGTGACGGAGCGGATCGCGCGTTCGCGCGAGCGGGACCGGGAGGCCGAGATCCTGGAGGTCCAGGTCGCGGAGCGAACCCGCGACCTGGAGCGCGTGAACGAGGAGCTGCGAGAGCTGCAGGTGCGCCTGGTCGAGGCGGAGCGCCTCGCGGCCGCGGGAGACCTCGCCGGAGGCATCGCACACTCGATCAACAATCCACTCGCCGTGCTGATCGGCACGGTCCAGATGCGGCTCGAAGCCAGCGAGACACCGGATCCCGTCGACGAGGAGACCCTCAGGATCGCCCGCAGGATCGGCGCCGTGGTGAGCGGCATGCTGAGCTTCTCGCGCACCCGCCAGCTGAGGCCGACCTGGATCCAGCCCCAGCTGCTGCTCGAAGACGTGGGTGACGAGCTTCGTGCGCGAGCCAAGGATGCGCGCGTGCAGTTCCGCATCCGCGTTGCACCCGAGACTCCCAGCCTCTACGTCGATCGAGAGCTGCTGACCTCGGCGGTCGTGTGCGTGGCCGAGAACGCGCTGGACGCCACCCCACCGGGCGGCGAGGTGGCCCTCGAGGCGGGGATCGCCGCCGGCGGGCGCGTCGTCGAGATCCGGGTCACGGACCAGGGGGAGGGGGTCGACGCGGAGGTGCTCGACCGGATCTTCGAGCCCTACTTCTCGACCAAGCGCTCGGGCTCGGGCCTGGGCCTCGTCATCGCCCAGGGGATCGTTCAGGGGCACGGCGGGCGCATCCGCTTCGACACGCACGCCGGGACCGGAACGCGCGTCGGGATCGAGGTTCCCACCTGGACGGAGCCGTCACCGGAGACCACCTAGGCTCGGGAAGGCCTCCCGCCTCCCGCTGCGAGGAGCCGCTAGTAGTAGGTGCAGCGGCAGCGGTGGCGAGGGTGCGCCTTGTACCCGGGGCGGGAGCCGCGCCACCACAGCCACACGTCGAGCAGGCGCGGCGGCAGGTCGTCGCGCGCCAGCAGCTCGACGGCATGAACGGCACAGGCCCGGATCTCGACCTCCTCCAGGGAGCCGGGCTCGAGCAGGCGGCCGGCGTCGATCCGTTCGACCAGGCCCGCGTCGAAGTGGAGCACGCCGTCGAGGCGCAGAACGTGCGGCACCAGGTTGTCGGCGAAGATCGTGAGCCGGTCGAGGTCGGAGAACTCCGCCGCGCCCGTGGAAGCGAGGTCCTGGACCGTGAGCTGGGCTCGCTTCAGGAACGGCACCCGCACGCCGGCATACTCCGAGACGTCGCGGTAGAGCGGCATCTCGAGCAGCGACTCGACGAGCCGCTCCGCGGAGCCGCGGCTGGCCCGCAGCGGGGCCCCGAAGTCGTCGGCGACGAACTCCCCGAGATCGGAGAGCGCCCGCGCGTAGAGCCGCATCAGCTCGGCGACTGCGGGGTCGCCGGGCGGCTGATCGAAGATCCGGGCACAGGCCTCCGCGTCGAGCCCCCGAAGGCTGGTCGGCGTCGGCGGTCCCTCGCGCTCGAACCACTGGCGCAGCCGCGCCTCGAGCGTGCGGTAGCCGGATAGGCCCTCGGACTTGCGGAGCTGCGGGAAGTAGCCGGAGCCGAAGTTGATCGCGTCGAGAGCGAGCACGAAGGCGGCGCGCGCCTCCCCCCGCTGTGCCGTGCTCGGAAGCTCGAGTGCCGGCGGTGCGGCGATCTCGGCGACGGGTAGCTCGCGGGCGTAGGCCTCCAGACGCTCGCGCTGGATGCGCACGAAGCGCGCACGCTCGGCGACGCGAGCGCACGCGGAGCGCACCTCGTCGAGCAGGCTAGCTCGCGTAGAGCCGGTCACACTTGGCGGCGAAGATGAAGTCCGACTCGTGCAGGCCGTCGATCTTGTGGGTCCAGATCTCGACGCGCACCCGGCCCCAGGCCAGGTGGATGTCGGGGTGGTGACCCTGCGTCTCCGCCATCTCACCGACGCGATTCGTGAAGGCGAGCGCCTCGGCAAAGTTCTTGAACTCGAAGCGGCGCGCGAGGTGGTGGTCGTCGACGACCCCCCAGCCGGCGTCGAGCTGCGCCAGCAACGGGCGGATCTCCGCCGGCTCGAGTGGAGGTATGCCCCCCTTGCACGGCACGCAGTCGCGAGTGGCGAGCTGGGACATCTTCGAGCTCCTCCCGTTCCCGTTCCTGGAGTTCGCGCTTCAGTCTAGTATGCGGCGCAGCTCGGGTGCCGCTCGGCGCCGGAACTCGGCATCGGCGTCGAAGCGCTCCAGCGCCTGGCGGAGGGCGCGCGCTGCGGTCGGGAGCGGGTGGGCCCGGACGAACGCCGCGACCTCGCGCCGGTGCACGCGCGTCTCGAGCGCGGGCAGTGCCGCCACCAGCCGCGGTGCGAGGCCCGGCGAGACCCTGGGGCCGAGCGCCTTCCAGCGTCTCTGGATGAAGCGCCAGGTCGCCTCGCGCGCCTCGCGGTTCGCGAGCAGGCGCACGAGCAGCGGCACCACGTCCTGTGTCGGGACGTCGCCGCCGAGCGAGAGCTCCAGCGTACGCCTTACCAGTCGCGGATCGCGGAATCCCGCGAGACCCAGCTCGAAGCGCGTCCGTTCCTGGGGCGTCTTCGCGCGGCGCATCAGGCGGACGTAGGTCTCCCAGAGCCGCTCGTCGCCGGCGCGCGCGGCCATCTCGACCACGGAGCCGGCCAGGTTCGGGTCGAGCGTCGATCGATCGCGCACGTAGTCGGAGATGCGCCGGCTAGCCTCTCGCATGAGCTCGGGCGCCTCGGCGACTCCGCCGGCCAGGCGCAGCAGCGCCGCGCGCCGCAGTCGCAGCTCATCGCTCTCGCCGCGTCGGGTCTGCCAGCCGAGCGCGTCGAAGGCGGGGACGAAGTGCGCGGCCAGCCGTTCGCGGAGGCGCTCCGGCACGTCGCCGCCGGCGGCGTGCGCCACCGAGCGCGCGAGCACGGCGAGCGGACCCGCGAGGGCCTCGAGCACCTCGGGCTCGGGCTCCTCCCGGAGCGCCTCGACCAGGCCGAGGAAGTCGGCGAGGCTGGCCGAGCCGGCGCGCAGCCCGGCCCACTGGTGTCCGACGATCCCGATGCGCTCGGCGGCGGAGAGGCGCCCCAGCTCGGGGCCGAGTGCGGCCAGCAGGCGCGCGTCGTGGAGCGGCCGGTAGAAGCCAGACTCCTCGGCATTCGCGTAGACCCAGCGCAGCGACCCCGCCTCGCCCAGGTCGATCCGCTCGCTCGCGCGGGTCAGCAGGTGGCGCTCGAGCCTCGGGCGTCCGCGCGCCGGCTGTAAGCGCAGCACCGCGGGGATCGGCCAGCGCGCGCGCCGCTCGCTCGCGGCGACGCGCGGGCTGGAGAAGAAGCGGGACTGCGACGCGACGAGCGTCGCACGGCCGCCGCGGCTCGCGAGACGCACGTGCAGCTCGGGGAAGCCCGGCCGCTCGATCCAGGACTCGGCCACCTTGCGGACTGGCTGGCCCGAGGCCTCTTCGAGCGCGTCCCAGAGCTGCGCGCCGCGCGCGTTCCCCTCGCGGTGCCGGCGGATGTACCTGCGGACGCCCCGGCGGAAGGCCGGCGCGCCGAGCCAGCGTTCGAGCATGCGCACCACCGCGGCCCCCTTCTCGTAGGTGATCAGGTCGAAGTTCTCGGTCGCTTCGTCGGGCGTCTGCACGTCGATGTAGATCGGGTGGGTGTTCCGGAGCGCGTCCTCGCCCAGCGCCGCGCCGCGGGCATGCTCGAAGTCGAGCCAGAGCTTCCACTCCGGCTTCCACTGGTCGACGATCGTGAAGGCCATCCAGGTGGCGAACGCCTCGTTCAGCCAGAGGTCGTCCCACCACGCCATGGTCACGAGATTCCCGAACCACATGTGCGCGAGCTCGTGGGCCATGACCTCGGCGACGCGCTTGCGCTCGGCGAAGCTGAGCGTCTTGGGATCGGTGAGGAGCAGGCTCTCGCGGAACGTGACCGCGCCCGCATTCTCCATCGCCCCGAACTCGAAGTCGGGCACCGCGATCAGGTCGAGCTTCGCGTAGGGATACGGGATTCCGAAGTAGCGCTCGAGCCGCGCCAGCGACTCGACGGCCGCCTCGAGTGCGAAGCCCGCGAGGTGACGCTTCCCGGGGACGCACCAGACGCGAATCGGCGTCTTGCCGCAGTAGCGACGCCGCGAGGCCTCGAGCTCGCCCACCGAGAGCGCGATCAGGTAGGTCGAGAGCTTCGGCGTCTCGGCGAACTCGATCGTCTTGAGCCTGCCGCGGGTTCGCACGCGCTCGATCGGAGCGTTCGAGACCGCGGCGAGCTTTCGGGGAGTCGTCACCGAGATCCGGAAGCGGGCCTTGCGGTCCGGCTCGTCGAAGCAGGGGAACATGCGCCGCGCGTCGGCCGCCTCGAGCTGCGTGGTGGCGTAGCGACGCTTGCCCGAGCGGGCGAGGTACAGACCGCGCAGGTCGGTCCGCAGCGGACCGGTCCAACGCAGGCGCAGGGTGGCCCGGCCGCGGCGGAGCGCGCGCGACAGGCGCAGCTCGAGCGACTCCCGCGCCGGGCGCGCCACGAGCTTCCGCACCTCGACTCGCCCCTTCGCGTCCTCCAGCTCGCAGCTCTCGATCTCGAGATCGACCGCGTGGATCTCGACCGTCTCGGTACCGCGAGCGACGTCGAGGAGGATCTCCGCCTCGCCGGAGAAGCGGTCCTGCGACGGGTCGACGTGCAGGTCCAGCGCGTAGCGAACGGGGCCGATAGTGACTGGGAGTCGCGACATGGAGGCGCGATTGTAACGAGGTGCTGGGCTAGGATCTCGCAACCGTGAGTCGCTACGCGATCTCGACACCGGAACGCGCGCGCACGCTCGACTCGCTCGAGCGCGAGCGCTTCGACGTGGTGGTGATCGGGGGCGGGATCAGCGGCGCGGGGATCGCGCGCGAGGCGGCGCTGCGCGGCGCCTCGGTGGCGCTGCTGGAGGCGGCCGACTTCGCGTGCGGCACCTCGAGCAAGTCCTCGAAGCTGATCCACGGCGGGCTGCGCTACCTGGCGCTCGGCGACGTCACGCTGGTGCGCGAGACGGCCCTCGAGCGCAAGGCGATCCACGGCCTGGCGCCGCACCTCGCCGAGCCGTACTGGGTGGTCGTTCCGACCCATTCGCGCGCGGGCCTGATGAAGTTCCGGGTCGCGATCACTACCTACGAGAAGCTCGGCGCCGTGGAGACTCGCGACCGGCACCGGAACTGGGGGCTGAGCGAGATCGAGCTCGAGGAGCCGGTGCTCGACACCGCGACCTTCAAGTTCGCCTGCGTGTACCGCGAGTACCTGACCGACGACGCCCGCATGGTGCTGGCCAACCTGCGCGCCGCCGTAGGCGCCGGGGCACTGGCGCTGAATCACGCGCGCGTCGACCGCATCCTGCTCGAGGGAGGCCGCGCCGCGGGTGTGGAGGCGGAGTGCGGGCTCACGGGCCGCCGCGTCCGCGTGCAGGCGCGCGCCGTGATCAATGCGGCCGGCCCCTGGGTCGAGGCCGTGCGCCGCCTGGAGGACGCGAGCGCGCCCC
>CAZLBF010000013.1:0-8967 GCA_964557495.1 uncultured Myxococcales bacterium | reverse complement strand
CCGGGAGCCGGCCTCGGTCACCAGGCCCGCGATGTCGGCGCGGGTCACCTGGGCCACCTCGGCGGGCGAGAGGTCCTCGGCCACGACGATGACGCCGGGTGGCGCGTTCTTGAGCCCTTCGGGCTCGTGACCCAGAAGCGCGCGCAGCACGCGCCGCAGGCTGTAGCTGACGTCGCTCGAGAGCTCCCGGATGTACGGATCCCCGATGGAGTGGAACAGCGCTTCGATCCGCTGCCCCGCGAGGCTCAGTGCCCACTCGGCGTTGCGCCGCGAGTCGCGAATCTCCCGGAACGCCTGGTCGCGCAGCGTCGGGTCCGCCATGAACAGCGAGTAGGACTCCAGGATGTTCCCGACCAGGCCGGTGTCTCCGAAGTCGGCCCGGATCTTCTCGATGTCGGCGCGCGCCTTCGCGAAGGCGCGCTCGAGGCGCTCGACCTCGGCGTCGGTCTGCGACTCCTCGATCTGGTACTCGGGAATCATCAGGCGCTCGCGGCGCAGGACGTAGGCGGGAGCGATCGCGATGCCAGGGGAGGCCGGCGTGCCGCGCCGCTCGCTGTGGCGCGTCGTCACGAGTCCTCTCCGAAGCGGTCCTCCACGAGCCGGGCGAGCACCTCGGCGGCGTCGGCCGCGTCGGGACCCTCGGCCACCACGCGGAGCGGAGTTCCCTTGGCCGCCGCCAGCGTGGCGAGCGCGATAATGCTCTTGCCATTCGCGGAGAGCGAGGCGTTGAACAGCGTCACGTCGCTCTTGTAGCTCTCTGCCACCTTCACGAACACGGCCGCCGCTCGCAGGTGCAGCCCGAGCTCGTTCCGGATCACACACTCTCGCTCCGCCCGGCTCACGGCGGGGTCTCCGATCGCTCCTTCCCCGACAGGAGGTCGCTCGCGACCGAGATGTTGCGGCGCCCGTACTCGCGCGCCAAGTCGGCCACGTCGTGAATCGGCATCGGCTCGCGGAGCCCTGCCACCTTCACCAGCATGGGCAGGTTGACGCCGGTCACGACCTCGACCCGATCCTCGTCGAGAAACGACAAGCACAGATTCGACGGTGTGCCGCCGAACATGTCGACGAATATCAGAACGCCTTCGCCCTGGTCGGCCTCACGGATCGCCTTCTCGATGCGGGTGCGCATCGACTCCGGGGAGGCGGCGGGATCGAGACCGATGGCGGAGAAGTTCTCGAGCCGCCCGACGATGAGCTGCACGGCCTGCAGGAACTCCTCGGCGAGGTGGTAGTGCGTGACGATGACGACGCCGATCAAGCCTGCTTCCCTCCCTCGCGAACGTGGCACGGGATCATACGAACTCCTCGGGGTGGTCGCAGGGCGCTCATAGGAGCTTCCCTCGCAGGGTCTCCATCACGCGCTCGTCCAGCTCGGCAGCGGCGACCCTGCCGCTCCGCTGCATCCGCAGGTTCCGGGCCGCCACCTCGACCAGCGCGGCCACGTTTCGGCCCGGAGCCACGGGCAGACGGAGCGCGTCGACCTCGACCCCGGCAATCAGCTCCGTGTGCCGCTCCAGGCCCAGACGCTCTACGGCCTCGGCCTCCCAGGATTCGAGGTGGATGACCAGGTCGATCGGCCCCCGATCCGAGACGGCACTCGAGCCGAACAGGCTCGGCACGTGCACGATCCCGATCCCGCGCAGCTCCAGGTAGTGCCGCACCAGCTCGGGGCTGTATCCCTCGGGGCGTCCAGACTCGCCGAGCGTGATCAGGACCACGTCATCGGCGACGAGCCGATGTCCTCGCATCACGAGCTCGAGCGCGCACTCGCTCTTTCCGATTCCGCTGCGCCCGATGAGCAGCAGCCCGACGGCGGCGACATCTACGAGCGTGCCGTGTACGCGAACCGGCTCGACACTCTCGGTCGGCATGGCCGGCGCCGCCTACTCCTCTTCCTGGAAGGTCGCCAGAAGATCTTCCGTCGAGTCCAGCTCGAGAAGGCGTGTGCGGAAGTCGGGCTTGGCCAGCAGGCGGGAGAGACGGGCGAGCGTCAGCAGGTGGGCGCTGCCCTCCTTGCCCGGCGCGACCAGCAGGAAGAAGAGATGCGTCGGTTTCCCATCGATCGCATCGAAGTCGATACCGGACCGGCTGCGACCGAAGCCGGCGAGCAGACGGTCGAGGGATTCGAGGCGCGCGTGGGGGATGGCGACGCCGTCTCCCATCGCGGTGGTGCCCAAGTTCTCTCGCTCGAGCAGCAGGCCGAGAAGCTCGTTTGCGTCGAGGCTATCGAAGGTGTTCGCGAGTGCGCTGGAGAGCTCGCGCAGCGCCTCCTTCTTCGTGCGAGCCGTCATGTCGACGACGCAGGCGGCGGGATTCAGTATCTCTGTGAGCTTCATCGTTGATCTGTCCGCGGTGCTACGGGCGATCCGCGGCACGGGCGGGCGCCCAGTCTAGCCGATCTTGCGACGGCGTGTCGAAGACAGGATCCGCATGGACTCGCGGTACTTGGTGACGGTACGGCGCGCGATCTTGATGTGCGAGTCGCTCAGAACCTCGGCGATGCGCTGATCGGAGAGCGGCCTGCGCGGGTCCTCGGTTCGGATGATCTCCCGGATCTTCTCTTTCACGCTCTCGGAGGCGATGGACGAGCCGTCCGAGGTCTGGATGCTCGAGTTGAAGAAGTACTTCAGCTCGAAGATTCCGTGCGGCGTCTGCACGTACTTGTTGGTCGTGACGCGGCTGACCGTCGACTCGTGCATCCCGATGTCGTCCGCGACGTCGCGCAGGTTCAGGGGCCGCAGGTGCTCCGTCCCCTGGTCGAAGAAGTCCCGCTGGAACCGCAGCGGGGACTGCACGACTTTGACGATGGTGCGCTGGCGCTGGTGGATCGACTTGATGAGCCACACGGCGCGGCGCAGCTTCTGACGCGCGTACTGGCGCGTCGCCTTGGACGACTCGCTGTTGCGCTGGAGGACGTGCCGATACGCGCTGCTCACGCGCAACTTCGGCATGCCGTCTTCGTTGAGCACGACGTGGTATTCGTCACCGAGCTTGTAGACGAAGATGTCGGGCGTGATGTAGATCGGCTCGTCCTCGCAGAAGCGCCGACCCGGTCGCGGCTCGAGGTGCGCGATCACGTCCGCCGCCACCGCAACCTCTTCGATCGTGGCGTCCTCGATCCGCCCGATGCCCCGGTAGTCCTTGCGCTGCAGCAGGTCCAGGTGCGAGCTGATGATCTTGATCACCAGGGGATCTTCGATGTGGCCAATGCAGCACTGCACCAGGAGACATTCGGAGAGTGAGCGGGACGCGACGCCGACGGGGTCGAACGCCTGGATTCGCGACAGGACCTTCCCGGCGATCTCGGGCGACAGGCTGAACGCGTCGGCGAGGGTCTCGAGGTCCTCCTCCAGGTATCCGTCCTCGTTCAGGTTCCCGATGATCTCGAGCCCGATCGCCTTCTCGGCATCCGAGAGATCTGCGAAGCCGAGCTGCCAGAGCAGGTGGTCTGACAGCGACTCGCGCGGAGTCAGGTTGTCCTCGATCGAGGGGCGCTCGTCGTTCTGGGCGAGGCTGGTCTGCGGACGGGACTCCATGTAGCTCTCCCAGTCCACGTCTCCGACCATGTCCTCGGCCGTCGGCTCGACGGTCTCACCGTCGGCGACCTCGGGCTCGGGCGTCTCGGGCTGCTCGGCCGCGGCGAGCTCTTCGGCGGCCGCGCTCTCCGCCGTCTCCAGTGGCTCCGGCCCCTCCCCGTCGATCTCGCTCGCTCCGTCTCCGTTGTCCTCCTCGAGGCTCTCCTCGAGGACTGGATTCTCGACCAGCTCCTGCTGCACGGTGTTCACGAGCTCGAGCCGTGAGAGCTGGAGCAGCTTGATCGCCTGCTGCAGCTGCGGCGTCATGACGAGCTGCTGCGAGAGCTTGAGCTGCTGTCTGAGCTCGAGTGCCATCAGTGGGCCACGGCCGGGTCTAGACGGAAGTTCTGACCCAGGTAGATCTCGCGAACGGTGGGATCTTCGGCGATCTCCGGCGGCGTGCCTTCTCGAATGATCCGACCGTCCTTGATGATGTAGGCGCGGTCGCAGATCGACAGAGTGTCGCGAACGTTGTGGTCGGTGATGATGAGCCCGATGCCGCGCTCGCGCAGCTGACCGACGATCTTCTGGATCTCCATCACGGCGATCGGGTCGATGCCGGAGAACGGCTCGTCGAGCAGCATGAAGCGCGGGTTCAGGACGAGAGCCCGCGTGATCTCGACTCGCCGGCGCTCCCCGCCGGAGAGTGTCGCCCCCCGCTGCTTCGCCTTCTCGGTCAGGTCGAGCTCGGCAAGGAGCTGCCCCAGGCGTTCCTTCCTCTCCCGGCGCCGCAGGCCTTGCGTCTCCAGAATCGCCAGGATGTTCTCCTCCACCGTCAATCTCCGAAAGATCGATGGCTCCTGCGGCAGGTAGGTGATTCCCCGCCTCGCTCTTCGATACATCGGCAGATTGGTGATTTCTTCATCGCCCAGGTAGACGTGCCCCCCCGTCGGCCGAATCCGGCCCACGATCATGTTGAAGGTCGTGGTCTTGCCCGCGCCGTTCGGCCCCAGTAGTCCCACGATCTCGCCGGGGGCCACAGCGAGATGCACGTTCCGGACCGCCTCTTTCGTTCCGAAGCGCTTGACCAGCTCGGCGGCATGCAGCGTCGTCGACGTCACTCCGAGGACACCTCGCGCCGCACGTGGATCCGAACGCCCCCCTTGACCGTGATCGTCTCGTTCAGGGTGTCGAAGTGAATCTGCGGCCCCTCGACGACGTTCTCGCCACGCCGCAGCTCGGCCGGCTGACCCACGCAGACGCCCTGGTTCCGAGCCCGGACGAAGACGACCTCGTCGCACTTCGCCTCGACGTCCCCCTGGCGAATCGTCACCGCGCCGCGGCAGGTGATCTTCTCGGGTGCACCGTCGCCCTTCGAGGGGTACAACGCTTCCAGCCAGTCGCAGCCGATCCGGAGGTCAGCCTGGCTCAGCCGGACCTTCCGCTTGAAGACCACCCGCTGGCGGCCGTCCTCGCGCCTGGAGGCCTCGAGCTCGTCGGACTCGATTTCCATCGGCTGGCTCCGATCGAGCGAGATGCCGAACCCCGAGCCCGGATCTCCGGAGCCCGGATCCGAGTCGGCCGCGAGGCAGAGGGCGACCAGGAGCACCAGGAGCGGCCCTCGGCGCTTCATCGCGGCTGCACCGTGGCCTTGACCGAGCCCGTGAAGCGGACCTGGCGCGCGTCCAGGTCGATCGTCATGCCCTGGCCCACGAAGACCATGCCCGAGCGCTCGATGCGCACCGGCCCGTCGCCCAGGAGGCTGTTGGTCGCCTGCTCGTAGCGGACGCGCTCGGTGAAGAAGCGCTCGCCCCGCTCGGTCGTGCCCTGGACGTCGCCCACGAGCTGGAAGTTCTGGCGCTCCAGGTCCACGACGCCGCTGTCGGCGCGGACGTGCACCGGCCCTCGGCTCTCCTCCTGGAAGCGGATCTCCACCTCGCTGAGCTGGGCGAGCCGCGCGTTCCAGTCGACCTCGGCGCTCGCGGCGCGCACCTCGTACTCGGTCTCGCCGACCCGGAAGCCCTCGAACAGGACTCCGCGCAGGGTGGTCGCCGGAAGCTCCCGCTCGGCGGCCGCGGCGGGCAGCGTCGCCAGGATCAGAGCGAGCAGCCCGGCGGCAGGCGCTAGAGCTGCGATTTGCACCCGAAAGTCCATGTTTCTAGCAAGAAACATACCTTTATCGGGGATCGGGTGCCAGAAATCGCGAAGCGCGGATCAGTCCGCGCGGGAATCCTCGGTTAGATCCTTCTCCACGCCGAAGATCGTACCGATCGGCTCGTGTTGCCCAAGCCACCACGCGGGACGGAAGATCATGTAGTCGAGCAGCATCCCTACCGGGTGCAGCACGTAGGCAGCGATGCGTATCGGGTGCCCCGCGCGCTGCGGATCGTACTCGGCGGCGCGGGCTCCTACCGGGGCCAGCAGCAGCGCCACGACCAGAATTACTCCCCAACGCATGGTCTCGCCTCCTCGGGCCAGTTCTGCCCAGGCTCGCCCTCAGGCATGCATCGGTGCCCAGTCTACCGGACCTGAGATGGGTCGGCTCTACAGAGATGCGCGCGCGCGATCCGATGAATCCACTAGCGAGTTCGCATCTCGCTGCGCAGCAAACCGCGATTTTCGAGCGCCGAAGCCCGGCGCGGATCTGGGGCCGATCCGCGCGTGCGCGACGCTCCCGGAGGGGTCACGGTGACGAGATTGGCGCCCATCTGCGCCTCGGGTAGCTCGAAGCGGGACCCCGAGGCCGCGAGGCCGCTCGCAGGCGCCGGAGCCCCGCGGCTTTGAGGCCCTGAGGCGCATGCCGACGGCCACCTTCCGACTGCTCGCGCTCGCGGTCGCGATGTTGCTCGCAGGTCCGGTTCGGGCCGAGGATCGGCCGCGCGTCGTGGCCCTCCGCACCACCGACGCGGCGCCCTATCAGACCGCCATCGACGCGCTGCGCGATAAGCTCGGCGAGACGGTCGACTTTCACCTCGAGCAGATCGAGTCCGGAGACGAGGCGCAGTGGGAGCGCATCGCGGCCCTGGAGCCGGCTGCGATCGTCTCGATCGGGACGCGGGCCACGCTCTGGGCGCGGGACACCACGGGCGAGATCCCGATCGTGTTCGCCATGGTGCTGAACCCGGTCTCCGGAGGCCTGATCGAGTCGATGCAGCGGCCGGGCGGCCGCATCACCGGGGCGGCGCTCGACGTCCCGCCCCAGCGGCAGCTGGAGACGCTCCACGAGATCGTCGGGGCGCAGAGGATCGGGGTGCTGTACAACCCGAGCGAGACCGGGTTGCTCGTCGGCGAGGCGCGGGAGGCCGCGCGGCAGGCCGGGCTCGAGCTCGTGCCGATCGAGGTCCACGACCCGACGGAGCTCGGCGAGAGCCTGGCCCGGCTCGACGGATCGGTCGAGGCGCTCTGGTCCGTCGCCGACCGCACGGTGCTGTCTCGCGGCATGGTCGAGCAGGTCCTGCTCTACACGCTCGACCACCAGATCCCCTTCATGGGACTCTCGGCTCAGTACGTACGCGCAGGGGCGCTGCTCGCACTGCGCACCTCCTACGAGGAGAACGGAGCGCAGGCGGCGGAGCTGGTCATGCGGGTGCTCTCGGGAGCCCCGGCGGGCTCGCTGCCGGTGACCGTGCCGACCGAGATCGAGGTGGTCTTCAACCCCCGAACGGCGGAGCGGCTCGAGGTCGACCTGACCCGACCCGTCTCCTTCCAGCTGCGCTCGGTGAGGTGAACGTGCCGGGCCTTGCAGTGCTGCTCGTGGTCGCTCTCGTCGTGCTCCTCGCCTTGGCGGCCGGAGTTGCGGCGGGCCGTGCGCTCGCGCTGCGGCGCTCGGGGGTGCTGCGCAAGCTCCAGGAGACCAATCGAAACCTCGAGACGATCGTCGAGGCGCGCACGCAAGACCTGAGGCGGTCGGAGCGCAAGTACCGGAGCCTCGTCGGACAGGCGACGGTCGGGATCCTGCTCTGGGACCCGGAGACGCTCGCGATCCTCGAGGCGAATGCCAAGGCCGGCGAGCTGCTCGGACAGCGACCTCGGGACCTGCTGCGCACCGGCATCGACGCGCTGTTCACTGCCGCAGACCGGGAACGAGCGCTCCGGGTCCTGCGCCGGACCTCGGAGGTGGGCGCGGTCCGGCTGCCCGAGGTGGAGCTGGGGCGCGCCGAAGGCCGGGCCTTCCCGGCCGAGGTCTCGGCGTCGCTGGTCCGCTTCGACGAGGAGGCGGTCGTGCTCGGGCTGATCCGCGACCTGACCGAGACCAAGGAGTTCGAGCGGCGCGCGGTGCTGCTGAACGAGCAGATCCAGCGCACCGAGAAGGAGGTCTCGATCGGCCAGCTCGCCGCGGGGGTCGCGCACGAGATCAACAACCCCATGGGGTACGTGGCGAGCAACATCAACCGCCTCATCGAGTACTCCAAGCGGCTGGTCGAGATCGTGTCGGAGGCCACCTACTCCAGCGCCATGTCGCCGCTCATGCGCGAGCTTCACGAGCTGGTCGGCGAGCTGGAGGCGATCACCGAGGAGTCGCGCGAGGGCGTCTCCCGCGTCATCGACATCGTTCAGGCGCTGCGTGAGTTCTCGCACGGCGGTGCCGGCGACCGGAGCACGCAGTGGGCGGACCTGAACGACGTCGTGAGAAACTGCCTGCGGCTGATGCAGAACCGGGTGAAGGAGCGGGTGGACCTCGACCTGGCTCCGCTCCCGCCCGTGCGCTGCCACCCGATGCAGATCGCCCAGGTCGTGATGAACCTGATCGTGAACGCGCTATACGCCGTGGAGCCGCCCGGTCGCGTCCGCGTCGTGAGCTACGACTCGGGCGAGCGGATCCACATCGCGGTCGACGACGACGGCCCGGGCATTCCGGAGGCGCAGCTGTCCCTGATCTTCGACCCCTTCTTCACCACCAAGCCGGTCGGCCACGGGACCGGCCTGGGCCTGGCCGTGTCCCACGAGATCGTGCGCCGACACCAGGGCGACCTCTGGGTCGACAGCCAGGAGGGCCGCGGAACCCGCTTCCTGCTCGAGCTTCCCCGAGACGCTCCACCCGATCCCTAGCGGCGCCCTCCTGCGGCCCCCGGCTCAGGGCTCCGTACGCGTGTTGTAGGTCTTTCGATAGACCCTGTGCTCCTGGTCATCCGGATACTGCTCGAGTGCCTCGTCGTACGGGAAGTTGCTCATGGCGCCGAACGGGAGCGGCTCCACGGTGGCCGGGGCATCGCTCGCCGAGTCCTTGAAGTAGCTGTTCGAGTAGATGAGGTAACGCCTTGCCTGTCCGTTCCCGGGCGCGCCGGGCGGATTGAACCGGAGGGCGAGCTCGTCGCCGTTGCCGTAGATCACGAACCGGTCATCGACTTCGTCGACGAGCTGCTTCACGTTCCCGTACCGCGTGTAGCTCCCGGGGTAGTAGTCGTGCTCGTGGTTCGGCTGCTCTAGGTCGTACTCGTAGGCGTAGATG
>CAZLBF010000012.1:0-2730 GCA_964557495.1 uncultured Myxococcales bacterium | reverse complement strand
GATCGTCCGGGCGCGAGTCGTCTTCGAACGCGAGCCGGCGGTCGAAGCCCACCCCGATCTCGGACTCACCGCTGACGATGAGAGGACGACCGAGGAAGCTCAGCGTCAGCGGGATCTCGGGGCGGCGCTCGTCCACCCGCTCGGTGAGCCGTCTGCGCGCGAGGTCCGTCTCCGACATGCCGGGCCGATCGGTGGCACGGGTCGAGCCGTCCGGAGTCGCGGCATTGTCTGCCCGGGCGGGAGCGGCGAACGTCGCCGCGGCGAGCAGGAGCAGCGCGACGGCGCCGCTCCGGAATGCCGCGAATCGAAAACCGCGGGATCTGCGATCACTCATGCCGACTCTTGCCGCCGCGCGCGTTCCCCCCGACGGATCGCGGTCTCCAGCCGCCCGATTATCGCACGAAATCCCTTGCCCGGGCACGCGAATTCCAACTTCGCCCCGCGCCTTGGCCGGTGCTAGGCTTCGGGTTGAAACCCATTCAAGTGTACGCACCGCGGAGGCAGCATCGCGTCGAAGGATCAGGAGACACCGGCGAGGAAGGCGATCCGGCCGGTTTCCCAGGAGGACCTGCCCGGGATCCAATCCCTGCTGTTCCGCGAGCTCGACCACCGGATCGCGCAGACGCGTCTCGAGCACGAGCCGCTCCCGAGCGATTTCCTGATCCGCGAGAGCGAGGACGGCGGGAGCGCCCTCGTCTTCCGAGGCGAGCCCTACGACCTGAACCTCACCCTCTTCAGACCGCAGCCCGAGCTCCGAAGTCCCGAGCGAGGCAGCGGTGTGTTCGTGGTCTCGAACGGTGCGGGCGTGGCGACGAACACCGTTGACCAGCTCTCTCGCAGCATCCCGGTGAGCGGAATGATCGACCTGAAGCGGAATTTTGACGAGACGAAGATCGCCGCCAGCTTCGACATGGTCCGCAACGTCCGCTCCGACCTCGAAGCCCTCGTCATCAACATGATCAGTGGCATCGCGCTCGCCCCGGACACGGTGAGCGCCGTGGAGCGGTTCTGCACGTCCGTTGACGGTAGGGTGCCGGTGGTGCTTCGCTTCAGCGGCCCGCGGCCCGACGAGAGCTGGCCGATTCTTCGTGCACTCGAGGACCGCTGGGACGCCTTGACGCTCGCGAGCTCGACGCGCGACCTCGTCGAGAAGACGACTCGCCTGTTCGGGGTGGTGCCGGACCCGACCGCGACGGCGAATCACCTGGCCGAGCAGGTCGAGGCCGCGCTCGAGACCCGCGCTCGGCTGGGCGTGACGATGGATCCAAGCGAGTGGCTGACCCCGGACCGGACCCTCGAGAACGTCTTCGGCACCAAGCAGCGGACGCGCATCGGCATCCTCGGCTTTGGACGGACGGCACGCTTCCAGCTGACGGCGATGCAGGCACTCGGCGCGAAGGTCTGCTGGGCGGCGACCCCGAGCGCCGGCAAGTACCCGAACTCCGGCATCCCCGACGTCGAGGTCTTCCGCACGGTCAAGGAAGCGGTGGCGGCTCGCGGAGACGTCGACGTCGTGGTCAACTACGCCCCCGCCGCCCAGACCCTCGAGGCCGCCCGCGGGTGTCTCGAGGGCTCCTCGCAGCTGAAGCTCATGATCCTGGTGGCCGAGAACATGCCCTACGAGAAGGCGAGCCGGGTGATGGACTTTCTCGAGGAGAGCGGCACGGCCTGTATCGGACCGAACTCCCCCGGCGTCATGCTCGTCGAGAGCAACGAGGGCCGCACGGATCTTCTCAAGCTCGGCAACATGCCACCGCGCCTGTTCCAGAAGCCGGGGTCGCTGAGCGTCGTCGGGCGCAGCGGCACGGTCATCTTCGACATCATCGAGAAGGTCGCGGACGTCGGAGCGCGCCTCGCCTGGGCGATCGGCGGGGACCGCTACACGGGGCTCGGCTTTCTCGAAGCTCTGCTGATGCTCGAGCAGGACGCCCAGACGCGCTTCATCGTGCTCAACGGTGAATCGGGCGGGATCCAGGAGCAACTGGCGGCGCGGCTGCTGGCGACGGGCATCGTGACCAAGCCCGTGGTCGCCCTCGTGACGGGCGAGAGCCTCCCGGCCGGGGTGCAGTGCGGTCATCAGGGATCCGTGAAGTTTACCGAGGCGGACGATCCCCGGGTCAAGGAGCGACACCTCGTCGATGCGGGAGCCATCGTCGTATCCAACCCGACCGAGGTGGCGGCAGTCATCCACGAGGTGGACCGCATCGGCTGGAATCTCGAGGAGCGCCGCCGAGACACGCTCTGGCTCCAGCTCGTCGAGGGCGGCAGGATCGCCGGCCTTCGCTGGCACGACGAGCTGCGCCCCGCGTACGACCTGCTGTATGGGCTGGTCGGCCACTATCGGATCTTCGACGCGCACGCACGTACCCCCGAGCACCTTCACGAGCTGGTGACCCACCTCGCCGCCGTCGGAGTCGAGCGCTTCTCCCGACTGCTCTCGACTCTCATCCGGCCCGAGGCGTTCGCCACGGCCTTTGCGAAGAGCCGCGAGTACGTCGCCGAGCTGGTGCGGGGCATTCACGAGGTCGGCATCGCGAACTTCACGGTGCTCGTCGAGGAGCTGTTCAGCGAGGAGTCCTTCAACCGCGCGCTGGCCGCGACGCCCTGGGCGGCGGCGGACCTGGTCAACGAGGCCCACGAAGTGGGCATCCAGGAGAGCCAGGCGACCGTCAGCAAGACCATGGGCATACCGCTGTTTCGCGAGACGCTCGCCGCCCAGCCGTGGAACAC
>CAZLBF010000011.1:0-4914 GCA_964557495.1 uncultured Myxococcales bacterium | reverse complement strand
CGACGCCCGGACCGATCCAGCCCAGCAGTGCGCGCTCGACGCGGGCGTGCGTCTCGCTCCGACAGACCTGTCGATTCTGGAGCCGCTGCGCGGCTGGATAGGGCGCGCCGGCGAGGTCAGCGAGCATCTCCTCGATCTCCGCGTGGCAGGTTCCACAGCCGCTGCCCGCCCGGGTCGCCGCCTGGATCTGGCCGAGTGAGCCCAGACGCCCGCTGCGGACGACCTGGAGGATGCGCCGGCTCGAGATCCCGAGGCAGCGACAGACGAGCCGGGCAGGGCCCCCGGACGAGGCGTTCGAAGGGGCGGACATCCCTCGGGATATCGGTGCCCCGATCCGGGCGCGTTAGAGCAGGTCCAGCTGCTCCCCCGAGCGGGGGAGGTCAGGCTCGAGAGCTCCGGCCAGCCCGGCGCCCGAAGGCGGCCCCTCGCTCGCGCCGGGGGCCTTCGCCGAGGGCGGCTCCGACGCGCCGAGCTTCGCATCGGGGCACAGGTCCCGGTACTCGCACCAGCGGCAGAGGGGACCGGGCTTGGTCTGGAACTCGCGCGTGGCCTCGATGCGTTCGATCAGGTCGATGGTCTCGCCGCGCAGCCGGTCCAGCTGCTCCTCCGAGCGCGACGAGCGCACCGTCCGGTTGAAGGACAGGTAGTGCCAGACGAGATCGACCTGCTCGGCGTCGGCCAAGCTCTGCTGGATCCCGATCTGGTACAGGGCGAGCTGCCGGTCGCTGTCGAGCCGCGACTGCGGCGGCAGGTAGGAGCCGGTCTTGTAGTCGTGGATCTCGTAGTGGCTCGGGCGGCGCCGGACCACGCGGTCGATGATGCCGCGCCCCCGGTAGCGGCCGTCGGCGTCGAGCTTGAACTGGACGTTCTCTTCGATCGCGACGGTCTCCCCGTCCTCGAACGGGTAGTAGCTGCGGTAGTAGTTCTCGAGACAGCGCGCCCCGTACGCGAGGTAGTGGTCGGTGTCGTTCTCCTGCTTGATGATCTCGACACCCTCGTGCCAGCGCAGTCGCCAGTCGCCGCGGTAGCGGTCGAGCACCTGGCGAAGGCTCGGGGGACGCGAGTGGCGCGCGACGTGATGATAGAGGCGCTCCAGGACCTCGTGAACGCGCTTGCCGACGAATGCCTCGATCGACTCGGTGTCGCGCTGGATCTTCTGGATGTAGCGAAACTCGAACTGCTTGGGGCAGTTGTCGAATGTCGAGAGGCGCGAGGGGCTGTAGACGGTCAACGGCCTTGGCGTCCGATCCGGAGGAAGCAGGGTTCGTGAGCCGGGGGTCCTCCGTTTCTACCGCGAGTCAACCGAGGATGCAACTTGGCGGCAGGCAGTGGAACCCGCTTTGATTTCCCAGGGTCTGGCCGTATCCTGAGCCGTCCCGGGGGTCGGGGAGGTCGAAGAGGGTCCGACATGTCCGACGCGATCCAGGACATCGCCAAGCACCTCCGGGTGCTCCGCAGCGGTGACGACGCGCTTTCGGTCAGCCACCGGGAGGCGGTTCCCGCGCGCGACCCCGTGATCGACGTGCTGAAGCGCCTGCGGGACGTGCTCCTCGACCGCTCGCCGGACGCAGATCTCGAGAGCGACCTCGAGGTGATCCACGGTCTGCTGTCCCGTCTCGTGGGAACGGACAAGGCGTCCCGGGTGACCG
Source organism: uncultured Myxococcales bacterium (assembly GCA_964557495.1). GTDB lineage: Bacteria > Myxococcota_A > UBA9160 > SZUA-336 > SZUA-336 > CAZLBF01. Next base: position 3,265 of record CAZLBF010000011.1, on the reverse strand, counting down.
TGCAGCTTCCGGAGATCCGACGTTGCCTGGCGCTCGACGTGCAGGCGGCCCACCACGGCGACCCCGCCTCCACGAACTTCGCGGAGATCGTCACCGCCTATCCCTCCGTTCTCGCGGTCTCGACCTACCGGGTCGCGCACGCGCTGTACCGGATGGACGAGCCCGTGATCGCGCGCGTCATGTCGGAGTACGCGCACAGCAAGACGGGGATCGACATCCACCCCGGAGCGGTCATCGGCTGCCACTTCTTCATCGATCACGGCACGGGGGTCGTGATCGGCGAGACGACGATCATCGGCAACCGGGTCAAGCTGTATCACGGCGTGACGCTCGGTGCGTTCTCCAACCGCAAGGGCCGACTCGACCGCGGGAAGAAGCGGCACCCGACGCTCGATGACGACGTCACGATCTATCCGAACGCGACGGTGCTGGGCGGGGCCACGGTGGTGGGCAAGGGGGCGGTGATCGGCGGCAACGTCTGGCTCACGAGCTCGGTTCCAGCGAACGCGAACGTCACGATCGAGGACCCGCGGCTGCGGATCCGCCACGACGACGAGCCGATCGCAGGGTTCGACTACCAGATCTGAAGGTCCGGTCGACCGCCGGGCCTCAGCTCAGGTCTTGGCGGCCTGGCTCCGGCGCGCCAGCTCCGCGTAGGCGTAGGTCAGGGCGAGCGAGCGGTGGGGGCGCCAGCGCTCGGAGAACGCGCGCATGTCCGCCTCGGCTGCCGCCTCTCCGCGACCGAGCAGGCCCCGGGCCAGATACTTGGTCACCCCGAGGTCGCCGGCCGGAAACGCGTCCCCCCGGCCGAGTCCGCGGATGAGCGCCGTCTCCGCGGTCCAGCGGCCGATCCCCTTCAGCTCGGTCAGCTGCTTCACCACCTCCTCGTCGCAGAGTCCGCGGAGCGTCGCCTCGTCGAGCCGGCCACTCCGGAAGGCCCGGGCGAGGCGGAGCAGCCCCTGGGCCTTCGAGCCGGAGAGGCGGAAGCCGCGCAGCGCGGCCTCGCTCTCGCTCGCGAGGCGCCGGGGCGTCGGGAACGCGAGGTGGGTCTCGCCGTCGATGCGCGCGCGGCGGCCGTAGGCGAGGCAGATCTCGCGCCGGATGTCGTAGGCGAAGCTCAGGTTCACCTGCTGCGCGAAGAGCGCGCTGACCAGGGCCTCGAAGAGGCTCCCGAAGCCCCAGGCGCGCAGCCCGCGAAAGGCTCGGATCGGCGTGCCGAGCACCGGGTCGCCCCGGAGCGCGCGGTAGAAGGGGCGGACGTCGACCGCGATGCCGAGGGTGCGCTCGAGCAGGTCGCGCGCCGCGCGCCGCGCTTCGCGACTTCGCGCGCTCGCGCCGGCGATCTCGACCCGCAGCGTCGCTGCGGCGGGCCCGCCCTCCTGGCTTGCGCGAACCAGCAGCGGCTTCCCGGCCGCGAGGATCAGCCTCCGGTAGACCCCGCCCTCGAACCGGTTCACCACCTCGGGAAACTGTGCGAAGCGCGCCGCGGTCAGCCCCAGCGAGTAGGGGCGCAGTGGCTCCAGACTGAAGCGGCGTCGCTCCACTAGCGGGCTTCGTGGAGGCGGTCCCTGGGGGGCTCGTCGGGCATGTCGCAGATCCTCAGCCTGTCGCGGACACCTTAGCGCGGGGAGGGGCCGCTTCGGTCCGATCCGTGCGCCCGAGCCGCTTGACTCGCGAATTATTTTCGACGACACTGTCGACGAAAATAATTCGAGGGGAACCGTGAGCTCGCTCGTGCTGATGCGAATCCTGGAGTCGGCCCCGGAGCGCTACGACGGGGGGATGCGGCTGCTCACGCTCGGAAGCTGGGAGCGCAGCCTCGACGCGCTGGCCGAGGCCGCCGTTCCCGAGCCGGGCGTGCGCCTCCTGGAGCTAGGCTGTGGAACCGGCGCTCTGACCGAGCGCCTCATCGGGCGCGGCGGACAGGTCGTGGCGATCGACCAGAGCCCGGAGATGCTCGACCGCGCGCGGCAGCGGCTCGCCGGAGCGCCGGCCGACCGCCTGGCCCTCGAGGAGCGCACCGCGGCCGAGGTCGACGGGTTCGAGGCGGCGACGTTCGACGCCGTCGCGGCGAGCTACGTCCTGTCCGAGATGTCGCCGAGCGAGCGACGCTACGTGCTGCGTGCAGCGGCTCGCGCGCTCCGCCCGGGCGGCCGGCTCGCGCTGGTCGACGAGGCGACGCCCCGGCGCCGCTGGCAGCGCTGGCTGCACCGCGGGGTGCGCCTGCCCCTGGCCCTGCTCACCTGGGTCGTCACGGGGAGCACCACGCGCGCCATCCCCGATCTCGCCGCCGAGGTGCGCGAGGCCGGCCTCTCGGTTCAGGTCGAGCGGCGTGCGCGCCTCGGAACGGTCGCGCTGGTCGTGGCGGAGAGGCCGCAATGACGCGGCTTCGCGACCTCGCTCTCGACGCGCTCCAGACCGCGCTCCGACTCGTCCCCTGGTCGACCGACACCGGTCTGCGTTCCGTCGGTGACCCGGGGCCGGGCAGCCCGGTCCTGGTGACCGGGAACTACGCGCTCACGGTCCGGCGGCTACTGCGCGCCCTTGCCGGGGCCGACGCCTGGGTCGTCGTCGCCCCTTCGAGGGGGATCAACGTGTGGTGCGCCGCCTCCGGCGGGATCCTGACGACGCATCAGGTCGTCACGGCCCTCAAGACCTCGGGCGTCGAGGAGCGGGTGAGCCACAGGCGCGCGATCCTGCCGCAGCTCGCCGCGACCGGTGTCAGCGCTCGCGAGCTCAGCCGGCGCTCCGGCTGGAAGGCCCGCTTTGGACCGGTCTACGCCGCGGACATTCCCCGCTACCTGGCGGGGGGAGCCAGCAAGACCGACGAGATGCGGCGCGTGCACTTCGGAGCGGTGGAGCGACTCGAGATGGCGACCTCCTGGGCGGCACCCACGGCGCTGGTCCTGGCGCTCGGGGCCGCTCTGCTCCGGCCGGCCTGGAGCCTTCCGCTCGCGGCTCTCGCTGTGATCCTGGCCGTGGCGGTGTTCGGGGTCTACGACCGGATCCCGGGCCCTCGCCGCGCGCTCCTGGCCGCGGGCGCGCTGCTCGCCTCGGGCTTCGCCGTCTGGCTGTCGGGCGGCGGCGCGGCCGCCCACGTCGCGGCGGCGGTCGCGAGCGTCGCGCTCGTGGGCCTGCTCACGTTCGACTACAGTGGCTCGACGCCCATCGAAGGGGGCAGCCACTTCGAGTCCCGCCTCTGGCAGATCACGCTCGATCGCGAGCGCTGCGTGGGCGTCTTCTCGTGCTGGGAGGTCTGTCCCGA
>CAZLBF010000010.1:0-39887 GCA_964557495.1 uncultured Myxococcales bacterium | reverse complement strand
CACCCCAGGCTGATCGCCAGCGAGGCTGCGATGCCCATTCGGAGGAGGACTCTTCCAGCGCGAGCCATGACCCTTCCCGATCGATCAGAGCGTCTGGAGGCGCCTCTCTCGCCCCGATCTCCCAAGCTTATCACGCATTTCCTGCGGGTCCCTACTTCTTCTTCTTGCCCACGGTCTTCCAGAACTCGTTGAAGCCCCGGCAGCCGATCCGATCGAACTTCTCCGAGGCTGGGCTCTCGGAGTCACCGTTCAGCTCGACCGGCTTGTTCGAGATGAGGTCGAAGCGCTGATCGACCCGGCCGTCGAAGTCGGTGTCTTCGTCCTGCATCGAGGCCTCCCCCGATACGTAGAGGATCCAGACGTCGGCGCGGTGATCCGCGTTCGTGTCTGCCTCGAGGCGCGCCAGCATGCCGTCCTCGTAGACCTGGCGACGATCGGCGTAGCCGTCGTGCGGCTCGATCGAGTCCTCGAGCGCCACGGCCGGGATCCCGGCGTCGAGGTCGACCCGCTGGCGGGGAGAGCACTGGAAGATCGCGACTCCCGCCTCGTCGAAGCGCGTCATCCGGTCCGGGAGGCCGTTGCAGTTGCGATCCTCCTCCTGGACCAGGATGCGCTGGCCGTCTTCCGAGAAGATGAAGAGGACGTTGGGCCGGCTGCAGTTCCCGCGGGACTCTGCCTGGAGAGTCTTCACGTCCCCCTCGTAGTACTCCCACAGGTCGAGCACCTTGTTCTTGTTGGTGTCCAGCTCGCGCCGAACCACCTTGTCACCCTCCACGTACGACCACGTGTCGGGTACGCAATTTCCATCGGTGTCGGCAATGTCCACCTTGAGGGAGCCGTCCTCGCCGAGCTTCTGTCTGCGGTCGAGACAGCCGTCGCCGTTGGTGTCCTCCTCGACCTCGCGCGGCGCGTTGCCGACGAAGCGCGTGATCCGATTCGGCTTGCCGTCGCCGTCGGCGTCCTCGATCTGCTCGGTCGGATTGGAGTTCGCGTCGTAGCGCACGGTCAGGTCGACCTTGCCGTCGAAGTCCCGGTCCTCGCGCTTTTGCACGACTTTGCCATCCTGCGCCAAGTCGAGCCACTGGTCGAGGTTGCCGTCGGAGTTGGTGTCGAGCTCCTGCTTGAGCTGCACGCCCTCCTTCAGGCTCACGAACGCGTCGAGGCGACCGTCGAGGTCGGTGTCCTGCTCGACCCGGACCGGCTCCTCGCTCCCGGGCTCGAAGTGCGCGATTCGATCGGGCGTGCCGTCTCCGTCCGAGTCCGTCTCGATCCGCGCGCGCTCTCCCTTGTCGAAAAAGGAGGTGGTCTCGAACCTCGCGTCGAAGTCGCTGTCCGCCTCCTGGCGGCTGAGCAGCTCACCCTCGAAGTAGGAGACCGTATCGACCTGGCCGTCGTGGTTGGTGTCCTCCTCCTGGCGCTCCTTCGCACCCGCCTTGAAGTGCACGACGGTATCGAACCTGCCGTCGCCGTTGGTATCGGCCTCGGAGCGCGCCGGCTCGCCGTTGGCGTAGAACGTCAGGTGGTCCTCGTTCCCGTCGAAGTCCTGATCCTCTCGAAGCTCCGTCTCCACGCCCGCCACGTAGATCTTGGAGGCGTCCGGCTTGCCGTCCTTGTTGCGGTCGGCGCGGTCGACCTTCGGTCGCTCCTGCTCGTCGAACTCGATCCACTGGTCCACCTTGCCGTCGGCGTCCGTGTCGTGCTGCTGCCGAACCATCCGGCCCTCGGTAAAGAAGGTCGTCGTCTCGGCGCGGCCGTCCTCGTCCGAGTCGCGCTCCTCGCGCGTGCGCACCTCACCGGTGGCGTCGTAGAAGGTCTTCCCCTCCGGCCGGCCATCGCCGTCCCGGTCGAGCTCGACGACCGCGCGCAGGCCTCCGGCGAAGTGGACGCGCTGCTCAAATACTCCGTCGTGGTCCGCGTCGGTCTCGTCCTGGCCGATCGTACCCGTGTCGTCGTAGCTGGCGCGGTAGTCGAGCCGGCCGTCGTGGTTGCGGTCTTCGCGCAGCGTCGAGGGCGCGCCATTCTTGAAGGTGAGGAAGCGGTCCGGCTCGCCGTCGGAGTTGGTGTCGAACTCCTGAGCGGTCCGGACGCCCGACTCGAAGTCGCTCCAGGAGTCCACTCGCGTGTCGGCGTTCGTGTCTTCGAGGACCCGGGTCTGCTCGCCCGTCTCCGGGTCGAGCGTGATCCAGAGGTTGGCCTGGCCGTCGCCGGTCGAGTCGCGCTCCTGCTTCTCGAGCACGCCCTCCGAGAAGAAGTTCCAGAGGTCGACCCGGCCGTCGAGATCCTCGTCTACCTCCTGCCGGGCGGTGACGCCTCCTTCGAGCGTCTCGACGAGGTCGGGCTTGCCGTCGGCGTCCAGGTCCCTCTCGCGCCGCGACGGCTTCTCGCCCTCGAAGACTACGCGGAGATCGAGCTTGCCGTCGCCGGTCGTGTCCTCGCGCGACTCGAGCAGCGTCTCGCCGTCAAAGTCGTACTCGGCGTCGACGCGCCCGTCAAAGTCGCGATCCTCCTCCTGCCGGACCTTCTTGCCCTTCTCGAAGCGGACCCAGGCGTCGGTGGTCCCGTCCCGGTTCGAGTCGGCCTCGCGGAGCGCGATCGCCCCCGCCTCGAAATGCTCGGTGATGTCCGGCTTCCCGTCCTCGTCGGTGTCCTGGGTCTGCTCGACGAGTCGGTCCCCCTCGTAGCGGCGCTGCGTGTCGATCCGCCCGTTGGCGTCGCCGTCGATCTCTTCCCGCACGCGCGTACCGGCCGCGTCGTAGTGGACGGTGAGCTCCGGCTTCCCGTCGCCGCTCGAGTCGCGCTCCTGGCGGCTCTGCTTGCCGTTCTCGAAATGGACCGTGGTCTCGAAGCGTCCGTCCGCGTCGGCGTCGAGCTCTTCGCGCGTGACCTGCTCGCCGTCGTAGTACGTCTTCGTGTCCGTCTTTCCGTCGTCGGTCGTGTCGGACTCGGTACGGACGCGCTTGCCGCCCACGTAGATGATGCTCACGTCGAAGCGCCCGGTCGAGCTCGTGTCCTGCTCCTCGAGCGTCTTCTCGCCGCTCGCGTCGAAGCGGGCGCGGCTCTCGGGGCGGCCGTCTTCGTTCTCGTCGAGCGTGATCTCGGAGATCACGTCGTTCTTGAAGAGCGTGATCCGGTTCGGCTTCCCGTTGCCGTCGGTGTCCTTCTCGAGGCGCGCCTTCTGGCCGTCCCGGTACAGGAGCACGCTGTCCGCGCGGCCGTCGCCCGTCGTGTCGCGCCGGCGCTTGGCCGGCCGCTCCTGGCTGTCGAGCTCGACCCAGGTATCGATCTTGCCGTTGCGGGACTGGTCCTCCTCCTGACGGACGAGCTTCGGCCCCTCGTAGAACTGCCAGAGGTCGACCTGGCCGTCGAAGTCCTGGTCGGTCTCGATGCGGACCGGCTCCTTGCCGCCGGCGAAGAAGTCCCAGCGGTCCACCTGGCCGTCGGCGTTGGTGTCGCGCTCGATGCGCGCGATCGTGCCGGTCTCGGGATCGTAATGGACGACCGCCTTGGCCTGCGCCAGGCAGGGGAGCGCGACGAGAAGCGCGAGCACAGCGAGGGCGCGCACGCGATCAGTTCCCGTAGCGGAAGGTGGCCGAGATCCCCTTGTTGACGAGGTACTGGATTTCGGGTGGGGGCGGCGGGAATGGGCTCGCGTGCCGGAAGGCCTGCAGGCAGGTCTTGCCGAGGCCCGAGTCGTCGGAGTGCTTCGCGCGGATGTTGTGCGCCGATCCGCCCCGATCGATCCGGAACGAGAGGACGACCCGGCCGGCGGCCGCATCCTGCGGCACGCTCCAGCGCGCGTAGACGCGGTCTTCGATCAGCTTGAGGTAGGCGACGCAGACCGGGTCCTTCATGCAATCCTTGGCCTCGCCGCTGAGGTTGCTCCCGTCGCCGTCGCCCTGCAGGAAGCGATCCGAGGTTCCCTGGCGCAGCGCCGCGACCCTCGCGCCGCTGTCCGCGCCCTGCACCGTCTGCGAGGAGAGCACGCCCTGCACCGACTGGGGGGTGCTGCTCTCGACGGCGGTCGGGGCGTCCGAGGTTCCCTTGGACACCACGCGCTTCGGGCCCGCGCTCGGCTCCGCCATGCTCTGGACGGTCCTCACGGTAGGGGCCGTGGTGTCGATCTTCATCGGCTTCGGCGGGACGTAGGTCTCGGCGAAGACGTTCGCCTTGGTCACGTCGAGGTCCTGGTAGTCGACGACCTTGGGGGCCTCGATGCGCTGGAGCGGGTCGACCTGGGTCATCTTCACCTGGTCCATCCGCTTGATCTCGTCGAGCTTCACGACCTCGCGCTTGTAGTCGCGCTTCTTCTGGACCTTGGTGTTGACGCGCGTCTGGGCGATCACCTTGGGCCGCGGCGGGGGCGGCTTCTCCTCGACCATGCGCACCGTGACGGTGTCCTCGTCATCGAGGACCACCCCGATCAGGCTGTCCCAGAAGACGAACAGCAGCAGCACGTGAATCGCGATGGAGACGATCAGGATGCGACGCAGGGCGCGGTCCTGGCGCCGGGGTGCCAGGGGATCATAGGGCTCGAAGGCGACCATGCCGCCTCCAGCCGTGAGAACGCCCGTCTCCGCCATCAACTCCTGAGATCCTCTCTACACAGGGCCTATTCGGCCTCGCGCACCAACCAAATTAGGCCTTCCCCCCCGCGGGTGTCAACCGGGCTCCCAGGGTAACTGCCCGACATTGAAGTGCTTTTCGTGGCACTCGGGAGTCCGGCTGCGGCGCTGGCGGGGGACTGCGCGCGGTTCCCCCTAAAGGGAAAGTTGCTCCCGGTTGACGTACGTGACGCGCCGCGCCAGCTTTAAGCTGAATCCGAGGGATTCGCGGTGCCGTGCCGGTCTAATGCAGCCTCGGACGAGCCCTCGATCGCTTGAGTCCCCCCGGCAGAGGCCGATTTCAGAAGTAGGAGTCAGGGGCGGCTCGCAGCACTGCCTACCCGGCAGACGCGAGGCGCCGTCGGGCGAGGCGGGCCCGGCCCGCGCTTGCACCGGTCTGACCGGGAGGACGAGTGGGACTCACGCTGATCCAGCGAAGCTCGGGGCACCCCCCGCCGAGAAATCCGAAGGTGGCGCTGGTCCTGGCCGGCGGAGCCGTCTCCGGCGGCGCCTTCAAGGTGGGTGGGCTCAAGGCGCTCGACGACTTCCTGGGCGAGCGCAAGGTCAACGAGCTGGACATCTACGTCGGCCTCTCGGCGGGCGCCTTCCTGGCCACCGCACTCGCGGGTGGACTGAGCCCGCGCGAGGCGATCGGCATCCTCGATGGAAGCTCCTCCCGCTTCTCGCAGATGCGGCCGACCGACTTCTACCGCCTGAACCTGAAGGAGATGCTGGTCCGTCCGATGCTCGTCGGCACGCAGGTTGCCACCTTCCTGCCGGGCCTGATCCTGGACCTGGTCTCCGTCCTCCCCGATCTCCCCGAGCGCCTCGGGCCGGCACTGCGCCGCCTCTACCGGAATCCGAGCTACACGAACTTCGAGCGGCTCCTGATGCAGCTTCAGGGGGAGGTCTCGCCCAAACGGGCTCTGCCGCCCCTCTCGGCGATCCTGCCCTCCGGGATGTTCGACAACGCGGCGCTCGAGCGCTGGCTGTCGCGGAACATCGCCTCGATCGGAATGCCGAACAATTTCGCCGACCTCTACCGCGAGACCGGGCGCCGCCTGTTCGTCACGGCCACGAACCTCGACACGGCCGAGCGGGTCGTATTCGGCCCCGATCACGATCACGGCCTCTCGATCTCCGAGGCGGTCCAGGCCTCGAGCGCCCTGCCGGGCTTCTTCAAGCCGGCCCGCATCAACGGCGTCGATTACGTCGACGGAGGGATTCGCCGGACGGCGAACATCGACGTCGCGATCGAGCAGGGGGCCGACCTGGTCATCTGTTACAACCCCTTCCGCCCCTTCTTGAACGTGCTCCCCCCCTACGTGAGGGGTCCACGAAAATACCTGGCAAATCGGGGGCTTATGGCCATCATCAGCCAGTCGTTCCGGACCTTGCTCCACACGCGGCTGGCGCTGGGCCTGCAGAGCTACCTGCACGACACCCGCTTCCGGGGAGACATCGTCGTGATCGAGGCCCGCGAGACAGACGAGGAGTTCTTCGACGTGAACCCCCTGGCCTTCTGGAAGCGGCAAGCCGCGATCCAGCACGGCTTCGAGTCGGTCCGGGAGACCCTGCTGGACCACGCCGACGTGCTGGGGCCCGTCCTGCGGCGCTACGGGCTCGACTTCCGGGTGCCCGAGGACCAGGAGCCGCGCGCGAGGCGCCCCTCCGAGGAGCGCCGGAGCGAGGAGCGTCCCCTCCGCGTGGTGCGCGGCGGTGCCACGCGCGACTAGCGCCCGCGCCGCGCCTCCCGAATGGCCTCCGCGTGGGAGATGAAGCCCAGAAGCGCCCGATTCCATTGAGATTCGAGGCAGGTGGTGCTAAAGTAAACTCGATTGAGACGCGCTGAGTTTCCGGCCAGGCCCTCGGACGGCGCATGTGCACCCTGATCGTTCTCGATCGCGTCGTTCCGGGGATTCCACTTGTCGTCGCTTCCAACCGTGACGAATATCTGGCGCGTCCGGCCGCGCCACCGACGCGGATTCAGCCTGAAGCCGGAGATCGCCCCCCGTTCGTGGCCCCTCAGGACCTAGAGGCAGGTGGAACTTGGATGGGGGTCAATTCACACGGGTTGTTCGCAGGGCTGACCAATCGACCTACAGAGGACCGGAGGCCCGAGCGGAGGTCGCGAGGGCTGCTGGTGACGGATGCACTGCGGCACAAGGAAGCACGGGACGCAGCCCAGGAGATGCGGCAGCTGAGCCATGGGAGCTACAACCCGTTCAACCTCTACCTGGCCGATGGCCGGGAGAGCTTCGTGACCCACCAGCGCGAGGCGGCGGTCGAGACCGAGGCGCTCGAGCCCGGGATCCACGTGCTCTGCAATCGGGATCTCGACGACGTGAGCGTCCCCAAGATCTCGCGAATCCGCGGGGAGCTGCGGCGGCTCGATCTCGAGGCGCCGGTCGAGACGCTCATGGGCGGCCTCGCCGAGCTGCTCCGCACTCACGAGCCAGCGGACCGGCCTCTCGAGGCGGTCTGCATCCACGCCGGGGGCTACGGAACCCGGTCGTCCGCGATCCTGGCCCTCGGGGAGGATCGCTGGCGGTACTGGCACGCCGACGGCCCGCCCTGCGCGACCAAGTACCGCAACCTGGCGAAGTTGCTGCACGAACTCCAGTAGACCGAGAGGAGCCAAGGAAAGAACCTTGAGGCGCATCGGAAGCAATCTCAGGCCCGCACAAGACAAGCCCCAGCGGAACCTCCGCAACATCATCCGTTACACGGATGAAGAGAAGCCGCGCAACGACTATCCCCGCCGCATCATCTCGCCGCCGCAGCCGCAGACCTGCTGCACGGACGAGAACCGCGAGATGGTCGGGAACATCCGCGAGGTGGACGGATTCAAGTTCTGCTACAAGATCTGCACCGAGTGCGGTCACGCGGTGCGGTACTTCTACCCCGCGGTCAAGACGAACGACGCGGCGATGAGGGAGTACCGCGCCTGGAAGCGCTACATGGCGCAGTAGGTCTCCCGCCCGACGGGAGATCTGCGAGATCCGCCGGCGCGCGCGCTCCTTCCCTCCGGTAGATGGGTGTACGCGAGGCCTTCGACCGGTTCGCGCAGAGCTATGACCGGTCGCGCCGTCAGCTCGTGCCCTGCTTCGACGCGTTCTACGGCACCGCTCTCGAGAGGCTGCCCTTCGAGCGCGACGCCGCCGCTCGAGTCCTGGATCTCGGTGCCGGAACCGGGCTGCTCGCGGCGTTCATCGCCGAGGCGTACCCGAACGCGCAGATCGACCTCGTCGACATCTCCGACGCGATGCTCGATGGGGCGCGCTCTCGCTTCGACCGGCAGAGCCGCTTCCGGTTTCGCCGGCTCGACTACCTGAAGGAGCCGCTGGGCGGGCCGTACCACGCGGTCGTCTCCGCCCTCTCGATCCACCACGCGAGCCAGGCCGAGAAGGTCGACCTGTACCTCGGCGTGCTCGGGGCGCTCGCCCCGGGAGGCGCGTTCATCAATGCGGATCAGGTGATCGGCGACCAGGACGCCTGGCTCCGCGAGGTGCGAGAGAGCGGCGTGAGCGACGAGGACCTGGCCTCGGCCCTAGAGCGCATGCGGGAGGATCGGCCGGAGAGCGTGGAGGATCAGCTCCTCTGGCTCGAAGCGGCAGGCTTCCGCGACGTGGACTGCTGGTACCGGAGCCACATCTTCGCCGTCTTCGGTGGCCTCAGGTGACCCGCGCGCCGCGGAGCGAGCCGGGCGACGGGCGTCCCGGAAGCTCGGCGAGCCGGTAGACTCCCCCGCATCGCCCCTGCGTCGCGGCCGCGCCGCGCGCCAAGATCGGAGCCGAGGCCATCCGAGTGGAGCTTCGAACCCTCGCCGACGTCGAACGCTACCTGAACGGGTTCCTGAACCTGGAGCGCACCCGGGCCTTCGACTACGAGAAGCTCGGGCTGGCGCGGGTCCGGACCCTGCTCGAGGCTGAGGACAGCCCCCAGACCGGACTCTCGTGCATCCACGTGGCGGGCTCGAAGGGGAAGGGCTCGATGGCGCTCGCGGCCGAGTGCCTGCTGATTGCCGCGGGGCGGCGCGTCGGAACCTACAGCTCGCCCCACCTCGAGAGCTGGCGGGAGCGGTTCAGGATCGACGGAGAGCCGGTTGCCGACTCCGCCCTGGTCGAGACCCTGCGACGCATGGTCCCTGCGATCGAGCGCCAGCGGCGGGACCCGGACCTGCGACCGAGCTTCTTCGACGTGTCGACCGCGCTCGCCTTCGTGCTGTTCCGAGACCTCGGAGTGGACGCGGCCGTGGTCGAGGTGGGCCTGGGGGGGCGGCTCGACTCCACGAACGTCGTCGTGCCCAGGGTCTGCGTCATCACGAGCCTCGAGCTCGAGCACACCGACAAGCTCGGCGACACGCTCGAGGCGATCGCGCTCGAGAAGGCGGGAATCCTGAAGAGCCGCGTGCCGCTGCTGCACGGCCCGCTCCCCGGCGAGGCGATGGCGGCGGTCGCCGCGCGTGCGATTGCCGAGGACTCGCCGCTCGACGAGGTACGGCCGGCGCGGGTCGAGACCGGCGAGGCGGGACTCGAGGTCCGCCTCGCCGATGGCCGCACTCTCCGCGCGCCGGTCCTGGGCGCACACCAGGCCACGAACCTGGCGCTCGCCGTGCGCGCGGTGGAGATCTTCCTGGAGCGGCCGCTCGGGACCTTGGAGCTCGCCGCGCTCGAGCAGCTCGAGCTTCCCGCCCGGCAGGAGCGGATCCGACTGCACCAGGGATGCGAAGCCATCGTCGACTCGGCACACACTCCGGAGTCGGCCCGCGCGCTCCGCTCCTCGCTCGAGTCGGTCTGGCCGGACCGGGGCCGGGTACTGATGCTGTCGATTTCGAAGGACAAGGATGCGGCGGGTGTGCTCCAGGAGCTTGCGCCCTCTGCGCGGCTCGCCGTCGTCGCGCGCGCCGAGCCGACGCGCTCGCTCGACCCCGAGCACCTGGCGATGCTCGCCTGGGCGAGCGGTCTCGAGCAGGTCGAGGAGCGGGAGACGCCCGCCGCCGCCCTCGAGACGGCGCTCGCGGCACTCCGCCCCGGCGAGCTTCTCGTCGTCGCCGGCTCCTTCTACTTCGCAGGTGCGGTCCGCTCGCTCCTGCTCGCGGAGGGTGTAGACTCGCCCGCCTGACGCTCCAGGGGGACTATCCGTGGCGGTGATTCGAAAGAAAACTGGGAACTTTCTCGAGGACTTCAGGGTGGGCCAGGTCTTCCGGCACAAGGGAGGCCGGACCGTGAACGAGGGTCTGCTGGCGCACTTCACCGACTTCTCGATGACGACCAACCCGCTGCACAAGAACCTCCGCTACGCGCAGGCCTACGGCTTCGACGGGCTGGTGGCTCCCCCCGGGCTGGTCATGGCGGTCGCATTCAGCCAGACCGTCGAAGACATCTCGGAGAACGCGCGCGCCAACCTCGAGTACATCGACATGCGCTTCGGGGCGCCGGTCCATGTCGGCGACACGATCGAGGTCGAGACGACCGTGCTCGGCGTGACCCCCTCGTCGCGGAATCCCGACCGGGGAGTCGTGCACGTGCAGAGCCTCGGCTCCAAGCAGACCGGCGAGCTCGTGATTGCCTACCAACGCAAGGTCCAGGTCTTCAAGAGCGATCCCTCCCGGGAGGTCAGCGCCGGACAGCTCGAGCCCAAGCCGGTCGAGATCGAGCCCTTCGTTCCACCCTATCGGGACCGGACCGCCTATGCGGAGCTCTCTCACCTGTCGAACGACGACACCTACTTCGAGGACTTCACCCCGGGCGACACGATCGAGCATTCCCGCGGTCGCGTCGTCACCGACGAGCACATCTTCCTGACGGGGATGCTCGACAACACGGCGCAGGTGCACTGCAACCAGACGATGATCGACCGGGACCCGGCGCGCTACCTCGGAGGCCGCCTCGTCGTCTACGGCGGGATTCCCTTCGCGCTCTGTCTAGGGCTCTCCTGTCCCGACGTCGGCGACAACAGCCCGTGCGACGTGGTCTACAAGACCGGCCGCCACACGGCGCCGATCTTCACCGGCGACACGGTGTTCGCCGCGACCGAGATCGTCGCGAAGCGCGACTACCCGGGCCGCAGCGACCTGGGTCTGCTCGAGGTCACGCTGCGCGGTCACAAGCACGACCGCTCGGACGAGGGCGAGAAGCCGGTCGAGATCTTCTACCTCGAGCGCGCGCTCGCGGTGAAGCGCCGCTCGCACTACCTGTAGGCGCCGGTCAGATCCCCTTGCCGCCGTCGACGTCGAGGCAGACGCCCGTCAGGAACTCCGCCTCGTCGGAGGCCAGGAACAGCACGGCGCTGGCGACGTCGGAGGGCAGGGTCAGGCGGCCCAGGGGCACTTCGGCGATGAGCGCGTCGCGAATCGCGGGGGGCAGCGACTCGACTCCCAGTGCGGTCTTCATGAAGGCGGTGTCGGCGGCCAGCGGGTTCACCGCGTTGACGCGGATCCGCTGTGGCGCCAGCTCGACCGCGAGCCCCCGCGTCAGGGTCGTCACGGCTCCCTTGGTCGCGTTGTAGGCGGTCATGCCCGGTCGTGGGCGCGCGGCGCCGATCGAGGCGATGTTCACGATCGCGCCTCCCCCCTGCGCCGCGAGCGCCGGTGCGCCGTGCACCACCGACAGATAGACGCTCTTCACGTTCGTCGCGAAGACCCGGTCGTAGTCCGCCTCGGGAAGCTCCGCCATCGGCATCGCCCGGTGGGCGACACCGGCGTTGTTGACGATGACGTCGAGCCGGCCGAACTGCTCGAGCGTCGCCGCGACCAGTCGCTTCACGTCGGAGCTCTGCGAGACGTCGGTCGCGACGAAGACCGCCGCGCCGCCCGCGTCCATGATCTCGGACACCGCGCGGCTTCCCCCGGCCTCGTCCACGTCCGCGACGACCACGCGCGCTCCCTCGGACGCGAAGCGCTTCGCGGTCGCCTCGCCGAATCCCGACGCCGCTCCGGTCACGATGATCGACCTGTCTCGGTATCTCACCACTTCTCCTCTTCCCGGCTCAGCCGACTCGGCGGCCGCGGGTCTGCAGCTCAACAAAGCGCCGGTAGGAGCCCTCGGGACCGGTCATGAGCTCCGCGTGCGTGCCGCGCTCGATGACGCGGCCCGCCTGGAGGAACAGGATCTGGTCCGCGGCGCGGACCGTCGACAGGCGGTGCGCGATCACGAACACGATCCGCGTGCGCGCAGCCTCGCGGAGCGCGGCAACCAGGCGGCGCTCCGTCTCGGGGTCGAGCGCCGAGGTCGGCTCGTCCAGGATCAGGATCGGCGCCTCGCGAACCAGGGCGCGGGCGATGGCGAGCCGCTGCTTCTGGCCGACCGAGAGCTTGGCGCCCGCGCGGCCGAGCGGCGTCTGATAGCCGTCCGGAAGCTCTCGTATGAACTCGTCCGCGCCCGCGATCTGCGCGGCGCGCCGGACCTCGAACTCCGACGCAGCGGGCTTCCCCAGCCGGATGTTCTCCTCGATCGTCCCGTCGAAGAGCTGGCTCTCCTGGAACACGAACGCGACCCGGGCCCGCAGCGACTCGCGAGAGACCGTCGCCGCATCGACCCCGTCGATCCAGACGCGGCCTCCCCCCGGCTCGATGAAGCGGGGGATCGTGTAGACGAGCGTGGTCTTCCCCGCCCCCGCCGGTCCGACCAGCGCCGTGATCTCCCCGACGCGCGCCTCGAGGCTGACGCCAGCGAGCGCCTCCGTTCCGTCGTCGTACGCGAAGTGGACATCTTCAATCCGGATCTCCCGGCGCACCTCGCTCAGCTCGGCCGTGCCCGGAGGCTCCTCCTCGGCCGGGAGGTCCATCAGGAAGAAGACCCGATGCAGCCCGGCCGCGGCCCCCTGCACGCGGATCCAGACCGCGCCGAGCTCGAGCGACAGCAGGAAGATCGTCGCGAAGTAGAAGAACAGGACCGTGAAGTCGCCCTTCGTCAGCGAGCCGTCGATGATCAGCCCGACGATGTACAGCACGCCCTGCTGGATGATGAGGAGGCCGGGGATCATGGCCACCAGGAAGGTGGCGATCCCGGCCAGGACGAAGGCCCGGTACTTGCTGAAGGAGGTCCAGCTGTCGCGGTCGAAGCGGCTCTGCTCGCGAGCCGTGGCGCCCAGGCTCTGGACAGCCAGGACGTTCGACATTCCCTCCTCGAGGGTAGCGGTCGTCAGCGCCCCGGCCTTGCGACTGCGATCGCCGGTCCGGCGAATGATCCCGGAGAACGGGAAGGTGACCAGCAGTACGCCGGGTCCGAACAGGAGCGCCGTCCAGAAGAGCAGCGGATGCTCGCCGTACTGATCCTCGATGACGAATGCGAAGACGAGCAGCGCGATCGGGACCACGAGCGGCGTGAGAACGACCCGGTAGACCGCCTCGGTGATCGCCGGGGTGTCGTACATGACGCGGTAGACCGCGTCGCCGATGCGTTCGTCATCGAAGAGCCGCATCGGCAGCGACTGGATCCGCTCGAAGAGTCGGCTCCGGTAGTGGTGATTGATGCGCTGGCTGAGGCGGACGGTCCAGCGAAAGTCGACCAGGCCGAGGATTCCGCCCGCGAAGCTCCAGCCCGCGTTCGCCGCGTTCTCGGTTCGGGTCGCGGTGTCGTGCCCCTGCGACAGCCAGGCATTCGTCTCGTCGCGCTGGCTTCCCGTCGACCCCATCACGCCAACCAGCACGACGAACAACGCCTGGAAGGCGATCGTCCACGCCAGGAGCGTCTCGCGGCTCGCGTCGACCATCAGGGCGAGGAGCGGGCGCAGAATCCACAGGAACCCGTCGAGCGCCGGGGCCAGTGGCTTGCCCTCGATCACGTGGTCGATCAGAACCTTGCCCGGCCAGGGCAGCAGCACGAGGGGAGCGATGCTGAGCAGCGTTAACGCGACCTTGATCGCCATGCGCCCACGGAACGGTCCGACGTAGCGGATGGCCCGCGCGAGGATCCGCAGCGTCTGGCGCGTGGAGATCTGCTCCGACTCCTCCAGCCGAGCGCGCATCATGCGGCCTCGGGAGACTCGGACTGCACGAGCGCGCGGTAGACGCCCGCCGGCCGGGCGAGAAGCTCTTCGTGCGACCCGTGCTCGACGAGCCTTCCGCCCTCGAGCACGGCGATCTGGTCGGCGCGACGAATCGTCGAGAGGCGGTGCGTGATGAGAAAGATCACGCGCCCGGCTCCCCACGCCTCGAGTCGGTCCATCAGACGAAGCTCGGTCTCGGCGTCGAGTGAGGAGGTGGGCTCGTCCAGGATCAGGACCGGTGTGTTCTTGAGCAACGCGCGCGCGATCGAGAGGCGCTGGCGCTGACCGGTCGAGAGCTTGGTTCCCCGCTCCCCGAGCAGGGTGTCGTAGCCGTCCGGGAGATCCTCGATGAACGCATCGGCGCACGCGACCCGCGCCGCTTCGCGCACCTCGGCATCCGTGGCGTCGGGAACCGCGTAGCGGATGTTCTCACGCACCGTCGTGCCGAAGAGCAGGTTCTCCTGGAGCGCGATCGAGACCTGGTGCCGCAGGCTGTCGACCTTGAGCTCGCGAAGGTCGCGGCCATCGATGCGGATCTGCCCTTCCTCTGGATCGAAGAGCCGCAGCAGCAGCGCCATGAGCGTGGTCTTTCCCGACCCGGTCGGACCGACGATGGCGCTGATCGCGCCCGTGCCTGCGCTGAGCGAGATGTCGCGCAGGACGGGGCGGTCGGGCTGGTAGGAGAAGCTCACGTGCTCGAACGCGATGCCCTCCCGGATTCCGCCGAGCTCGACGGCGTCGGGACGATCCTGGATCTCGGGCTCCAGGTCGAGCAGCTCGAAGACGCGATCGAGGCCGATTGCGATGTCCTGTGTCCGGCCCCAGACCGCGAAGAGCCGCTGAACGGAGCCCGTCCCGCTGCCGAAGAAGAAGGCGAACGCGTTGTACAGGCCCAGGTTCCACGCCCCGAGCCCGAGGCCGATCGCGGTCGCCTCGAGCCAGCCAGCGCTCCCCGCGAGCCGGCTCCAGGCGAAGGTCGGCGTCCCGCCGATCGTCTGGAGGACCGCGACGAACGCCGCGGCCAGGCCCCCGGCCGAGACGATCCAGAAGGCGTAGACCCCGAGGGCGGCGAACAGGTTTCGCGCGCGGTAAGCCGCGGCGAAGGCCCTCATCGAGTCGGCCTCGAACCGCCGCTGGAACGGTTGCTCCAGTCCGTAGGCCTTGATCACGCGAATGCCGGCGAGCGTCTCCTGGATGCGCGACGTGAGCGCGCTGTTCGTCTCGCGCGCCAGACGAAAGCGGCGTCGCATTCGCCAGGAGATCACGTAGCCGAGCCACAGAGCGGGTCCCCAGATGGCCGCGAGGATCAGCGCGAGCGGCGGGTGGAAGAGACACACGACCACCAGCGCGGCAACGAAGCGGCCGAACGAGCCGAGCGGGGCGAGCACCAGCACGTCGATCAGCTGAGTGACCATCGCGCTGTCCTGGTAGGTGCGGTAGATCGCGTCCCCCACGCGGCTGTCGGCGTGGAAGCGGAGCGAGAGGGTCTGCAGGCGGTCCACCATCTCGAGCCGCAGGAAGTGGTTGATGCGCTGCAGGATCCAGATCTGGTAGTAGACGAGCCCGAGAATCGCGGCGGTGACGAGCGGGGCGAAGACCGCGACCTGCAGCGTCCAGCGCCCGGCAAGGGCGCGTCGCGCGTCCTCCGAGAGTGAAGTCACCTCCACGGACGTCGCCGCGTTCTGGCCGAAGAACTGCGCCTGCAACGCGCTCAGGGGAAGGTCGCCGAGCATGCTGTTCCAGAGCACCACGACGAAGAGAAACACCAGGGAGAGCGTCACCGCCGCGAGTGCGAACCAGCACGCGACCAGCAGGGCGAGGTGTCCCTTGACGCGGCCGAGCCACGGCAGGCAGCGGACCAGCAGGGCGAGGATCCTTCGGAACCGGAGCGGATCATCGGGCGCGTCGACAGCGGTTCCCTGCAACTCCGGTGAGCCCGCCATGCGCCCCTCCCTGGCCTCCTCCGAGAAAGGGGATCCAGGTGCAACCCGGATCCCCTCTGCCAGGGAGTTATACAGCGTCGCCGCGCGTTCTGGCTACTCTCGGGGGTGATGATCCGGCCGCTCACGTCTGCGGACACGGCCGAGGTGCTGCGGCTCCTCGCGATCCGTCCCCTGCACACGGTGTTTCTCGAGTCCCTGGTGCGCGCCGGGGCGCTCGGCTCGATGCCCGGCTGCTTCTTCGGCTGCTTCGACGGCAACTGCCTCGAGGGGATCCTCCTGGTCGCGCTCCGGGGCGACACGCTGCTCGAGACCAGTGGTCCGTCGGCCTGCGCGCAACTCGCGGAACACGCCGCGACGCTGCCGATCCCTCCCCGCCACATCCTCGGTTCCGAGGACACCACCGTCCCGTTCTGGAACGTGTACCGGCCGCACGCGTCGAGCGTGATCTGGGAACGGCGCGAGCCCGTCTACCTGCTCTCGCGCGGCGATCTCGATGCGACTGCGGCGTCCGCGGGGCGCGGCAAGCTCGTGCGCGGCGCGGAGCGAGATATCGACGCGGTCGTCGAGAACAGCGCTCTGCAATACGTCGAGGATCTCCAGCAGGATCGGCGCGCCGAAGACCCGAGCGGCTTTCGGGAGCGTCACCTGCGCGAGCTTCGTGCGGGGCGCTGGTGGGTCCTCCGAGATCGAGGGCAGATTGCGTTCCAGGTCCACGTCGGTGCCGAGAACGTGCACGCGGTGCAGCTGGGCGGCGTCTTCACCCCACGCGAGCTCCGCGGGCGTGGCTACGCGACGCGCGGCGTCGTCGAGATCTCGCGGCGACTCCTGCGGGATCGTCCGGCCGTGAGCCTGTTCTGCGACGCGTCAAACGCGACGGCGCGCCACATCTACGAGCGCGTCGGGTTTCGCGTTCTGTTCTACAACCGGAGCTGGCTGCTCGAGGAGGCTCCACGCGGGGAGCACTTGTGAGCGTCGATCGCGTCGCGTGCGACGCGGCTCCGGCGATTCTCCTGTTGAGTTCCATCGATCCGCCCGGTAGGCTACGCGAACCGTGCAGCTCGTTCCGACGCTGCAGGAGTGAGAGCGCGCGAGCCGCTTCCTAACCCTTAGCGATGCGCTCCACCGCACGTCGGAGCCGACGCATGCGTGGGAGGTGAGCAGGAAACCCTGACCGAAGTCATTCTCGTGAGACGAAAGGCCTTCCGCACATCGGAAGGCCTTTCTCGTTCTGGCGGGCTCCCGTCCGCAGTCGATCCACGCACCGGGCGCACCGGGGGAGGGACTCATGTCGAGCCGTCTGATCGTCCACACCGCCACCATCCAGGTGTCGACTACACGCGAGCGGGAGTTGGTCGACATCACCGAAGAGGCGCGTGCCGAGGTTCGGCGCTCAGGCGTTCGGGAGGGCGTCTGCGCCCTCTACGCACACGGCGCGACGGCTGCCCTGATGGTCCAGGAGAACGACGACCCCAACATCGCGTTCGACGTCCTCGACTGCCTCGACGGTCTCGTTCCCGCCGGGGGCTGGCGGCACGATCGGATCGACTCCAACGGCGCCGCGCACATCCAGGCCGGAATCATCGGACCGAGCGAGACGGTTCCGGTGCGAGAGGGCGAGCTCGCTCTCTCGCGCTGGCAGAACCTGTTCCTGTGCGACTTCGACGGTCCGCGCCGCGTCCGCCAGATCCTGGTCACGATCACGGGCGCAGCGTAGTCGGTTTGGCGCGCTGTCGGAGAGTCGAACTCGCCTGCGTGCGCGCCGGGCGACTCCCCGAGTCGCCCTCCTAGCCGTTCGGTGCGTCGAGCACCTCGCGAATCTTGGCGGCCAGCGCCTTGTTGCTGAACGGCTTGCGGATGAAGGCGTCGTCGGGGTCCAGCACGCCGCGGTGTGCCAAAGCCACGTCGGTATAGCCGGACATGAAGAGGACGCGCACATCCGGATGGCTGAGCCGCAGCTGAGCAACGAGGTCGACGCCGGTCATCTGGGGCATCACCATGTCGGTGATGACCATGTCGACGTCGCCGTTTCGTTCGTCCGAGATTCGCAGGGCCTCCTCGGGAAAGGCGGCGGCGACGACGTTGTAGCCGTGCAGCTCGAGGACTTCGGTCGTGAGCTCGCGGAACAGGCCGTCGTCCTCGACGAGCAGGATCGTCTCCGATCCCATCTCGCGCTCGCCCGAGTCCGTGGGGGCAGGGGGCTCGCGGATCTCTTCGTCGCAGCGCGGCAGATAGATCGAGAACATCGCACCGCATCCAGGCTCACTCTGGACCTCGATCTCGCCCTCGCTCTGCTTGACGATGCCGTAGACCGTGGAGAGGCCGAGGCCCGTGCCCTTGCCCGGCCCCTTGGTGGTGAAGAACGGTTCGAAGATGTGCGAGAGGATCTCCGGCGCCATCCCGCTACCCGTGTCGCTGATCGCGAGGTTCACGTACGGGCCGGGCTCCAAGCCCAGGCGTTCGGCATGCGGCTTCTGCAAGGTCACGTTGGCCGTCGCGATGGTCAGCTCGCCGCCGGTCGGCATCGCGTCGCTCGCGTTCACCGCCAGGTTCAGCACCACCTGGTCGAACTGGCTCGGGTCGATCTTGACGCTGCCGAGGGAGCCCTGGAGATTGAGCTTGATCTCCACGTCTTCGCCGATCAGACGGCCGAACAGCTTGCTCACGCCGGTCACCAGGGAGTTCAGGCTCACCACCTCCGGCTGGATGACCTGCTTGCGGCTGAAGGCGAGCAGCTTTCGGGTGAGGGCGGCACCTCGGTCCGTGGCCATGTGGATGCGCTCGGCGGCGCCCTGGAGCCGCTCGTCCCCGTTGTCCCCGTCGAGGATGAGCTCGCTCGATCCCTGGATGGTGGCGAGTAGGTTGTTGAAGTCGTGGGCGATTCCGCCCGCGACCTGACCGATGGCCTCCATCTTCTGGGCCTGCAGCAGCTGGTCCTCGATCTGCTTGCGCTGGGTCAGATTGTGGATCGTGCCCACGAAGATCCGGCGCAGCCCCAGGTCCACCTCCGCGATCGAGAACTCGATCGGGAAGCTTGTGCCGTCCTTCTGGCGGCCGGTCATCTCCCGCATCGCGTCGCTGGCTCCCGTGCTCTCGGCATCGAGGCGACTCGACGGTTCGTCGTCCTGCTCGTCGGGCTCGAGGGTCGAGACGAGCGTTTCAATGTTTCTCCCGACGA
This sequence comes from uncultured Myxococcales bacterium, assembly GCA_964557495.1. GTDB lineage: Bacteria > Myxococcota_A > UBA9160 > SZUA-336 > SZUA-336 > CAZLBF01. Next base: position 21,177 of record CAZLBF010000010.1, on the reverse strand, counting down.
GCTCGTCCCGGGAGTAGCCGAACATCCGAACCGCGCTCGGATTGATCGACTCGATGATCCCTTCGCCGTCGAGCGTGATGATTCCCTCGACCGCCGCGTCGAAAATCGCCGTGTTCCGGGCCGTGATCTCGCTCAACGCACGCTGCGCCCGCTCGCGCTCGTCGATCTCCGCCCGCAGGCTCAGGTTCGCGTCGGAGAGCTCCGAGGTGCGCTCCGCGACTCGAGCTTCGAGGCGATCGTGCGCCTCCTTCAGCTCCCGGGTGTTCGTCTCGATCCGTTGCATCAGGGGCGACGTGTGCCGGAGCACGAACCAGACGCCGATGGCGATCACGATCAGCGCGATGCCCCCCGCCTGGAGCCCGGCCCGCACGAACGGGCTCCTGATCTCCGCGATGTCGATCTTGGCCACGACGCCCCATTCGAGCTCCGAGACCGCCTGGTAGGCCGCGAGGACTCTCTCTCCCCGGTAGTCGAGGCCGACCAGCGTGCCGGACTCCCCGCTCAGCGCGCGTCGCATCGGCTCGGCGAGCTCCGAGCCGGCAGGAATCGGACGGGGCGCTTCGCCCGCGCCGTGACGCTGCCGGAGCAGGAAGACGATCGAATCCCCATCGCGCTGGGCGAGAGCGAACTCACCGGTCTCCCCGAAGCCCTCGAAGTTCGCGTGCGCCTCGACCACCTGGCGCAGCGTCGCCGCCCTGGCCCCTCCCGGGGCGTAGTTTCGGCTGAACTGAGCGTCGAAGCGCGCGACGGCCTCGATGATCCGAGCCCGGCTCATGGCCACCTCGTTGAGGCGCGCTCTCTGCTCCTCGAACGCCGCGTCGTACAGCGCGTAGATGGCGACCCCCGCGGCGGAGAGCGAGACGGCCACCATGACCAATATGGAGGAGAGGAGTATGCGGGGGCGTTCGATCATGGAGACCCGTCTGACGGGCGGGGCCTATCTTAGGCCTGCTCGGCCCGTCTCGCCCCCGCGCTGGTCCCGGGGTATCGGAATCCAGGCAGGCGAGGCGACGCTCAGATGCCCATGCTGCTCAGCGCGTGCGTGAGGCGATTCAGCGTGCCCGCCAGCGTCGGGTGCTCCCGCTCGAACTCGAGCGCCATCTCCTGGATGCGCTCCGCGAGAGTCCGCTCGTGCTCCGACGCGTCCGCTCCGGACTCCGAGCGATCGAGCACGGCCCGGATGTCCCCGAGCAGCGTCTGGAGCGGCGCGCGCAGCTCCGGCCCGACCGAGCTCGAGTCCTCGAGCTCCTCGTGCAGCTCGCTCAGGGTCTGCCGCAGCCGCTCCGTATCCTCCGGCATCGGGACGGGCTCCTCTCTATCCTATGAACGTGTCTCACGACTCGGTTGTCAAGATCGCGGCCGTGATCGGGGCGGGCCAGGCCGATGCGCGCCTGCGCCAGCTGGCCGATGAGGTCGGAGAGCGACTCGCGCGGGCGGGCCTGATCGTGGCTACGGGGGGACTGGGAGGCGTGATGGAGGCGGCCTCGGCCGGGGCCGCGCGGGCCGGTGGCGTCGTCGTCGGCATCCTGCCCGGCCCCTCGACCGGCGCTGCGAATCCCTACGTGCAGGTCCCGATCGCGACCGGGATCGGCGAGGCGCGGAACGCCGTGCTGGTCAACACGGCCGACGGCCTGATCGCGATCGGCGGCGAGTACGGGACCCTCTCCGAGATCGCCTTCGCGCTCAAGGCGGACAAGCCGATCGTGGCTCTCGACTCCTGGGACCTCGACGAGCGCATCGTCCGGGCCAGCTCCCCCGCCCAGGCGGTGGATGCGCTGCTCGCGCGGCTCGGCGCCGACCGAGCCTGACGCGGATCTCTCACCGGGCTGGGGGGCGCAGTCGCCGAGTGGGTGCGGAGTCTGGGTGGCTGGCCGGGCGAGGGACGTCGCCGCTAGCTACGCTCCCCCCGTGGTCTCTCTCGTCGGTCGCGGGCTCCTCAGTCTCGGGTTCGGGCTACTCGGGGTCCTGGCGCAGCCGGCCTGGGCCGGCGACCCGAGCCGCCTCGGGCCCGCCCCGCGCGACGCCGACGGCCGCTTCCAGAACACGGCCGGCCCGCTCGAGCAGGCGGGCCCCAGCGTCACGTTCCCCTTCTTCCTGCGCCGCGCCGCCGGCGGCTTCCGCTCCCGCCCGGGGGCCCCCGCGCGGGTCGAGAACGACGGCAGGCTCCTGCGAGAGAACGCGCGACACAGCGTCCCCACCGTCACCTGGGTCGGGCACGCGACGCTGCTCGTCCAGACCGATCACGTGACGTTTCTCACGGACCCGATCTGGTCCGATACCGCGAGCCCCTTGCGGCGGATCGGCCCGCGACGCTTCGTGCCCCCGGGACTCGCCCTCGACGACCTGCCTCCCATCGACTTCGTGCTCATCTCGCACAACCACTACGACCACCTCGACCTGGCCACGCTCGAGGCCCTCGCCGAGCGCCACCCCGAGGCGCGCTTCTTCGTGCCGCTGGGAAACGGCGACCTGCTCCGGAGCCGCGGGATCGAGTCGGTCGAGGAGCTCGACTGGGGCGAGAGTCGCAGCTACGCAGGCGTGGAGGTCTACTGCCTGCCCTCCCAGCACTGGAGCCGTCGCGGGCTCTTCGACGGCCGGAAGGCACTCTGGTCCTCTTGGGCGGTCACGGGACCGACGCGACGCTTCTACTTTGCCGGCGACACGGGGTACTTCGACGGCTTCGCGAGGATCGCGCGGGAGCTGGGGCCCTTCGATCTCGCCGCGGTCCCGATCGGCGCGTATGTCCCCGAGCGGATGATGGCGCCCGCCCATCTCGACCCCGAGGAGGCGATCCAGGCGGGCGTCGACCTCGAGGCCCGGCGCGTTCTCGGGATGCACTTCGGGACGTTCGACCTCTCCGACGAGCCGCTCGACGAGCCTCCCCGGCGCTTCCGGGCGGCGGGAGCCGCCGCCGGCCTGGCGGGCGAGGACGTCTGGGTCCTCTCGGTGGGCGAGACGCGCCACTTCTAGCTCGCCTGCCCCGTCGGGTCGGTTGCCGCGACCGCGCCGAACCCGCTGCCCGTGCGCGGGCCCTTGCCCGGTTGTTGCCGGGGTGTGACAGCTGTGCTCAAGCTCGTACTCCAAACGACCGATACGCCCATACAGGAGAACCTTGGTCAGGGACGATGTCCGCCGACAAGAGCGCCAGAGCAGAGTCGTCGATGCCGCGCCGCCGCGCGCCGCGCTACCGCGTGCGGCTACCGGTCCGCCTGCGGACGGGCCTGGACTCCGGTACCGGTGTGGTCGTCGACATGTCGGTTCGGGGTGCGAAGATCGACGAGAGCGAGGTGTGCCCGAGCTGTGGAACTGCGGTTCTGCTCAACCTGTATCTCGCGCCCGATTCGGAGCCCGTGCCGGTCGTCGGTGAAGTCGTCCGCCGAGAGCTCCCGCGGGGGCTGGCCGTCGAGTTCCGCCCCCTGGACGCCGAGATGCTCCGCTTCATGGCCATGGTGCTGACCACCCTCGGTCTCCCGCTCCAGGGTCGCCCGATCGAGCGGCGCTCCAGGCTCAACTAGCAGACCGACCCAGGCCTCCCTCCCGGATCGCCTCGCTGCCGGTCCCGGGAGGGCGGGAGGGCGGTACTCCTCCCGACCTCGGACTACACTGGGGTCGGGAGGGGCGCTCGAGGCGTCTGGCGCGCCCCATCGGAGTGAGGTGCCATGAGTCGTCCGAGCGCCGAGAGCCCGAGTCTCTGGGAGCGAGCGCTCCACTTTCTCGACCGGGATCTGTGGAGCCCGGCGCAGACCGCGCGTCGCAGCTTCGTCTGGGCGCGCACCACTCTTCAGCTCGTGGTCCTCGTGACCCAGGAGTTCGTCCGCCATCAGCTGCTGCTGCGAGCGAGCGCGCTCACCTACTACTCGATGCTCTCGCTGATTCCGCTGCTCGCGATCGCGCTGTCGCTCGTCGGAGCGCTCGGCGTGCGCGAGGACCTCGCACAGATCCTCATCAACAACCTGGCGGCCGGAAGCCCCGAGGCCGGTCCGCGGATCCTCGCGATCGTCGACAAGCTCGACTTCGCCGGGCTCGGAACCCTGGGCGCCGCGATCCTGTTCCTCACGACCCTGCTCGGGATCAGCAGCATCGAGCGGTCCCTCAACACGATCTGGGGTGTGAGCCACGAGCGCCCCTGGGAGCGCCGCATCCCCGACTACCTCGCGGTGCTGATCCTGGCGCCGCTGATGCTGGGCGTCGCGCTCTCGCTCGGCACCACGCTCCAGAGCCAGGCGGTCGTGCAGTGGCTCCTCGGGGTCCCCGGCTTCGAGCGGCTCTTCGAGCTAGGCCTGCGCCAGGCGCCGCTCGTCTTCATGAGCCTCGGCTTCGCGTTCATCTACTGGTTCCTGCCCAACACCAGGGTCCGGATCCTCCCGGCACTGCTCGCGGGGGTGCTCGCGGCGATCCTCTTCACGATCGCGCAGCGCGTCTACCTGGGCTTCAACGTGGGCGTGGGGCGGGCCAGCTGGATGTTCGGCGGGTTCGCCTTCCTCCCGCTGCTGCTGGTCTGGATCTACATCTCGTGGGTGATCATGCTGCTCGGTGCCGAGGTCGCGTTCGCACTTCAGAACCTGGCCCTGGTGCGCGAGGCCCGGCGCGGCGAGGATCCCGGACCCGCCGCGCGCGAGGCGCTCGGGCTCGCGATCGCGGCGCAGGTGGCCCGGGCCTTCCGCGACGGCAACCGCGCCAAGGACTCCGAAGGTCTGGCCGAGGCGCTCCGGATCCCGGTCCGGAGCGTGCGCGAGATCCTGTCGAAGCTCCAGCACGCCGGGATCGTCGCGCCGAGTGCCGAGGAGCGAGACGCCTACCAGCTCGGTCGAGCCGCCGAGAGCGTCCGCGTCAGCGACGTGTTGCGCGCCCTGCGCGGACCGCGCGACGCGCCCGCTCCGCTCAGCGAGCTGGACCCCGCCGTCGGCCGGGTCATCGAGGAGCTCGATCGCAGCAGCGAGCAGGCTCTCGCCGAGCGCACGCTCGCCGACCTGCTGGAGGCGCCCCCCGGGTCTCGCAGCTCTCCGCCCGAAGAGCCCTAGCGCGACACGTCGCGCGCGGTCGGAGCTCTAGTCGGGTTGCAGTGCCTCCCTCAGGATCCGCCGCATGCGCGCGGTGTGCGAGCCCTCCCAGTAGACGCGTTCGCAGCTCGGACAGTGAGCGAAGCGGCTGCGCTCGCGGAGCACCCGCTCCGGGATCCGGTCCGCGACCTCCCCGGGCGGAGCTGCGTCGAGGGTCGCGTTGCAGCGGCTGCAGCGGCTGAACAGGCGCGACTCCGCGTTCAGGGCGAACGCGCGCACGACCTCGACGAGCTGCTCCAGGGGCGCCTGCGACTCCAGCACCCGGACGCTCGGAACGCGCCACTGCTCCCGGAACCGACGATCGCGCGTGAGGATTGCGCGCTCCTCCTCGATGCCGCGTCGCGCCAGCTCCGCATCGGAGATCTCGTCGTCGAACGCGGTGTCGCAGCCGAGGGTCCGCAGCCAGCGCGCGAGGCGTCCGAGCATGGCGTCCGCGATGAACCGGATCTCTCCTCCGGACGGCAGGCGCCGCACGCGCGGCTCCAGGCCTACCCGGGAGCCACAGGTGCAGTCGATCGTGCGTCCGAACTGGAAGAGCGCCACGTCGTAGTCTCGGCCACAGCGGGGACAGGGGACCGACACCTACTGCCTCGACTCCGCTAGACGCGGCCGCGCGACTCGCCCGTCACCAGCGCCCTCGCGATCAGGTGGGCGACTCGAAGCGGCTCGGGCAGCTTGGACTTGCGGAGGGACGCTCGCACCAGCTCCTCGGCGGCGTCGCGCTCGATGCCCGCGTGTGCCACCCAGAGACCCGGCTGGGCCTCGAAGGCGGGCGGCGTGCGCTCGACGATCTGCCCGCGCTCGCGGAGTCCCGCGGCGTCGAGCGCCTCGTGCAGCCGGTGATTCCCCGGGTCGCGGCGGTTGACGACGAGGGTCGGCACCCGGAGGGCGCGCGACAGTGCCTGGATGTCGATCACTGCCAGTCCCGCGATCGTGATCCCGCCGAGCACGATGCCTTGCAGCGATGGACGCAGTCGGAGCCCGGAGATCCACTCGCCGAGGAACTCCGTCACGCCGGGACCGTCCACCTCGAACTCGGTTCGCGCTACCGCCTCGACCAGATCGGCCCCTTCCATCATGACGCCCACGATCGGCACCGGTCGGGGCTGGCCCTTCTCGAAGGGCCCGTCGTCGATCCCGAGCAGGTGCGGTCGAGTCACCCGCGCCATCATAGGGTCGTCACAGCGGATTTGGGCCCGCCCACCGAGCTTCGGCCCGGTGGAATGAGCTTGTGTTGCGACGGAGGGCGTGTGGTAGCCTACTCCACGAGAGGCGTCGCGTTCGGCGCACAGCTTGAGGGCCAATCCCACCTGTCCGTGTTCCCTATCGAGTCAGCCTTTCCCGTTCAGCCCGAAGGAGGCGCTATCGCCCGATTCGGATGAACGGCGTGTTCTCCGGTCGAGTTCCCGGATTCGGACGGTCCGAGCGGGAGTTCGACATGTGTCGCGATCCCCGACCGGGTAGGGCGCGACGAGGATTACGAGATTGAGTAAGAAGCTCTACGTAGGCAATCTCCCCTTCAACGCCACTGAGGCGGAGCTTAGAGACCTATTCGAAGCTCACGGTGCGATCGAGTCCGTCAACGTGATCACGGACCGGGACACGGGACGCTCACGCGGTTTCGGGTTCGTCGAGTACCAGGAGGAGAGCAGCGCTCAGGCGGCACGCCAGGCACTGGACGGCTTCGACATGGGTGGCCGCAGCCTGCGCGTGAACGAGGCGCACGATCGCCGAGAGGGCGGCGGTGGCGGCGGCGGCCGAGGCGGCGGCGGCGGCGGCGGCGGCCGAGGCCGCTACTAGCGGGCATCCTTCGCAACGCCCTCGCGGCGGGCTACCGCCCGTCCGAGATCCGGATCGGCCACCCGTCCGACCCCGGACCTGCGCGCGCAAGCGCCAATGGAGCGGCGCGCGCAGCGAGGCGAAGCCGAGCGATACCCGGCAAGATGAGTCAGTCGCGAGACTCCACCCGGAAGACCGGTGAGGCGATGTGCTGGGCGCGGCAGCGCGGACACGCGCTCGGGCGGGTCAGGCGTCGGCGACCCCTGAACTCGTAGCCGCACGACAGGCACTCGGCCGCATCGAAGAGCAGTCGGGACTCGGAGCGGCGCAGCGAGCGCTCGAGGTGCTCCAGGTGCGGAATGACCTCCCGCTCGCGGATGTGCACCCGTGCCGAGAGCTCCCGAGCGGTCAGAGGCTCCTCCTCCAGGTGTCGCAGGATCGCCCGCCGCAGCGTCTCGGAGCGTTCGAGGGGTTCGGGTTGCCTGCGAGTCATGGGGGAGTGCTCCGCGGTGGGCTCTCCGGCGAGCGCTCGACCCCGAGCGCCAGCCCCGCCTGGACCAGGCTCAGCAGCTGCTCGCGCGTGATCACTCCGACCAGACGGCCGCGATCGACCACGGGGAGCTGGTTCACGCGCTGGTTCGTCATCTTCTCCAGGGCATTCCAACCCGTCTCGGCGGGCGACAAGACGGTGAGCCGCTCGACCGGCAGCATGATCTCCCGAACCGGCGTCGCCCCGCGGCGCTCCGCGGGCACTGCGGCCAGCTCTCTCAGCGAGAGCAGGCCGGTGAGCTCCTCGCGGGGACCGATCACGAAGAACGTCCGCAGGCCGCGCCGCAGCAGCGCCTCGCGCACGACCTCCTCCACGGTCTCGCTGCCGCTCAGGCAGGCGCCGCGAGCGGACTCCATCGCCTCCAGCACCCGAACGCGGCTGAGGATCCGCTGGAGCATCACCTGCCCGACCGTCGAGCGGGCGGCGCTCAGGAGAAACCAGCCGATGAACACCATCCAAAGCCCCCCCAGGACCTGGCCGGCGAGGATCGCCGCGAGCGCGCCGAAGCCGATCAGGCTCCAGGCGAAGGCGGCTCCCACGGCGGCTGCGATGCCCGTGGCCCGTGCGAAGCTTCCGGTGACCGCCCAGGCGATGCCGCGAAGTACGCGCCCGCCGTCGAGCGGGAACCCGGGCACGGCGTTGAAGGCGGCGAGCGCGAGGTTGATCGTGCCGAGCCAGCGGAACACCGCTCCCACCAGCTGAGCGGGAAGCGTCGCTGCCGGCAGCAGCGCGGCAGCGGCGCTGAACAGGATGCCCAGCCCGACGCTCACGAGGGGTCCGGCCACGGCGATCGCCACCTCGTCGCGAGGGCGCTCCGGTTCCCGATCGAGGCGCGCGAGCCCGCCGAAGATGAACAGCGTGATCGAGCGGACGGGAACGCCGAGCCGCAGCGCGACCAGGCTGTGACCGAGCTCGTGCAGCAGGATCGAGGCGAAGAAGAGAATGGCTGCGAGCAGCGCGGCGGTCCAGATCTCGGGCTGGCCCCAGCTCGCCTGCTCCGCAGCGAAGGTTCGACTGAGCGAGAAGCTGATCAGGCCGAAGATCAGCAGCCAGCTGTGGTCGATGGCGAGCTCGATTCCGGCCACGTGCCCGAGCGACCAGACGCCACCCCCGAAGACGCCGCGCGGTCGCGGCGGTTGCGCTCCCTGCGCGGTCTCGCGCGTCGGACCCGGGCTGGTGTTTCCCAACGACTCACTCCCGAGGACGCGCGGAGCCCGCTCCGCCGACCCGCGTGCGGAGTCCCCGGTCGAGGCGGGGACTCAGGCGAGGGAATACGCGCCGTAGCCCACGACCTGATCGCGGGAACCGGCGGTGTCTCCGGAGTTTCGCAGATCGAGGGCGTGGGCGCGCAGTCCGCGGCGCTCGGCCACCAGGAGCAGGCCACCGATCGGAATGCGGCCGCACGCCGATTCGCTTCGGAGCTCGCGGGGGGCGAGGACTTCGATGGCGCGGGTCGTGGCGGCGTCGAGCTGGCGTGCGGTCTCGGAGTCGAGGTAGTGGCTCAGGTCGGAGCTGATCAGGATCAGCGTCTCGGGCCCGCCCCACAGCGCCTCGAGCACCTCGGCCACCTCCTCGAAGGTCGCGTTGCCGACGAGCAGCGGTACGAGCGAGAACGCCTCGAGCGCGCGCTGAAGGAACGGGAGCTGGACCTCCAGGCTGTGTTCCGGAGCGTGCGCGCGATCGAGTATCTCCACCTGCGGGAGGTCGAGGATCCCCTCGATCGCCCCCCGATCGACACGGACGTCGCCGAGGGGGGTCCGGAAGGCGTCGGCGCTGCTCGCTGCCACGCTCCGGACCCGAGCGCGATGAGCCGGTCCGGCGAGGACCACTCGCTCCACGCGTCCTCGAAGCTCGCGCACGCGGCGGTAGGCCGACCCCGCGACCGGGCCCGAGTAGATGTAGCCCGCGTGCGGCACGATCAGGGCTTTGGGTGGGGGGCCCGGTGCCGAGTCGCCCGCTTCCTCCATGTAGCCGTCGACGGCCGCGGCCAGCTCCGCGGGATCGTTCGGGTAGAAGGTGCCGGCGACGGCGGGTGGCCTCGAAGTCGGCATGCGGAGTGCCCCCTGGCTATGGACCTCTCGCACCGGATTCACCTGCTAGTGTATACCGTGGCAAGACGAGAGCTTCGAAGATGAGCCGCGACTTTCGGTCCGTCGTCCCGACCCGCTACTGGCGCGGGCTCGACGACGGTCGAATCCAGTGTGACGTGTGCCCCCGGCGCTGCCGCCTGCACGAGGGACGGCGTGGCCTCTGCTTCGTTCGTGCACGCCAGGGCAACGCGGTGGTGCTGACGACGTTCGGCCGCTCGAGCGGGTACTGCGTCGACCCGATCGAGAAGAAGCCCCTCAACCACTTTCTGCCCGGGACCCCCGTGCTCTCCTTCGGAACGGCCGGCTGCAACCTGAGCTGCAGCTTCTGCCAGAACTGGGACATCTCCAGGTCGCGCGACGCCGATACGCTGGCGGACCGGGCGCCGCCGGCTCGCATCGCGCGCGTCGCCCGGCAGCTCGGCTGCCGCAGTGTGGCGTTCACCTACAACGATCCGGTCATCTTCCTGGAGTATGCGATCGAGACCGCGAAGGCCTGCGAAGAGCGCGACATTCGAGCCGTGGCCGTCACCGCCGGCTACGTCTGCGACGCGCCGCGGGAGGAGTTCTTCCGCTCCATGGATGCCGTGAACGTCGACCTCAAGGCCTTCACCGAGTCGTTCTACCGGCACATCTGCCACGCAGAGCTCCAGCCCGTTCTCGACACGCTGGTCTACCTGAAGCGCGAGACCGAGGTCTGGCTCGAGATCACCACCCTTCTGATCCCGGGCGAGAACGACTCCGACGCAGAGCTGCATCGCGCGAGCCAGTGGGTCGCCGAGAGTCTTGGCCTCGACGTGCCGTGGCACTTCTCCGCCTTCCATCCCGACTACCGGATGCGACAGAAGCCGCCCACGCCACCGGAGACCTTGGCGCGAGCGCGCGAGATCGCACTGGGCTACGGCCTTCGCTACGTCTACATGGGGAACGTGCATGACGAGCGCGGTGAGAGCACCTACTGCCACGCCTGCGGCGAGACGCTCGTCGGTCGCGACGGGTACCGGATCACCGCCTGGAACCTCGACGACACGGGTCACTGCGGGACCTGCGGCGCACGCTGTGCGGGCGTCTTCGAGGGGCCTGCGGGGCGCTGGGGCGCGCGCCGCCAGCCCGTTCGGCTCGCGGACTTCGCCGCGGATGCGAGAGCCTAGCGATGGGGAGTCCGCTCTCGACGCTGCTGGTCAGCCTGCTACTGCTGCTGCTCCTGCTGATCGGTCTCGGCTACGCGCTGACGCGCACTCGTCCGGCGTCGGCGCGCGACTGGCAAGCGGAGCGCGCACGGATGGTCGAGGCGCAGATCGAGGCTCGGGGCGTGAAGGACCCGCGGGTGCTCGAGGCGATGCGCACCGTTCCGCGACACCGGTTCGTTCCCGAGGCGAATCGCGCGCACGCCTACGAGGATCGCCCGCTTCCGATCGGAGAGGGCCAGACGATCTCCCAGCCGTACATCGTGGCCGTGATGACCGAGCTTCTCGAGCTCGAGCCCGACGACCGGGTGCTCGAGATCGGCACCGGCTCCGGCTACCAGGCCGCGGTGCTGTCCGAGCTGGTGGAGGCGGTCTACAGCATCGAGATCGTTCCGGAGCTTGCGGAGCGAGCGCGGAAGCTGCTGGCGGCCGACGGCTTCGACGACGTCGAGGTGATCACGGGGGATGGCTATCGCGGGCTCGCGGAGCATGCACCGTTCGACGCGATCATTGTTACGGCGGCGCCCGAGCAGGTCCCGCAGCCCCTGCTGGATCAGCTCGCGGTGGGGGGGAGTCTGGTGATTCCCGTCGGAGGCCGGAGCCAGTGGCTCAAGGTGCTGGAGCGGACCGAGGCGGGCTTCGAGACGAAGACGATGTTCCGGGTCCGGTTCGTTCCGATGACCGGGGAGGCGCAGACCCGGGACTGACTTGCGAGGGGAGTGGGGCGCTCGCGCCGCGTCCGATCGCACGCCCCGGTATGCGAGTCGACGCGCGTGCGAAGAGAAGGGATCGATGGTGCCGTCGAGATCGGTAAAGGACGACCCCGGTCGGCTGCGCGAGCTGCTGCTCGAAGAGATCGAGTCCGACCTTCGGGCGACGAGCCAGCTCCTCGGCAAGGAAACGCTCGATCCACGCGTCATGGAGGCGATGCGGAGGATCCCTCGACACGAGTTCGTGTTGGACGAGGATGAAGCGCACGCCTACCTCAACCGGCCCCTGGGAATCGGCTATGGGCAGACCATCTCGCAGCCCTACATCGTCGCCGTGATGACCGATCTCCTCGAGGTCCACGAGGACGACGTCGTGCTCGAGGTAGGAACCGGATCCGCCTACCAGACGGCGGTACTGTCGGGTCTGGTGAAGCGGATCTACTCGCTCGAGGTGATTCCGGAGCTGGCCGAGTCCGCGGCCGAACGGCTGGGGCGACTCGGCTTCGAGAACGTCGAGGTGCGTGTGGGGGACGGAGCTCGGGGCTGGCCCGAGCACGCACCCTTCGACGGGATCATCGTGACCGCCGCTGCGCCGGTGATTCCCCCGCTGCTCGTCGACCAGCTCAAGCCGGGCTGTCGCCTCGTCATCCCAGTGGGCGGCGATCCCTGGGGCCAGAACCTGAAGGTCGTGGAGAAGAGCGCGAAGGGCGAGGTCGAGACGCGCTCGGTTCTCCCGGTCGCCTTCGTCCCGCTGACCGAGGGAAGCTGAGCGCCGCTCCCCTCCCGAGCTACGAGAACCACGCGAGCCGCGCCCGCTCAGGCCGCTCGCGTCCCCTTGCGCCTGGGGAGGGTCTCGAGCGCCTTGCGACAGTAGGTCGGGGACTCTTGTTGACGCACCCACGAGCGGCGGCAGTAGGAGCATCGCATCGAGTCGTTGAAGCTGTGACCGCCGGCGGTCCACGCGCCCTTGACGAGGCGGAGCTTCTTGAGCTTCGGGTGGGGTTGCATGGGGAGGGTTCGCGGCATGTCAGGCTCGATGGTGACCGTGGGACCCGACGCGGGACCCGCCTATTCGACCGCCCTACCGGGTTCGGAGTCGCGCTCCCCGATGCGCCGATCGGCCACACGCCAGCGACCCTTGTCGATCCCGCCGGCTCGCGCCGCGCGATCCGAAACGCGTCTGCAGCGAGCCGCGAAAGCCCCTGCCGCCCGGCGCCTTTCGGGGCACGATCAGCCTCTCTCTACACCGATGACGCATTGTTCCAGAGGCTGCACAGGGTGGGTGAACGCAGATTCGTGTTCCCCACGCTGCATTCGTTGCGGGCGGCAGACTCCCCGGGTGTGTCCGCCTGGCTAGTCACGGTGCCAGCGGTCAGCGCGCCGAGCGGCTGAACCGGGAGGTGCAGCGATGACTGAGGCAATGCGGCACGGTGGCGTCTCTGCCTGACACAGCGGCCCCTCCCAGAACGCTTCCATACGCCCGAATTCGTTGGCATTCCCGTTGCACCCCAAATGCGAGTGGTGGAATCGTCGAGCCTGATTCTCGTTGTCGAGGACGATCCCGCGCTCCGGGAGATGCTCGTGGAGTTGCTCCACGAGGACGGCCTCCAGGTCCGCGCGGTCACCGGCGCGGGCGATGCACTGCGGGCGGTGCGAGAGACCCAGTTCGATCTCATTCTCAGCGACATACAGATGCCCGAGATGGACGGGTTCGAGCTGCTCGCTGCGGTCCGAGAGGTGCGGCCCGAAGCGCGGGTGATCTTGATGACGTCGTTCGGAAGCTCGGCGTTCGCGAGCCGGGCCGAGCTCGGGGGCGCTCTTGCCTACCTGAGCAAGCCCTTCTCCCGCGAGCAGCTGGAGGCTGCACTCCAGCTGGCGCTCGCCGCCTAGGAGTCGACGCAGGAGTGTGTCTCGCGTCGCGGGGATCCGTGGCTCGGAGGCCTAGGGTTTGAACGGATAGGCGTCCGGCATACCGCACACCTCCCGCGCTGCGAATGGCGTCACCGCGCTGGTTTCGTCGAGCCAGACGTACTCGTCGAACTGGCGTGAGAGTGAGGCCTGGAAGTAATGAGAGCGGAGCTCGCTCTCCGGACGGTAGACGGCGCCGATGGCGCGCTCGAGGCGCGGCTCTGCAAGCTCGTCGCTCACCTCGGCCCGATCGGGGTCTCGCAGATGCAACAAGAACGCCGGGATCTCCACCTGGTGGAAGAGGCGTCCGTAGCTCTCGGGATGGGCGGGGCGTACGGGCTTGAGCTCCAGCTTGGCTCCCCACGCTGACGCTGCAGCGACGGTTCCGGAGTGGGTGCCGAAGCCGACCAGGCACGCGCGCTCCCCGTAGTGCTCACGCGCGAGCTGTCCGAGGCTCCGCTCGCCGGGAGTCCCCATCTCCGTGTGTGCAGCGTTGCCGACGTGGGCGTTGTGCTCCCACACCACGGCCTTGGCTGCGTTCCCGCGAACCTGGAGCAGGCCTTCCAGAGTCTCGAACATGTGCCGATCGCGCAGGCTCCAGGAGCTCCGGGAGCTGTAGTACAGGGAGCGGTAGTAGTCCTCGGCATTCGAGAGCGCGCGGTCGCTACGCTCCCCGTCGAAGACGCGTTCTCCTCGCTTCGATGAGGTCGCGAGCCGCTGCTGGAGCAGGGCGCACAGCGCGGATGCGACCGCGCTCTCGTGCGACGCGTATCGGGGCGACTGGGCGATGTGCCGATACACCGCCGGGTCCCGCTCCCAGGGCGTCAGGCAGCCGTACCTCAGGCGAGCCACCTGCGCCGCTTCAGGATCGACTTCCTCCAGATACTCGAGAGTGGCATGACGCGACGCATACAGGCCGTAGAGGTCGAGGCCATGGAATCCGGTGCGCTTCGACGGGTCAGCGACTCCGGCGTTGTGGGAATAGAGCCAGTGCACGAAGTCGCGCACCTCCCGGTTGCGCCACATCCAGGTCGGGAAGTGCGCGAACCCCGCCCCGGGCGCGGCCGGCGCGCCGGTGTGCCGGACGTAGTGATCGACGCGCGCTGCGTCGGGCCAGTCGGCCTCCACTGCGACGGTGGTGAAGCTGTGGCGCGTGATCAGCTCTCGCGTGATCCGAGCTCGCAAGCGGTGGAACTCGGAGGTGCCGTCCGTCTCTGCGCCGAGAAGCACGATGCGGCTGTCCCCGATGCGCTCCATGAGCGGGCCGAGGTCGGGATCCTCCAGGTTCGAGATGGGGTGGGCGACCTCGCGAACGAGTCGCGGGATACCGCTCCCCCGGCTCCGCGCGCTCGCGGCCGGCTTCGGCCGCTCCCGGTCTTCTGCCTCGAGGCCAGGCACGAAGCGGATCGGGCCCAGGCTCTCGCGCTCGTAGCGGTCGTAGCTGCGTCGGGTGATGCGCTGGAGCACCTGGGCGCGCGGCTCGGGTCCCAGCAGTATGAGCAGGCGCCCGTCGATGCTGAGCTGCGAGAGCAGCGGTTCCAGCGGCTCCGATCCACCCAGGCTGACAATGATCGCGTCGTAGGGCGCGTGATCTCTCCAGCCGAGAGCTCCGTCGGCGTGCAGCACCGAGACGTTGGTGTAGCCGAGATCTTCGCAGCGGCGTCGCGTGAGCTCGGCCAGAGCCTCGTGACTCTTGACCGTGTAGACCTCCCGCCCGATCCGGCTGAGAACCGCGGCTGCGTAGCCGGACCCGAGACCGACCTCGAGCACCCGATCGTGGGGCGAGAGGTCCAGCGTCTCGGCCATCATTGCAACGACGAAGGGCTGCGAGATCGTCTGTTCCTCCTCGATCGGGAGGCTGGTGTCGTCGCAGGCGAACTCGGCCAGCGCGGCGGGCACGAACTCTTCGCGAGGAACCGTGCGCAGGGCTTCGAGCACGCGCTCGCTCCGGATCCCGCGGCCGGCGATCTGCCGCTCCACCATCTGCCAGCGCAGTTTCTCGAAGTCGCTCATGCCGGTCCCGTCTTCCTCGGGCGCACTTCGGATGCAACGCCCATACCAGGGTCCCGCAGTCCCGGGGGTGGCCCCCGTGAGGGCCCCTGTGGCGCCCTGAATCAGCCCAATCGCTGCTTCGGGGCGAACTGCTACAGGTCGAAGCCGGGCGAGCGCCCGGCTTCGCGAAGCCGACGCTACTCGTGCTCCGCCCGGATCGTCAGAACCGGGCAGTCAGCGGTGCGAACGGTCCGCTCCGCCACGCTGCCGAGGAGGACGTGCTGGATTCCGGAGAGACCCCGGGATCCCATCACGATCAGGTCGGCTTCCACCTCCTCGGCAAGCTGAACGATGGCCTCCGAGGGAGCTTCGTCCGAGAGGTGGGTCTCGCACTCGAGACCGGCCGCGGTGACCTGTCTCATGCAGACCTCGAGTCCCTCGAGTGGAGCCTGTCGCACCTGGGTCCACCAATCTCCCGTCATGTGTAGATCGATGGGCAGGTGGAGCGAGTGGACCAGATGGATGCGCGCTTCGAGCAGCTTCGCGAGATCGATCGCGTACTCGAGCGCCCTGCGGGAGTGGGCGGAGAAGTCCAGGGGAACGAGGATGGTCTCGATTTCGCTCAAGGTGGGTTTTCCGGCCGGCTCACCTCTTCTCTAGCGCAGCTGCGGCACATGCGAAACGCCGGCGGGTGGGAGATCCGGCCTGGCCCGCCCTTCTCACCCCGTGGGCGCCTGTGGGAACGTCAGAGGGGCGCGTGTCCGGTGCGCTGCGCGAGGCTCTGCTTCAGCCGCAGGAGCTGGACGCTCGGGCCCTCGAGCTCTCCGAGCCGGGCGATCGCCCGCTCGGCGGCCCCGACGTCGCGCCCGCGGTACACCAGGTACCGCGCGGCCCGGAGTACCTGGGTTGCGGACGCCTGGGGAGCGTCGGCGACCCCCGCCCAGGCCCGATCTGCATCGGCGAGCCGTCCCACCAGCTCGAAGACCTCGGCGCGACGGGCCGTGACCGCCAGGGATTCCTCGGGCTGCTCCGGTGGGAGCAGCGACCAGATCTCGAAGGCGCGCTTCAGCTGAAGCAGGATCGCCCGCGCCATCGCGTAGTCGGGGTAGAGCTCCAGGGCGGTCTCGAGCTCGCGCGCCGCTCGGTCGAACTCCAGCTGCCGGGCGTACACCGCGCCGAGGTTGAGCCGATAGTCGGGACGCGCCGGCGCCTCGTGCACGAGCGACTCCAGGATCTCCACGGCGGCGTCGTAGCGGCCCACCTCCGACAGGACCATGGCCGTGTTCGAGCGCAGCAGCGGGTCCACTCCCCGCTCCGGGTAGCGTCGCGCAAACTCGTTCTCCCGCGCGATTGCACGCCTGTAGTGCCGCAGCGCCTGCTCCGGCTCTCCGCGCCACGCGAGTCGGGTCCCGAGCTCCGCGTGCGCCTCCGAGCTCTCCGGCGGGGCCTGCTTCGCCGTCACCTGCCAGAAGCGGATCTCGTCCTGCCAGTCGAGGTTGCGGGCGTGCACCGAGATCCCGAACGCCAGCGCGAGCGCGAGAGCTCCGGCGGCCGCGGGCGCCACAAGGCGGGCCGGGAGCTTCGACGCCCCCCAGGCTGCGGCCAGCGAGAGTCCGGCCACGGGCAGGTACAGGAAGCGGTCTGCGGCCAGCGAGTGGAACGGGATCGGGATCAGCTGCAGGACCAGCGCGAGCGGAACGACGCCGAGCGCGAACGCCGCGACCAGCAGGGGAGCGGCTCTGCGCAGCACAAGCTGTGCTCCAACCCAGATGAGTCCGGCCAGGACCACTCCGCCCGCCAGGACTTCGTGCGTCTCGATGACACCGACCTTGCCGATGATGGCACTCGGGCGGAGGGGATCGAGCAGCATGAACAGGTAGGTCCCGAGGGCCTGGAAGGCGAAGATCGTCCGGAGGCCCGGACCGAAAGGGTAGGCTTCGTCGAGAACCGCCGAGAACTGCGCCCGCAGGCCCAGGTACACGGCGACCGACAGCGCGACCGGCGCGATGTGGAGTGCGAGCCGCCGCCCGCCGCCTGGCTGTCCGCGCTGCTCGGCCCACTCGAGCGCGACGATGGCCGCCACCCCCGCGACCGCGACCTCCTTGGCGAGCAGGCCGAAGAGCAGCGCCGCTGCGGCCGCGCAACGGCGCCCGATCCGCTCGGGCTTCGTGCTGTGGAGGACCAGCGCTGCGAGCACCCCGAGGGCGGCGAGCAGGTCGGTCCGTCCCGAAATCCAGGTGACCGACTCGGTGCTCCTCGGAAACAGTCCGAAGAGGGCGGTGGCGAACAGCGAGGCTCCCAATCCCGCGCGCGCGCGCCGGCACAGGCCGAAGAGCAGAGCGCAGCAGCCGAGGTGGAGCAGCAGGTTCGTCCCGTGGAAGCCGCGGGGGGTCGCAGCCCAGAGCCGGTAGTCGATGACGTAGGAGAGCGTCGTGATCGGGCGGTAGTAGGCGTCGGTGCCGGCTCGGTCGGGCCGGCTCCAGAAGGGCTCCGTGAAGGAGTCGTAGAGCGGCCGCGGCTGGCGCAGTAGGGGGTTCTCGTCGATCAGGGCATGGTCGTCCGACACGAAGGGAGCGTCGAAGCTCCCGTGGTATGCGATCGCCACGAGTGCCAGAGTGGCGACGAGCAGGGCTGCCGTGCACCAGGCGAGAGGTTCGGAGCCGGCCGAGGAGCGTCGGAACACGATGACTCCACGGCCCGTCTAGAGGCGAGCTTGAGCGGGTCAGGCACGCGGGTCCGGAACGTCGTGGACGCCCGGCGTCTCGCGCCGCGCAGCCTCGTAGCGCGACGGGGTGCGCGGCTCGATCACGTGGCGCCACATCACGAAGCCCCCCGCCAGGAGGAACACTGCCGCCACCAGGAATACGACGGGCAGCGGGGCGATCTCGGCCAGGTAGCCCCCGGCGAGCGCACTCGCCGTGACGGCGATGTCGCCGATCGTCGAGCTGGTCGCGATCATTCGCGGGCGCAGGTCGCTCTCGGCGAACTCGAACACCATGTTGTTCGACGAGATGTTGAAGCCTCCGTTCGCGATGGCGATCGTCGCGAACGCCAGCGCAATCGGGATCTCGGTGCTCACCAGCGCGAACGCGCAGGTCGCCGCGATCCACAGGAACACCGCGATCAGGAACACGAAGCGAAAGCCGCGACGCTGCGCGATGACGCCCCACAGCGGGTCGACCAGACTGGACGCCGCCATCCAGTAGAGCGTCATGTCGATCTCGATGCCCGGAACGTGTGCCAGGACGGATCGCGCGTGCAGGATGTAGAAGGGGAGCGCCAGGAACGCCAGCGCCGCCAATGAGCGGGCCAGCACGAACCGAGCGAAGTTCGGGTGCTGCCGCAGGGTCGTCGGAATCTGCGAGACCTTCCGCAGCACCGACTCGCGGGCGGCGACCTCGGGGCTCTCCGGCTCGCGCGAGAATCCGAAGAACAGGAGTCCGACGCTCGTCAATGTGAACGCGAAGATCAGGAGGTACGCGAAGTCGAACGGGAAGACCACGTCGGAGAAGTTCTTCCGGACGTACAGGATCAGGATGATCGCAGTGAAGCCCCCGACCGCGTTGCGCAGGCCCACGAAGATGTTTCGATTCCAGATCCCGGGCCCGATGGCAGGGATCAGCTTCGACATGACCATGCCGTAGGCGACTCCCTGCATGCCGCCGAGCGCGTGACAGAGCGACATGGCCACGAAGAAGATCAGCACGTTCCACCCGGGGTGCGTCTCGTGCAGGTAGATGGCCGCCAGCGCGACGATCAGGATCTGGACCCGCATGGCGGCGCCGAACAGAACCGACAGTGGCTTCACCCGACGCCGGTGCTCGACCATCGCGGTGGCGGTGAAGGGGGACAGCAGCCGGAGGGCTCCGGTCACGAAGGCCAGGAACCCGACGAGGAACTCCGACTGGGTGATCGCGTAGGCGTAGGCGGGGACGAAGGTCGGCGTGAAGATCATGCGCCAGCCGGTCGTTCCGAAGAGGCCGTAGATCATGTTGGTCGCGAAGTTCCAGCGGAGGTGCTGCTTCACCTCGGCTTCGAAGCGCGTTCGGCGCGCCTGGTTCTCGAGCGCGGGCTGGGCCACGGGAACTCCTGAGTCCTAGCTGAAGTGCTCGAGTGCGAGCCGGGCGATCTGGTCCGGACGCTCCATCGGCACGAAGTGCGTGCCCTCGGTGCGAACGATCTCGGCGTGCGGGAGCGCTTGCTCGAGCCGGCGTTGGAGCTCGGGGCGCAGGCCCGAGTGCTCCGGCAGGACGATGCGGGTGCGAGCCCGGATCATTCCGAGCTCCGGCCAGGGGTCGATCGCGGCCGTCCCCAGATAGATGCGCGACTCGAGCTCCGGCGGACAGCGCAGCCGCGCCTCCCCGTCCACGACTACGGCATGCTCCAGGTAGAGCTCGAAGACCCGGGGATCCCAGGACGAGAACGGGAAGCGCTCGTGGTACGACTCGCGGACGGACTGCCGCGAGTCGAAGCGCCCGCGGCGCCTCGCCGCGCGGTCGGCCAGTCCGAACCCGCCTCGCTGCTCGTCCTCGCTGCGTTCGGCCCGGGGCGGCAGGATCGTCGGGTCGATCAGCAGGATGCGCTCGAACCGCTCGGGCTCCTGCGCTGCGGCGAGCGCGACCGCGGTGGCTCCCGACGAGTGGCCCATGGCGAAGATCGGCCCGTCCTCCTCGCTGCGGATCCAGTCGAGCAGGTCATCCGCGAACAGCTGCCACGGGTAGTCGCGATCCGGCTTCGAGCTCCGACCGTGGCCGCGAACGTCCATCGCCCTTGGCGCGGTCCTGGCGGCGACCGCCCCCGCAATCGGGTCCCAGAGCGCGCCACAGAACCCGGTCGCGTGCACCAGGTAGAGCGGCGTGCCGGTGCCCGGCCAAGTGAGCGTCGCCAGCTCCAGAGCCTCGCGGTTGATGAACGTGCCGGGCAGCATGGGCGGCTCGCTCAGATGCGGCGGATGGGATCCGAGCCGTCCCAGCCTCGCGCCGCGTCGCGGACGTGCTCGAAGAACCTGCCCTTGCCTCCGTCGATCTCCGAGAGCTCGATCACGCTCCCCGGGGGGCCCGCGGTGTCGTAGTACACGAAGCGACCCCCGTTGCCGATGCAGCCCGACTGGCCGATCTCGAAGCCGGCCCGCTCCAGCCGCTCCAGGTCCGCGTCCATGGTCTCGGTCCAGTAGGCGATGTGCTGCAGGCCGAGGTGGCCCGCTTCGAGGAAGTCCCGGTACATGGACGGCGCCTCGTTCCGCTGCTGGATCAGCTCGATCTGGAGCGACCCCGAGTTCGCCAGGGCGATGCTCACCTCGAGCGGCGACGGCTCGCCCCGGTACCGGAAATCCTCGATCGGCGGCTTGTCGATGTAGAAGAAGGGTCCGACGCCCAACACCTCGGTCCAGTGCCGCATCGCGGCATCGATGTCGTGGACCACGTATCCGTTCTGTCGAACCTCGCCGAAGATCCGGCTCATGGGGCCTCCTCGCCGCCATGGTATACCGCGGTCGGAAGCTCTCCGCCGAGTGCGCGCGGACGCGCGCCGCTCACGGCTCGGCCGGGGGGCTCTCCTGGATCGAGTCGCGGAGCTTCTCCTCGGCCACCCGGATTCGCTTCGTCAGCACCCGGAAGAGCTCGAAGGCGATCTCCGGGGTCTGGAGGATGAGCTCGTTCAGCCGCTCTCCGTTGAGCTTGAGCAAGCGGGCATCGGTCCCGGCGACGGCCGTCGCACTCCGGGGCGCACCGTCGAGGATCGCCATTTCGCCGAAGTAGCTCACGGGCCCCTGCGGCTCGCGCTCGATCTCCTGTGGGGTGCCTCGGCTCTGGAAGAACCGCACCTCTCCCTCGACCAGCACGTAGAGCTCGACGCCCAGGTCGCCCTCGCGGCAGATCTCCTCTCCGGCGAAGTAGGTCTCCTCGT
>CAZLBF010000009.1:0-3203 GCA_964557495.1 uncultured Myxococcales bacterium | reverse complement strand
GCCCGGGCCGCCGCCGCTGCAGAGCGGCTGCTCGACAGCCATCTCGAGGGACTGCTCGAGCGCTATCACTCGGTGTCCGAGACTCCCGAGCTACGCGCCAACCTGGAGGCAGGCCACGAGCCGACGCTCCGCTACTTCGCGAGCCGTCTCGCGGAGCTGGAGGGGGCGACCGTCGTCATGTTCCTGGACACAGACGGCTGGCCCGCCACCATCGCGGGCGACTCCGATCTCGCAGCGCGGATGCTGGAGACCCGAGGGGTCTCCCGGCACGTCGGCGGCGCCTTCGCCCTCGACTACCAGGCGCGCGCCTACGGGGTGGCCGCGGTTCCGATCCAGGCGGCCGAGCGCCCGCTCGGCTGGCTGCTCGCTGCACAGCCGATCGCCGACGAGACGCTGGCCCTGTGGTCGGATCTGTCGGGAGCGGATGTCGCGTTCGTCCCCACCCGGGACGTGCCGGTCGGGCGCCTGGACCGGGCGGCGCGCAGGGTGGGCGACCTCGAGCTCCGGGTCAGCTCCACGCTCGATGCCGAGCGGCGCGCCCTGGCTCAGGCCCGGCGAGAGCTCCTCACGGGAGGCGCGTTCGCGCTGGCGCTGGCCTTCGGGCTCAGCCTGTTGGTCTCGCGCGGACTCGTGCGACCGATTCGTCGCATCCAGGACGCGACCGAGCCGATCGGGCGGGGCGAGCTCGGCGTGCGTCTGCCGGTCGGCCGGGACGACGAGATCGGAGACGTCTCACGCGCCTTCAACCTGATGCTGGAACGCCTGGAGGGCACGCTCTCCGAGCTGCGCCAGAGCCGGTCGCGGCTCGCGAACGCGCAGCACCTGGCCCAAATCGGCAACTGGAGCCTCGACCCCGAGACCGGCGCGATCCAGGCCTCGGACGAGCTGAGACGAATCCTCGCGCTGCACCCCGGCGACGGTCCAGTTCAGCAGCACGAGATCCTGGCGCGCGTGCACCCGGACGATCGCGTCCGACTTCGCGAGGCGCTCGAGCGCTGCACGCGGGAGGCGACGCCGTTCCAGCTCGACCAGCGCAGCGTCCCGCTCAACGGTGCCGAGCGCTTCCTCCACTGGCGAGCCGAGGTCGTCCTCTCCGAGGGTGCGCCGCGCGTCGAGGGGACGGTGCAGGACATCACGGAGCGCAAGCTCGTCGAGGAGCAGGTGCGCTACCTGGCCAACCACGACACGCTCACCGGGCTCGGCAACCGGCGCCTCTTCTACAACCTGCTCCAGGCGTCGATCCAGGAGGCCCGGGCCGAGGGTAGCCTGGTGGGCGTGCTCCTGATCGACCTGGACGAGTTCAAGCTCGTCAACGATACGTTCGGTCACTCGGAAGGAGACCGGCTGCTGCGGGCCGTGGCGCAGCGTCTCGTCGAGGGCATCCGCGCGATCGGCCCTCACCCGCATCGCCGATCCGACGACGGGATCGCACCCAGCATTGCGAGGCTCGGCGGCGACGAGTTCACCATTCTGCTGCCGCGAATCGAAGCCCCCGAGGATGTCGCCCGCGCCGCGCGGAGTCTGCAGCGGAGAATCTCGCAGCCCATCGAGCTCGACGGGCGCGAGCTCGTGGTGAGCGGCAGCGTCGGCATGGCCACATGGCCCGAGGACGGCGACGACGGCGAGACGTTGCTGCGCAACTGCGACACGGCCATGTATCACGCCAAGAGCCGCGGCCGGAACAGCTACCAGTTCTACTCCGAGGCCATGAACAGCGTCGTGCTGAAACGTCTGCTGCTCGAGAACAAGCTGCGCCAGGCGATCGAGTGCGAGGAGCTCGAGCTCCAGTTCCAGCCCAAGGTAGAGCTCGCCAGCAGCCGGGTCCGGGGCGTCGAGGCGCTGGCCCGCTGGCGCGATCCCGAGTTCGGTGTCGTCCCGCCGTCGGACTTCATTCCGCTCGCGGAGGAGGCCGGTCTCATCGACGCGATCGGCGACTGGGTCCTGCGCGCCGGGATCGAGCACCTGCGCCGCTGGAGCGAGGACGCGGAGCTGGCCGAGCTGCAGCTCTCGGTAAACCTCTCCAACCGGCAGCTCGAAGACGCGGGACTTCCGGACCGGATCGCACGGCTGCTCGAGGAGGCGGGGGTCGACGCCCGTCGCCTCGACCTCGAGATCACGGAGTCCGCGCTCATGAGCGGCGACCCCGCCGTGACGGCGGGCCTCGAGCGCCTGCGCGCGCTCGGGGCGGGCATCTCGCTGGACGACTTCGGAACCGGATACTCGTCCCTGAGCCACCTGCGCCGCCTGCCCATCGACGTGCTCAAGATCGATCGCGCCTTCGTGAATCAGGTGGAGAGCGATGCCGACGACGCGGCGCTGCTCGGCGCCATCGTCTCCATGGCCAAGGTGATGCGTCTCCGCACCGTCGCAGAGGGCGTAGAGACAGAGGGCCAGCTGAAGCTGCTCCGCGAGCTGGGCTGCGACGAGATCCAGGGCAACCTCATGAGCCCACCGGTCGTCGTCTCAGACGTAGCGCGCGTCAAGCGCGAGATCGAGACGGCGATGCGCAAGCAGCAAAACCGGCCAGGATCCCTGCGCTCGCCCTGAGCGCTCCACCCGAGCGCTCCTCCTGCGCACCTGTCGGCGCCGGGTCAGGTACTCTTTCGGCAGCGTGATTGGCCGCAGGCGCCACCCTTCGTGAAGCTCACCCTCCTCGTCGTCGCAACGCTGGTCGCTGCGTTCGGCGCTACGACCTGGTGGGCGCTCGAGTCCGGCGGCGTCGCCGTCGTCGAGACCCGAGCTCCGGACGGGGCGGTTCGCTCTACCCACGTGTGGTTCATCGAGTCGGACAAGGAGCTGTGGCTCGAGGCCGGGACGCCAGAGAACGCGTGGTTCCAGGACGTCCAGCGGCACCCGATTCTCACCTTCCAGGCAGACGGGCGCTCCACCCGCTACGCCACCCGGCCCATCGGTGACCCTTCCGGCCACACCCGCATCCGGTCACTGATGCGCGAGAAGTACGGACTCCGCGACCGCTGGGTCGGTCTCATCTTCGACACCTCGCGCTCGGTCGCCGTGCAGCTCCTGCCGGCGGAGACATAGCCCGGCGGCGCGCGCCGCCAGGAGCTGAGGCTCGTATGATCGGAAAGTGCCACTGCGGGCGCGTCGTCTTCGAGGTGCAGGCAGATCCTCCGAGCAGGGGAGGGCGCTGCAACTGCTCGTACTGCTCCCGGCGCGGCTGGATCGGTGGGATCGCCTCGGTG
>CAZLBF010000008.1:0-15630 GCA_964557495.1 uncultured Myxococcales bacterium | reverse complement strand
ATGAACTCCTGGAAGTCGGTCACCCAGCCACCGTGGGCTCCCCCGTTCATGATGTTCATCATGGGCACGGGCAGGCGAGTGGCGCTGACCCCCCCGATATAGCGGTAGAGCGGCTGCCCGGTGCTCGCGGCGGCCGCCTTCGCCACGGCCAGGCTGACGCCGAGTATGGCGTTGGCACCCAGCTTGGCCTTGTTCGGCGTTCCGTCGAGCTCGCACATCCGCGCGTCGACGCTTTCCTGCGCTCGCGCGTCGCGGCCGATCAGCTCGCCGGCGATGACGTTGTTGATGTTGGCGACGGCCGTCTCTACGCCCTTGCCCAGGAAGCGGCGCTTGTCCCCGTCCCTGAGCTCGAGGGCCTCGGCCTCCCCGGTCGACGCCCCGGACGGAACGCCGGCACGGCCGACGCACCCATCCTCGAGCTGAACGTCCACCTCGACGGTCGGATTGCCGCGAGAATCGAGAATCTCGCGAGCGACCACCTGCTGAATCGCACTCATCTTCCCGCCCTCCTCTCGCCCTCGGAGTTACAGGTTCACGACGACCGCGGCAAGCCAGCCGCAGCCCAGAAGCTCCCCTGACAGATGAGGCGGTCCGCGGAGGGTGCGCCGGTCGCCCCACAGCGTCCGGGCGTTCTGCGGTCCTCCGCCGGACACCCACTACTCCACGATTCAGGAACCCGGGTTCCGAACGAACCGTTCCGCGGACGCGAGTGTCCATCGGAGGACCGCAGAACACCCTCGGCTGCGACGGAACCTCAAGGCCCATGCAAGCGGCGCGGTAGCGCCGCGCGCAGCGAGCCAACAGCGAGCGGAGCCCGGCAAGGCGGGCTATGCCCGCCGTTAGGCCGGTCAGACGTGCCGGCCGTTACCCCGCCAGACCGGGCACCGCGGTCGCAGACCGCGGTGCCCGGCGGCGGCCGCCAGGCGGGAGGGGGGGTCTCGTACCCAGATCTCCGCGTCTAGCTCCTCCTGCGGAGTCCGGCGAGCATCAGACAGGCGGCGGCCAAGAGCAGGGCCGCTGTCGGCTCCGGGACCTGCGTCAGTCCCGACCCGGGCGTGGGCTGCTCCAGCGCATGGAAGTCGGCGGCGTTGTCGTCGCTGTCCAGATCGGCGAAGAGCCGGGCCAGGCTCTGGCCGGCCGGCGGATCCGGGGCGGACAGCCCCTCACCCGCGAACACGTCGCCGGCACCGAACGCGCCGTAGCCGAGCGCATCCAGGGTCGCCCCGTTCGGGTCGCGGAGCACGATCGAGTCCGGCCCGTTCTGGAAGTCGAAGTTGAGCAGCAGGTCGGCCTCGGCAACCTGGGTGACGCCGCTCGCACTGTCGGCAACCACGAAGAAGCCGTCCTGGGGCACCAGACCTGCGAGTGCGAGGACCGGGCCGACGGCGCCGTCCGCGCCGTTCACGCCCTCGAGCGTGAAGCCCGTCAGGTCGAGGCCGGACGGGCCGTAGAGCTCGACGAAGACATGGCCATCGTCGGAGCCCGCCGCGTCGTAGAGCGCCTCGCTCAGCAGCAGCGGCAGCGCGGCCGAGAGGGTGGGTGCGCCGAGCGTCAGCAGGCAGACGCAGGCTACCAGTCGTTGTTTCATGGTGATCATCTGGAACTCCCGGTTGGGGCGGGTGAGGAGGCTCGACGAACCAGCTGCGAGAAGGCGCCGCCGCTCCAGCCATCCAGGCCGGCGCGCAGCTCCCGCTCGCGAATCTCGAGCTCGGTGCGCCCGGCGCCCGGCCCGGCGGGAAGCTCGGCGAGCTGCGCCAGCACGCGAAGGCGCTCGAAGTAGAGGCGGTTCACCCGGTCCAGCACCTGGTCGCGAAGCTCGATGCGCTCGCGTCGCTCGCGCGAGATGGCGATCGCGTCGTCTGGATCGCGCAGGCGGGCGAGCTCCCAGCTGAGCTGGAGGCCGACCGACAGGTTGGTCTCGCGGTCGGAGACCGAGTCGAAGAGGTTCCGGATCGCGCCCGAGCTGAAGACCTCGTCGCGGTCCCGCGAGTGGGAGCGGTCGCGATCGATCCCAAAGGTCGCGCGCACGCTCGGTAGCAGGCCCGCGCGATCCGCGCGCGCCTCCGTGCGCGACAGCCGACCGGGCGAGAGCGAGAGGTACGCGAGCACCGCGCGCCGCAGCTGCTCGACCTCGCGCTCGCTCGGCCCGGACTTCGAGAGGCCCGGCCGGGCTGAGCCCCGAGCTTCGAGAGACAGCCTGGCCACGCCACCGGCCGTTGCGACGACCAGCCCGCGGGAGCCGAGCGCCACGTCACCCACCTCGCGCGCGAGAGTGCCCACCGGCTCCGGTGCGACGGGCGAGCGGGCCTCCAGCGAGGAGGCCGAGTAGCCGACCAGTCCGCTCTCCGACGCGATCCAGACCGTTGTGCTCGCGAGGGCCAGGCCCCGCAGCCGGCTCGCCCTGAGATCGATCCAGTCCACCTCGTCTCCAGCGACCCGCCAGAGGCCGTCGGGAACACAGATGAGTGTGGATTCGCCGAGCTCGAGCGCGTCGCACAGCTCCCAGCGGCCGTCGCTCAGCGCGTCGACGACCGGCTCGAAGATCCCCTCGGAAGTGCGCCGCCAGAGCCGGCGGCGGGAGGCGGCCCAGACCTCCAGCCCGGCGGACCGCACGGCGAGCACGCGCCCGGCCGGGATCGACGTCTCCCGGACGAACCCGGTCGAACCCGCGTCGCGCCGAAACAGCCCGACCTCCGTCGCCGCCCAGCTGGCGCCGTCGGGACCGAGGGCCACCGACGCGACGCGAGCGCCCGACGCCAGGGGGACCGCTCGCGGATCGGAGGACCCCGCGCGCCACTCGTAGAGCGCGCGGTCGGTCGCGATCCAGACGACGGCCTCGCTGCCGGAGAGGTCTCGCACCGCGCCGCGCGTCGGCACCAGGTGCCAGCCGCCCGGCGTCTCGGAGTAGAGGCCGCGGTCCGTTCCGACCAGCACCGCGCCCGCGCGCTCTGCCACGGCCAGCGGTGCACCCGGCGGAACACCGGGGAGCCAGACCGGCAGAACCGCCGCGAACCCCTTGAAGAGCGTCGATCGCACGCGCTTCGACGGAGCAACCTCCGTGCCCGAGGGCGAGCGCTGAAACGCCAAGAATTCCAGGGGCCTGCGGAGAAATGTGAATGCGGGATCGCGAGGGCGTGACCGTACGGACCCAGCGTGCGAGCGGGCCGTGGCTCGATTGACAGGCCCCCCGCGTCCCGTAGAATCCGCGCCTCGGGGTCATGGACCCACCCCCCGGGAGGACGACCATCCTCGACTCGGGAATCGTTCGATCGCTGCTCTTGCTGTCGCTCCTGATCGGGATCGCGGGAGGCACCCCTGTGGACGCTCGCGGCGAGGTCTACAAGTGGGTCGACGAGAACGGCGAGGCTCACTACACGACGGACCCGGCCGAGATCCCGCGGCGCCTGCGCCGCCAGATCCTCGGAGCGGCGGGGCAGCGCGAGGTCCTGCTGCTGGACGAGATCCCGCCTCCGCTCGAAGCGAGCCCGGACCTGGCCGCAGTGCCGCCGGCGCACGCGCCGGCGGGCACCGAGGCGCAAGCCGGCGACCCTCTGGCTCTGATCCCGCCGCCGCGCGGCGCGGCTCCGGCGGGCGACCCGCTCGCCCTGATTCCGCCGCCCCGGGACTCGGTGGGAAGAGCGGCCCCCGTCGGCGATCCCCTCGCCGCGATTCCGCCCCCGCGCAGGGCGGAGACCGCGTCAGCGGGAGCCAGTCCCGCCCCGTCTCTGCCACCCGCGCGAGCGACTCCCGCGGAAGAGCTCGACTGGATCCCCGCGCCGGCGCGGGCTGGCGAGAGCGCGCCGAAGGAGAGCTCGCTGGTTCACGAGCCCGAGCCGTTCGCGAGCGAGCCCCCCCCGGGGCCGCCCCCGGTGGAGGCGGCGCCTCCCCTCGACCTCGAGGCCTTCTTTCTCGACGAGCCAGAGCCGGAGTCCGCCGAGATTCGCGAGCTCCAGAGTCGCATCGACCTCGACCGGGAGCAGCTGAGAGAGCTGCTGGCGGCCGAGCGTCTGAGCGACGAAACACTGACGGACGACCCGCGACTGCGCGAGATCGCGGAGCGACTGCCGCGCCTGCAGGCGGAGCTCGAGGCGCTGCGCGCCGAGCTCGATCGCTAGACGGATGCGGCCCCAGAGGGTCGTGGCGCTCGCGGGCGGGGTCGGAGCCGCACGCTTCCTCGCCGGCCTGGTGCAGGTCGTGCCGCCCGACGAGATCGCGGTCGTGGTCAATACGGGGGACGACCGCGACTTCTTCGGACTCCGGGTCTGTCCGGACATCGACATCGTCACCTACACGCTCGCCGGGGCCGTGCAGCGGGAAACGGGCTGGGGCCTGGCGGGCGACACCTTCGAGTGCCTCGGAGCGCTCCAGCGCTTCCGCTCGGACACCTGGTTCCAGCTCGGAGACCGCGACCTCGCGACGCACATCCACCGCACCTCGCGGCTTGCGGAGGGCGCCGGCCTGAGCGAGGTCACCGCCGAGATCGCGCGCGCATTCGGCGTCGCGACGCGGATCCTGCCGATGACCGAAGACCCGGCGCCGACCCGCGTGGTACGCACGAACGGCGACCGGATCGACTTCGAGGAGTACCTGGTGCGCGAGGGAGCGCCGGGGGACGTCGCCGAGGTGGACCTCTCGGCCGCCGCCCGCGCTCGCCCGGCTCCCGGCGTGGTCGAGGCGATCGAGCGCGCCGAGCTGCTGTTGATCTGTCCCAGCAACCCGATCGTCTCGATCGGGACGATTCGCGCGGTGCCGGCCATCGAGGCGGCGCTGCGGGCTCGGCGAGACGCGGTCTGTGTCAGCCCGCTGATCGGAGGCGCCCCGGTGAAGGGACCGGCGGACCACCTGCTGCGCGCGGTCGGCTCGGAGGTCTCGTCGCTCGGCGTCGCCCGGCTGTACTCTGCCATCGCGCGCGGGATGGTCATCGACCGCGTCGACGCCCAGTTGGCCCCCGAGATCGAGGCGGTCGGAGTCGCCACCCGGGTCGCCGAAACTCTCATGAAGGACTCGAAGATTGCTGCCCAGCTGGCTGCCGTGGTGATCGAACTCGCAGAGGCGATCAGGTGAGAATCGCCGCCGTCGTGCCCTTCAAGCGCTTTACGCGCGCGAAGCGGCGGCTGCGCTCCCGCTACGCGGCGAGCGAGGTCGAGGCGCTGGGCCGCGCGATGCTGCTCGACGTGGTGACGGCGCTCTGCGGAGCCAAGTCGCTGGAGCGGGTCGTGGTGCTGACCGACGACCTGGAGGTCGCGGCCACCGCCCGAGAGGCCGGAGCGGCCGTGCGCCTTCGCACCCCCGACGCCGGTCTGAATCCGACCATCGAGGCCGCCTCCGCGGAGCTCGCCGACGAGGGCTTCGAGGCGGTGCTCGCGGTGCTCGGGGATCTGCCACTGCTGCGGCCCGACGATGTGGACGCGGTGGCGGAGGTCGGACGCCGGGAGTCGGTCGTGATCGTCCCGTCCTCCGACGGGGGCACGGCGATGCTGCTGCGGCGTCCCCCCGACCGGATTCCGGCGCGCTTCGGCAAGCAGAGCGCCGCTGCACACGCCCGCGAGGCCCATGCCCTCGGCATCGAGCCGGGCTCGGTGCCCGCGGTCGCGGACGCGGCGCGCATCGACCTCGACACGCCCGAGGACGCGGAGAGCCTGCTCGCAGCCGACGTGCCGTGCCGGACTCGCGACCTGCTGCGGAAGCTCGCACGGTGACGAGCCCGACCCCGGAGCTCCGCCTCCGCCCGCTCGAGGGCATCGGCGAGATCGAGCCGGGCGTCGACCTCGCCGCGCTGCTGGCGGAGCGGGTTCCCGACGGACCGGGGGTACTGGTCGTCGCGCAGAAGATCGTGTCCAAGGCGGAGGGGCGGCTCATAGACCTGTCCACGGTCGAGCCGAGCGAGCGCGCGATCGAGCTGGCGGCCCGGGTCGACAAGGATCCCCGACAGGTCGAGCTCGTGCTGCGCGAGTCGGTGAACGTGGTCCGCGCTGCGCCCGGCGTGATCATCGCCGAGACTCGACACGGTCTGATCTGCGCCAACGCGGGAGTCGATCTGTCGAACGCCCCCGGCGACGAGACGGCCGTGCTGCTGCCGGTCGATCCAGACGCGTCGGCGGAGCGCATCCGGCGTGCCCTCGGAGCGGACCGGGCGGTGATCATCAGCGACACGTTCGGGCGTCCCTGGCGCGAAGGGCTCGTCGACGTCGCGATCGGTCTGGCCGGCCTGTCCCCTCTGGTGGACTGCACCGGTACGACGGACCTCCGCGGCCGCGAGCTCCAGGTCACCGTCATGGCGCTCGCCGACCAGCTCGCGGCGGCCGCAGGAATCCTGATGGAGAAGAGTGCCGGCCGGCCGGCGGTCTGGGTCGAGGGCGTCCAGCCAAGCGGCTCGGGCTCGCTCGCCGACCTGCTGCGCGACCCCGAGCGCGACCTCTTCCGCTAGGAGGAATCGTCGAAGGTCCGACCGTCGGGTCGGCGCAGGGCGATGCCGGTCCAGTCGCGTATCCATTCGGCGAGGGCAGCGAGACCGGAGCCGGTCCTGCCCGAGACGGCAGCCACCTGGCTCGCCTCCAGACCCAGCTCTGCGCAGAGCTCGCTCCGTCGGCGCGCGGCCTGGTCGCGCGAGAGCTTGTCGCTCTTGGTGAGCGCGAGCACGACCGGGATGCGCTCGGCATCCAGCCAGTCCAGGAGGTCGCGCTCCTCGCGCTCCGGACCCCGCCGGATGTCGACGATCAGGATGGCCCCCTGGAGCGGCTGCCGCTCGCCGCGCAGGTAGGACTCGACGAGGGGCCGCCAGGTACCTTGCTCCCGCTTCGAGACCGCGGCGTAGCCGTAGCCGGGGAGATCGACGAGGTAGAGGTTTCCGTCGACCCGGTAGAAGTGGATGCGGCGGGTCTTGCCCGGCCGCGCGCTGGTGCGGGCCAGCTTGCGGCGCCCCAGCAGGGCGTTCACGAGGCTCGACTTGCCCACGTTGGAGCGGCCGAGCACGGCGACCTCGGGGAGGCCGTCGCTCGGAAACTGCGCGGGGCTTGCCGCGTCGCGTGCGAGCTCGGACTGCACCGTTTCTCCTCGGAATTCGCCAGTTGTCGGGCAGGCGCGCGGACTCCCCACTCCGCCGCCGTCCCGGTGCCGAGCGTCCGGTTTGACGCTCCAGCGGGGGGAGGTTAGCGTCCACCCGTCATGAGCAAGGGCCTACAAATCGGAATCTGCGTTATCTCCGTCTTCGTTGGAATTGCCTGGTGGGTCTCCGCCGGCGGGGTCGGTCAGGGCACCTTCGAGTACTACTCGAGCGTGAAGGATTTCCAGGTCGCCAACAGGGACGTCAGCCGGATGCTGCGCGTCCACGGCTTCGTCGTCCCGGGCTCGATCGCGAAGAACCTGACCGCTGGCCACGTCGATTTTGCAATCCACGACCGGGGAGGAGACTCCCTGGCGGTCCGCTACCAGGGAATCGACGTGCCCGACCTGTTCGGGGACGGGGCCGAGGTCGTCGTCGAGGGTCGGACCGAGGGTCCAACCTTCCTGGCGGACCGCGTGATGGCCAAGTGCCCGTCCAAGTACGAGGCCGCCCCGGAAACACCCGAGGCGAACGAGGCGCAATCGGACAGACCGGCGCCCCGGGCGTAGGAGCAGCGAGGCCCCATGATCGAACTCGGCTCGTACGCCCTGTACCTGATGCTCGTGTTCGCCGTCTATGCGGGTGTCGCCGCGATCGCGGGTGCACTCAAGGACCGGCCCGACCTGGTGCGCAGCGCCGAGCGCGGGGTCTACGCGACGTTCGGTCTGCTGTGTGTCGCGGTGCTCGGCCTGGAGTGGGGGCTGCTCGGCGACCGCTTCGACCTGGCGTACGTGGCGCAGAACTCCAGCCGCGAGCAGCCGTGGCCGTTCAAGGTGGTGGCGCTCTGGGGGGGACAGGCCGGATCGCTGCTGCTCTGGGCATTCATTCTCGGCGGCTTCAGCGCCCTGGCCGTCTGGCAGAACCGCAACCGCAACCGCGCACTCATAGCCTGGGTGATCCCGGCGCTGATGCTCAACCTGGTCTTCTTCGGCGTCCTGCTCTGCTTCATCTCCGAGCCGTTCGAGGTGCTGCCCCCCGCACGGGTGCTGTCGAATGGGAACGGGATGAACCCCCTGCTCCAGCACCCGGCGATGATCATCCACCCTCCCCTGCTCTACATCGGCTTCGTCGGGTTCGCGATCCCGTTCGCATTCGCGTTCGCGGCACTCGCGACCGGGGAGCTCGGAACGCAGTGGTTCCGGACCACCCGACGCTGGACGATCACCGCCTGGTTCTTCCTCGGCTGCGGGATCATGCTCGGCGGCCGCTGGGCTTACGAGGTCCTGGGCTGGGGCGGCTACTGGGGCTGGGACCCGGTCGAGAACGCCTCGCTCATGCCCTTTCTCGTCGGCACCGCGTATCTCCACTCCGTGATGATCCAGGAGAAGCGCGGGATGCTGAAGATCTGGAACCTCGCGCTGATCGGGCTCACCTACTCGCTCTGCCTCTTCGGGACCTTCCTGACCCGGAGCGGCGTCGTCCAGTCGGTCCACAGCTTCACCTCGGGCGGCTGGTTCGGGTTCGTCTTCCTGGCCTACGTGACGATCGTCGCGGCGATCTTCTTCGCTGCCCTCATCTGGCGCGTGCCCCAGCTGCGTAGCTCCAGCCGGCTCGACTCCCTGCTCTCGCGCGAGGCGAGCTTCCTGATGAACAACTGGGTGTTCCTGGGGCTGTGCGCAATCGTGTTCTTCGGAACGATGTATCCAGTCTTCTCCGAGGCGCTGACGGGCGCCCGCATCCAGATCGGCCCTCCCTTTTTCCAGCGCTACGCGGGACCCCTCGCGGTCTTCCTGCTGCTCCTGACGGGCATCGGTCCGCTGATCGCCTGGCGCCGTGCAACCTGGGTGAACCTGCGCAAGAGCTTCCTGCGACCCGCGATCTGCGCGGCGCTCGGGGGGCTGGCGATCTACGCCCTCGGCATGCGCGAGTTCTACCCGGTCGCCTTCGTGACGCTCTGCGCCTTCGTGGCCGGCACGGTACTGGAGGAGTACGGACGCGGGATCGTCGCCCGGATGCGCCGCGGCGAGAGTCCGGTACGCGCCTTCTTCGAGCTCGTGCGGCGGAACCAGCGACGCTACGGAGGGTACGTGGTGCACCTCGCCGTGGTGTTCTTCTTCGTCGGCTTCGCCGGCGCCGCGTTCAACCTGGAAGAGACGCGCCTGCTGCGACCGGGTGAGACCTGGGAGCTGGGTCGCTACACCCTGGAGTACCGCCAGGCGCGCCCGGTGAGCCACCCGCACTATGCGGGCGCGGTCGCTCGCATCGCGGTCTACGAAGCCGGGGAGCCGATCGGAATCCTGGCACCCGAGAAGCGCGTGTACTTCCAGCAGGAGCAGCCGACCACGGTCCCGGCCGTGGCGAGCAGCCTCAACGAGGATCTATACGTGATCCTCGCCGGGCTCGAGCCCGACCAGTCCGCCGCACTCAAGGTCTACGTGAATCCGCTCGTCAACTGGATCTGGATCGGCGGATGGGTCTTCGTCTTCGGCAACGCGCTCGTGCTCTGGCCGCTGCCCGAGCGCCGAGTCCGAGACTCCTCCGAGCGCCCCGCGGCGTCAGAGACTTGAGACTCGCCCGCGTCCTCGCGCTCTGCCTCGCGCTCGCGGCGCCGAGCCTCGCGCCGCTGAACGGTGGGGCGGCGACCATCACCGGCCGCGTGGTCCACCCGAAGCAGCCCGAGGCTGTCGACGGGCTCGAGGTGGTGCTGCTCGGCCTCCCGCGCGGCGGCGAGCCGATCGAGGTCAAGACGCAGAGCGACGCCGAGGGACGTTTCCGCTTCGACGACGTGTCTGCCGATGCGGCCTATCTGGTGTTTGCCGACTATGCGGACATCCGGTTTCCCGGAGGGAGCGTCACCTTCGACGCGGCGGCGCCGGATGCCGACCAGCAGACGCGCGACATCTTCTTCCACATCTACGACACGACCAGCGATCCCTCCGGACTCAAGCTGGAGAGCGTTCGCTGGCTGCTGAACCGCGAGACCGGAACCTATCGGGTCCAGCAGGTCGCAGTCGTGGACAACTCGAGCATGCAGGTGGTCGTCGCGGACGAGGGAGAGCCGCCCTTCTTCCAGCTCGGGCTGGTCGCGAACCACGGCGAGCTACAGGGCCGGTTCGGCACGCTCCCGGCAGGCCTCTCCCTCGACAACGGTGCGGTGGCCGTGCGCGGCCCGATCTACCCGGGCGAGCGATCGTACGAGTTTGCGTACGACGTGCAGGACCCCGGCGACGGGCTCCAGGTCGACCTCGACCTGCCGGACTCCGCAGCGACCGTCGAGGTGATGGTGCGCGACTTCGGCGCCGAGATCGACGCCGGACCGCTACACCCCGCCCGGCCGGTTCGCTCCTCGGACCAGGTCTATCAGCGGTACGTCGGCTTCGACCTGCCCGGCGGGACGAGCATCCCGCTCCAGGTCACGCCGTTCCCGCCGGCGCAGCCTCTGCCGATGGCGCTGCGCGTGCTCCTCATCGGCCTCCTCGCGGGGTCGCTCTGCTACTACGTGGTGCGACCCTTCGCGGCCGATGCCGCGACCGGACTTGGCGGAGGGCTCGGCGAGGACGGAGCCGAGGCCGAGAAGGCGGCACTGGTGACCTCGCTACGCGACCTGGAGCACGACTTCGAGACCGGCAAGATCTCGGCCGAGGATCGGGATGCGCTCCGCGAAGAGGTGCGGCGCGAGGCGCTCGAAGCGCTGGCTCGAGCGAGGTCGCTAGAGGCGAAGAGCTCTGCTCCTGCTCCTGAGGCCGCCGAGAGCGAGGAGCCGCCGGCCAGCTGCGAGTGCGGGTTCAGCCCGCGGCCCGGAGACCGCTTCTGCGGCGGCTGCGGTAGAACGCTTTGAATTCGGTCGAGACCCGGGGCGTGGAGAAGCGCTACGGGCACATCCGGGCGCTCCGGGAGGTGGACCTGGCGATCCCGAGTGGCGCCGCGCTCCTGGTGTCGGGTCCCAACGGTGCGGGAAAGAGCACCTTGCTCCGCGTACTCGCGGGGCTGACGCGGCCCACCCACGGAGACGTCTGCGTGCTGGGCGAGAAGCTGTTCGGGTCCGGGGCGTGGAGGGTTCGAGGGCGCGTCGGGTTTCTCGGCTCGGAGGCGGGGCTCTACGCCGAGCTCAGCGTGCGTGAGAACCTGACCTTCTGCGCGCGGCTTCAGGGCGTCGATCTCGCTCGCATCGACCTGGTGATCGAGGCGCTCGAGCTGGTCGAGTATGCGGACGCTCCGGTGCGAACGCTGTCGCTCGGATACCGGCGCCGCACCGGCCTGGCGCGCGTGCTGCTCGCTCAGCCTGAGCTCCTGCTGCTCGACGAGCCGTGGAACGGCCTCGACGTCGAGTCCGCGAAGCGCCTCGACGACTTGCTCTGCGACTACCGCACGGAGCGGGAGCCGACGCTGCTCGTAGCCGCACACGGCCTGGACGACAGCCATCCGCTCTTCGACGGCACACTTCGCATGCGGGACGGGGCCGTCCAGTCGTGATCGGGCCGCGCGTCGCCCTCGCGGTGCTGCGCAAGGACCTGCTCCTCGACCTGCGCAGCAAGGACCGCCTCGGTCACATGATCTTCTTCGCCGCGCTCGTGGTGGTCCTGCTCTCCATCACGCTGCCGGCGCCGGACGACCGCACGCGCGCCTGGATCCCGAGCCTGCTCTGGGTGGTCTTTCTGTTCACGTCACTGCTCGGACTCGGCCGCTCGACGGAGGCCGAGCGCGAGGACGGCGGCATCGGGCTCCTGATTCTGGCTCCGTGCGATCGCGGCTGGGTCTTCTGCGGCAAGGCTCTGGCGAACGCCCTGGACCTGGTGATCGTGCAGGCTCTGATCGCGCTGCTGGCGGCCGTGTTCCTGGACGTCGAGTGGGGCGACGCGATCCTCCCGGCGATCCCGCTGGCGATCCTCGGAGCCGTGGGCCTATCCTGCGTGGGGACGCTCTTCTCGACCATGGCCGCGTCGGCGCGCTTCCGCGAGCTGCTTCTGCCCTTGATGCTGTTTCCGCTCGCGCTTCCGTTGCTGGTGTACGCGTCGCGCGCGACGTCTGAGCTGCTCTTCCTGAGCGGCTCGGTGCCGAACGGCTCGTGGGGGTTCCTGTTGCTCTACGACTGGATCTTCGCTCTCCTCGGCTACTTCGTCTTCGACTACGTTCTGGAGGAGTAACGGTGGAAGAACGCTTCATTCGTTCCGCGTCCTGGGCGGGCTGGCTCGCGCTGCTCGCGATCTGCGTCTGGCTCGGAATGGTGGTATTCGTGGCTCCGATCGAGAAGATCCAGGGGCTCGTCCAGAAGATCTTCTACGTGCACGTGCCCTGCTGGCCGCCCGCGTACCTGGGCTTCATCCTGACGGCGCTGGGAGGCATCGGCTTCCTGGCGACGCGCCGCGAGAGCTGGGACCGCCTCGCGATCTCGGGTGCCGAGGTGGGAATCGTGTTCTGCACGCTCGGCCTCGTCACGGGACCGATCTGGGCGAAGCCTGTATGGGGACACTGGTGGGTCTGGGACCTGCGGCTCACCACCGCGCTCGTGCTCTGGTTCATCTACGTCGCATATCTGTTCCTGCGCACGTTCGCATTCGGGAGCGACGCGGCCCGGACGCTCTCGGCCGTCTACGGGATCGCGGGCACGCTGATGATTCCGTTCGTGTATCTCGCGGTGGACCTCGCGCGCGGGGCGACGCTACATCCCTCCAACCCGGCTCGCGAAGGCCTCCCAGGCGACATGCTCTGGACGCTGCTGGCCGGGATCTTTGCCTTCCTGCTGTTGTTCACTCACCTCGTGGGACGCCGGATGGAGCTCGCCCGGCTCCGCGAGCTGACCGAGGGGGGGCACGGCTGATGTCCTACGTCATCGCCGCCTACGCCGTGGTGCTGATCACGCTGGCCGCCTACACGGCCTGGCTCAACGCAGCCAGGAAGCCCTAGGACCGGCGCGGAGCAGGCAACTTGACAGGGAGTGCCCGTAGGGGATAAACGGAGTGTGGTCGCTGCGGCTGCCGTTGCGCTCCCACGATCTCCACCTCGTCCAGCCGCCTACCCCCCGACCTCCGACCCCCGGGACCGCTCGGGAGTGCCGGACCTGCGGGGGCGTGAGCGGTGCGGGTGGCATCCCGGAGTGACGGGAGCCGGCAGTCCGAGCAGGAGGTTCGGGTGTGTAGCCCGCTTCCACTTTGCGAGGGTGAATCGCCTCGATGGTCGGAGGAGAAACGGCCGCGGAGCGGCAATGGAAGCGCAGGCGGGCGGACAAGGCGTGGATTGATCGAAGAGCGCACCGGTGACCCGAATGGCTGGCACGGAACTTGTGTAAAGAGGAGCCGGAACCGGAGACTTCGGGCGGTGAGAGCCACGAGAATCAGGGGGGGATATGAAGCTCGTGAGGCTCCTGGGAGCCTGGTCGCGACGCAACCGCAGGTCGCCGGATCGAGAACGGGCAGGCAATGACGAGCATGAGAGCTCCGAGCCAGCAAGACCGGGTCGAAAGATCGCGAACCGGGTGCACGGTGGGAGGTCGAGACAGATGGCACGGATGAAGCGCGGAGTCGGGTACTGCGAGAACACCGAGTGCGAGGACTACGCCAAGGGCGTGTTCCTGCTCAACCACGGTGACACCTTCTACTGCCCCCGTTGCCGCCAGCTCGGCAAGGTCGAGAAGGAGCGCGGCTTCTACACCGGCAACTCGGACATCTTCAAGGAGGTCCGCGTCGAGTACAACTTCGATCCGATCCACGGGATCTATCGCGAGATCGCCATCGTACGCGACGAGAGTCTGTGGGGCCGGAACAACGTCTACACGCTGCAGAGTCCGCTCATCAAGACCGAGAAGCGCGCGCTCAAGGTCGCCGAGGCGATCCTCGCGAACCTGAATCGCTACCGGGGACTCCTGTCCGGCGACGACATCCCGCGCACGACCGAGATCATCCTCTCTTTCGACGACGATTTCGACGAGTTCAGCCGAAAGCTCAAGCAGCTGTCGAAGGAGTGGGAGGCCAGCGGCCTCCGCGAGATGAACCGCTAGCCACCCTCGATCAGCGACCACCGAGCCCAGCACGCCGGCTCCCCCGGCAGTTCGTCTACCAGATGAGGCGGTCTGCAGAGGGTGCGCCGGTCGCCCACTACTTCGGGGCTCGGGTTCGGCGCGCTGAGCACAGGACCGTTCTGCGCGGACTAAGCGCCCGTCGCACCCTCTGCAGACCGCCTCGACGTGACCCGGATCCCGACGCAGGCATGCAAGCGCCGCGGCAGCGGCGCGCGCAGCGAGCCAGAGGCGAGCGAAGCCCGGCAGGCGGGCTTTGCCCGCCGTTACCCGGCAGGACTTGCTAGTAGACGATCTTGTTGAGGGGGAACTCGACGATTCCGCTGGCGCCCGCGTCGTGCAGCTCGGGCAGCAGATCCCGAACCAGCCGCTCCTCGATGATCGTGTTGATCGCGACCATCTTGCTGTCCGCCAGGGGTGAGACCGTCGGCGACGCCAGCGCGGGCAGCAGGTCCAGGACCTTCTGCAGGCAGGACTCCGGAACGTTCAGCATCAGGCCGACTCGACCCTCCGCCGCGATGGCGCCGTTCAGCAGCAGCACCATGCGCTCCAGCTTCCGCCGCTTCCAGGGATCCTTGTGCGCCTCGCGGTTGGCGATCAGCCGGGGCGTACTCTCCATCAGGGTCTCGACGATGCGGAGCTTGTTCGCGCGCAGGCTCGATCCGGTCTCGGTCACCTCGACGATCGCGTCGGCCAGGAGCGGCGGCTTGACCTCCGTGGCGCCCCAGGAGAACTCGACGTCCGCCTTGATCCCCAGTCGCTTCAGCCACGCCTTGGTCAGGCCGACTCCCTCCGTGGCGATGCGCTTGCCCTCCAGATCCGCCGGCTTCCGGATGCTCGAGCCCTCCGGGACGGCCAGCACCCAGCGCACCGGCCGCATCGATTGCTTGGCGAATTTGAGGTCGGCCAGCTCGACGACGCGGGCGCGGTTCT
The DNA here is from genome assembly GCA_964557495.1 of uncultured Myxococcales bacterium. Taxonomy (GTDB): domain Bacteria; phylum Myxococcota_A; class UBA9160; order SZUA-336; family SZUA-336; genus CAZLBF01. The sequence continues at coordinate 643 of CAZLBF010000008.1, read as the reverse complement.
CCTCGATCCAGTCCCGGCCGGTGATGCCGGCGTCGAGCACCCCCTTCTCGACGTAGCGCGCCATCTCCTGAGCGCGGATCAGCACGCACTCCAGCTCGTCGTCGTCGACTTCCGGATACAGCGACCGCTCGGGAATTCGGATCCGGAAGCCGGCGCGCTCGAAGAGCGCCGACATCGAGTCCTGTAGCGAGCCCTTCGGAAATCCGAAGCGCAGGATCTCCTTCGAGGTCCCGGATCGTCTCGCACCCAAAGCCATTGAAACCCTCGTCGCGACCTCGAAGGGCGGGAATACCCGGGAGGCGCGCTTCGCCCGCCGACCACCCCCGAGCTCGCGGCGGAGACTATCGGGTTGGAATAGCCTTTGCCAACAGGGCGCGTGCCGACTCGAGGCGGCCCCAGCCGGGGCCGGGACCCAGGGTCGAGTCGGCCTGACGCAGGCTGCCCTCGAGCTCGAGGATGTCGGCCTCGACGAGCACCTGGAGCGCGTTCCCGATCATCGCGCGATCGGCCGCCTCGCGCGGGTTCGCGCTCTCGAGCAGCAGTGTGGCTTCGATCGCGGCGAGTGCGGCGCGCTCTAGCTCCCCCTTGGTGCCCGTCCCGCCGCGTTCGAGGACCGCGCCAAAGGTCGCTTCGTAGGCGATCA
>CAZLBF010000007.1:0-4181 GCA_964557495.1 uncultured Myxococcales bacterium | reverse complement strand
GCCGTGCCGGGCCGGCTGCTGCGGGAGACCGCGCCACGCGTGTGCGAGTGGATCGAACGCATGAACCGACCCGAGCCGGGCAAGGGAGAGCTCCTGGCCGACGACGCCCTCTCTCCCGCACTGCGGCCGATTCTCGAGCTGATCGGGGCGGACGCGAGCCCGCTCTTCATCGACGCGCTGGCCGCGGTCGAGGACTGGGCCGAGGCGAATCCGTCCGTGCGCGAGCCCCCTCGGGCGGTGGGAATGCACGAGACCTCGCTGCGCGGCGCCCGCTTCCAGCGCTACACCAGCCCCTACGCACTCTGGATGATCCAGCGTCCGCTCGACGCCTACCGCGAGCTCGAGCGCGACGAGCGGGCCCGCGTCGACCTCGCCCTCGCGGGAACCGGACTCGATCAGCTGCTCACACTCGAGCCGCGGGTCCGCATCGGCAAGGAGGGCTTCAAGCTCGTCCTCGAGCCGAAAGCCTGACGCTCGCCCCAGGGCGCTCCCGCCTGCCCCCCGGCACCTATGACCGGCGTCATAAGGGCCTGCGGGGCTCGAGGGTAGGGTGAGCGTGGGAGGGCTCTCAGCATGAATGAGGCGACGGGTCTGCAGGGGGCGATCTCGCGCGGGGTGGACCGCCGCGGGTTCTTGAAGCAGAGCGGCGGCGCGCTGCTCTCGCTCGGCCTGCTCCACCTGGTCCCCAGCGCTCCGCGACTCGCCGCCGCCGCCCCGCGCACAGTCGGGGCTGCGGCCCCGGCGGCGTACGGCGACTGGTCCGACGTCTGGCGCGAGCGCTGGAAGTGGGACAAGGTCGTTCACTCGTCTCACACTCGCGCCAACTGCATCTCGGCCTGCTCCTGGAACGTCTTCGTCAAGGAGGGCATCGCCTGGCGCGAGGAGCAGAACGCCATCTACGCCGCGTCGGAGCCGGGCGTGCCCGACTTCAACCCGAGGGGCTGTCAGAAGGGCGCCTGCTACACCGAGCTGATGTACGAGCCGACGCGGCTCATGCATCCGCTGCGCAGAGTCGGAGAGCGCGGCTCGGGGCAGTGGAAGCGCGTCAGCTGGGACGACGCGCTCGGCGAGATCGCCGACAAGATCATCGATGCCTCCGTCGAGCACGGCACGGGCGCGGTGGTGTACGACCACGGTACGACCAACATCGACTTCGGTGCGGACACGGCGAGCGAGCTGCGCTTCTTCGGGCTGCTCAACTCGACCAACCTCGACTCCTGGGCGGGGGTCGGCGACATGCCGGAGGGGGCCGTCCAGACCCTGGGCATGTACAACGCCGAGGGGACCTCCGACGACTGGTTCAAGTCCGACTTCCTGATCGTCTGGACCGGGAACCCGGCCTACACGCGCATGCCCGAGGTCCACTTCATGAACGAGGGGCGCTATCGCGGCGGGAAGCTGGTCGTGATCGCACCCGACTACAACGCAACGGCCATGCACGCCGACTACTGGGTCAATCCCCGGGTCGCCACGGATGCGGCTCTCGGCCTCGCGATGGCTCACGTGATCCTGTCGGAGGGGCTCCACGACGAGGAGCACGTCCGCGAGCAGACCGACCTGCCGATCCTGGTGCGGGAGGACACGGACCGCTACCTGCGCGCCTCGGACCTGCGCCAGGGTGCAAACCCGGACCAGATCTACTTCTGGGACGAGGCGACCGATGCCCTGGCCGAGGTGCCCGGCTGCGAGGGGAGCGGAGGCAGGTCCCTCGCGCTCAGCGCGCTGCGACCCTCACTGAGGGGCCGCTACCCGGTGAGCCTCGCCGACGGCACGACGGTCCACGTGCGGCCGCTCCTCGAGCGGCTCCGCGAGCACCTGGGCAGCGACTACACGCCGGAGCAGGCGGAGAAGCTCACGGGCGTCAGCGCCAGTACGATCCGCCGCCTGGCGCGCGAGCTGGCGTCGGTCGAGCGCGCGATGATCGTGTCGTCGTGGGGCGCCTGCAAGTCGTACCACAGCGACCTCGCGCAGCGCGCCAAGATCCTCCTGATGGCGCTGACCGGCAACCAGGGTAAGAGCGGCGGCGGCTTCCGCGTGGCCTCCTGGTGGCCGGTGCAGGGACTCCGCGAATTCCAGCAGGGCACGGTGACCGTGCCGCTCGCCATGCGCATGCGCCTGCTCTGGCGGAGCTACTTCGGTGCGGAGCTCAGCTGGCGCGAGTTCGAGCAGCTCATGCAGGACCTGGTTCCCTTTCGCGGCAACACGCCGCTGATGCCCTTCCTCTACGTGCACGCCGGCTACTCCGAGGTCTGGGACCGGCCGGAGTACCAGGATCCGGCGGTCCCGCGCGCGACGGCGGAGTACATGAAGGAGGCGGTGGAGAAGGGCTGGATTCCGATCCGTCCCGCGCCGGGGACCGATCCCAAGGTCTTCATCTTCACGGGCGCGAACCCGCTCCGGCGCTGGCCCGCGCCGCAGATCACGCGCAAGCACCTCTGGCCCAAGCTCGACCTGATCGTCGACGTGAACTTCAAGAGCGGCACGTCGGGCCTGAACGCCGACCTGATCCTGCCCACCTCGGGCTACTACGAGCGCGACTCGATCAAGTACACCCAGGCGTACCTCCCGTACTTCGTCCTGTGTGAGCAGGCGGTCGAGCCGCTGGGCGAGTCGATCGGGGAGTGGGGGATCTTCGGCCGACTGGCGCGCAAGGTCCAGGATCGGGCGCGCGCCAGGGGCGTGACCCGGGTCAAGGACTCGGTCGGCAACGAGGTCGACATCTCGACCCTGTACGACGACTGGAGCCATGCGGGGAAGTTCCACGAGAGCGACGCGAAGACGCCGACGGACTGGATCCTGCGCAAGACGAGCACGACCGGAAACCTCGGCCTGGCGGAGGGGGGCGAGACGGGCCTGCTGCCGATCGTCGAGGCCAAGGGAGGGCCGGATCTGCTCTACGCGCTCGGAACCGACTTCAAGCCGGGCCGCACGAACTTCCCGTACGACCGCTTCGTCAGGGGCAAAGAGGCCTGGCCGACCTACTCCGGCCGCCAGCAGTTCCTGATCGAGCATCCCTGGTACGAGGAGGTGGGCGAGAACCTGCCCGTACACAAGGAGGGCCCGCGCGCCGGCGGTGACTACCCGCTGCGGCTGACCGGCGGCCACACCCGCTGGTCGATCCACGCGACCTGGCGCGACTCGCCGATGATGCTGCGGCTGCAGCGCGGCGAGCCGGCGATCTGGATCTCGCGCGAGGACGCCGCGTCGCGCAGCGTGAACGACGGAGACCGCATCCGTGTCTTCAACGACGTGGGGGAGTTCGAGGCGATCGCGAGGGTCGCGCCGCTGGTCCAGCCCGGCCAGGTCATCGCGTACCACGCCTGGGAGCCCTACCAGTTCAAGAACTGGAAGGGGCAGCAGGAGCCGGTGCCTGCGCCCTGGAAGGCGATCCACCTCGCCGGCGGCTACGGCCAGATCCACTACCGCCAGATCTACAGCGCGCCAGGGCATCACCCGCGCGCGCAGGCGGTCGACTTCGTGCGGGTCTGAGGCGTCGAGCCGGTTCGCGCCGAGAGCGGCGAAGGGAGTCAAGCATGCCCGCACGGAGCAGTGCAGTCGGTTCGAAGCTGGGTGGAGCCGAAGCGGAGATGCCCGCGAGGCGGGTGCTCGCCTACGCGGCCTGCATCGGTGAGCTGGGCGACGTCTACTTCGACGACGCGCGAGCGGGCGGCATCATCGCGCCTCCGCCGATCTGCGTCTCGCTCGAGTGGCCGGTGGTGAGTGGCGCCCGGGCGCAAGAGGGGCTCGGCATGGCGCCCGACGAGCGACTTCGGGCGGTGCACACCAGCCAGGATTCGATCTTCCACCGGCCGATCCGACCGGGCGACCGACTCCGCACCGAGGGAACGCTGGTCGCCGTGCGCCGCACGCGGGCCGGAGCGCTCTCGCTCACCAAGCTCGAGACCACCCAGGCCGCGACCGGCGAGCCGGTCGTCACCTCCTGGTCCAGCTCGATCTCTCGCGGTGTCGCGGTGGAGGGCGAAGACCGGGTACAGGAGGAAGCTCCGCCCCTGCCGGAGGCCGCGGAGCCCGAGGCCCGGGGGACGGAGCGCATCGAGATCCGGATTCCGCGGGAGATGCCGCACGTCTACACCGAGTGCGCCGACATCTGGAACCCGATCCACACCGAGCGCGCGGTCGCGCTCGCCGCCGGCCTGCCCGACATCATCCTGCACGGCACG
>CAZLBF010000006.1:0-3201 GCA_964557495.1 uncultured Myxococcales bacterium | reverse complement strand
AGGGCTCGAGGGTCTTCGCGCGATCTCCCCATGGCGCCTCTCCGAGCGGGTAAGATCGGGTCATGAGTGAGCGCGACGAGCGGGCGACGATTCCCTTCGAGCAGATCGAGCCGGGTGAGCCGGTGGGCACTCTCGAGTACGAGTTGAGCGAGGACTTCGTCGGGCGTCACCTGCGCGCGACCGGGCAGGAGCCCTACGCCGACTCGAGCATCGCGCCGATCTCGATCTTGGCCGCCGAGGGGGTGAACCTGGCCGACCGGTTCTGGGACATCTCGGAGTCGATCCACGCCGGCCAGCAGCTGGAGGTTCTGGCGCTGCCGCGCCTCGGGGACGTGCTCACCGTGACGGGCGTGGCGCGGGACAAGTTCGTGAAGAAGGGGCGTCGCTACGTCGTGGCAGAGACGAGCACGCGAAACGCGCGCGGCGAGCCGATCGCCCGGGGCGTCGTGACCGGCGTGATCGTCTACAGCGATGGAGACGGGTCCGGCAGCGGAGCGGCGGCGGCGCGCACCGCGGAGCCGCCGCCCCGGCCGATCGCGACGCTCGGCCCGCTGGTCCGCAGCATGACGCACGAGGCGATGGTGCTCTACGAGCCGCCCGGCGAGAAGAACCTTCACACCGACGACGAGGTCGCGCGGCAGGCGGGCCTGCCCGCGGCGATCGCGACCGGAACGCTGTTCCTCGCCTACGTGTTCGACCTGCTGCACCGCAGCTATGGAGACGCGTCGCGAGTCGGCACGTCGCTCGACGTCCGGATCCGCCTGCCGGTCTTCGCTGGCGATCGCGTCGAGACGACCGCCGACGTCCTGAGCCGCGACGGCGGCCGCGTCGAGCACGCGATCCGCGTCGCCGGGCCGCACGGGGATGCGATCGTGGGCCGCGCCAGCGTGCGGAGCTGAGACGGGCCCCACGTGACGGACTGGCAGCGAAGCGAGGCCGCCTTCGGGGAGCGCTGGTGCACGCCTGCCGAGGCGTCGGCCCTGGTCGAGGAGGGGGGCGACCTCGCCTCCGGCCTCATCGAGCCCACGACCCTGCTCGCCGCGCTCGCGGAGCGCGAGGTGGGCGGGAGCGCGCTGATCGCCGTAATGGCGCTGGGTGGCCTGGCGCTCGCGCAGGCGGGGCGCTTCCGGATCCGCACCGGCTTCGCGACACCCGTTTCCCGCGCGCTGCTCGAGCAGGGAGCCTGCGAGTACCTCCCGCTCACCTTCGCGGACGCGGGGCGACACATGCAGGAGGCGTCCCCGGACTGCGTCCTGGTGCGCCTCGCGCCCCCCGACGAGCAGGGACGCTGCTCCTACGGCTGGGCCGCGGGCTACACGCCCGACCTCGTCGATCTGGCGCTGCGCCGGGGGCTCCCGATCCTGGCCGAGATCGACCCGAGCATGCCGCGAACGCGGAGCGGGCGAGAGGTCCCCGCCGAGGCGATCGCGCGCGCCTGTCCCGCCCACGGCGACCCGGCCAGCGACGCGCCCGTCCCCCCGTCTCCGCACACCGAGGCGATCGTGCGCCACCTGGATCCACTGATTCCCGACGGCGCGACGCTCCAGGTCGGAATCGGGAGCGTTCCCGACGCCGCCGTGGAGCGACTCAGCGCGAGCGATCTGGGCATCCACACCGAGGTGTTCGGCCCCGGACTCGCGCGGCTGCTGCGCAAGGGGCAGGCGACGGGGCGGCGCAAGGCGCGCGACCGCGGCACCGCGGTCTGCACGATCGCGTCGGTCGACCCCGACGTGCGCGCCGCGATCGAGGAGTCGGAGGGTGTCGAGGTGCGCTCTGCCAGCGAGGTGCTCGACCCCCGTCGCATCGCGGAGCATGACCGCCTGCGCTGCATCAACAGCGCCATCGCGGTCGACCTGCGCGGACAGGTGAACGCCGAGACCTTCGGCCGGGAGCAGGTCGCGGGCGTCGGCGGACAGCTGGACTTCCTGCGCGGGGCGGGTCTGCGCGCGGACTCACTCCGGATCATCGCGCTCGCGAGCACGACCTCCTCGGGCATCTCGCGGATCGTGGCCGGCCACCCCGAAGGGTCGGTCGTCACCGCCACGCGCTACGACGTCGATGCCGTGGTGACCGAGCACGGCGTTGCACCGCTGCGCGACCGCACCGACGAGGAGCGAGCCCGCGCGCTGATCGCGGTTGCGCACCCCGACCACCGCGCCGCACTCGAGCGCGCCCGCTTCTCCGGCCCCGCCGACTCGCAGTAGAGCGAAGGAGATGAACGTCATGCACGATCGATTCGACGGGCTTGCGCGGCTGCTGCGCGCGGCACTTGCCTGCGCGCTCCTGGTCTCCGTCGCCGGCTTCGCGAGAGGCGAGGACGAGCCCGCGCTCCGCAACTGGGGCCGCTGGGGTGCCGACGACGAACGGGGCGCCGCGAACTACCTGACTCCGGAGCGAATCGTCGCCGCGGCGCGGCTCATCGAGACGGGCAAGACCTTCAGCCTGGCGATCCCCCTGGACGAGAAGGGTCCCGTCTACCCGGGGCGGCTGAATCCACACCGGACCATGGTCATCTCGGGCGCCGACTACGCCGCGGGCTTCGAGTCCGACTTCAAGTTCGCCGACGACTACATCTACATGCCGCTCCAGGGCTCGACCCAGTGGGATGCACTCTCCCACGCCTGGTACGGCGAGACCCTGTACAACGGCGTGCCCGAGTCGGCGATCCGCGGCGCGCCCGTCGCCGGGGGAGCCACGCGACTCGGGATCGAGAACGTGAAGGACTCGCTGGTCGGCCGCGGCGTGCTGATCGACGTACTGGCCTACAAGGGCGGGACGCTGCCGTCCGGCTACGTGATCACGCGCGCCGACCTCGAAGGCGCGCTTGCCAAGCAGGGCACGGAGGTCCACCCGGGCGACATCGTGCTCGTGCGAACGGGCTACGTGAGCGGCTACTACAAGCTCGAGGACCCCGCCGCGAGGTTCGAATACCTCCGCGGTCCCCAGGCCGGCATCGGCAGAGACGTCGTCCCCTGGATCCACGAGAGGCAGATCGCGGCGATGGCGGCCGACAACCTCGGCCTCGAGGCCGTGCCGATCGCCGCCGAGAGCGTTCACGGCGCCATGCTCAAGGATCTCGGCGTCTACATGGGCGAGATCTGGTGGCTCGACGACCTCGCGGCGGACTGTGCGGCCGACGGCCGCTACGCGTTCTTCCTGGCCGCGCAGCCGCTCCACATCCCGGGCGCGGTAGGGTCGCCG
>CAZLBF010000005.1:0-13798 GCA_964557495.1 uncultured Myxococcales bacterium | reverse complement strand
CGCGAGGTGGCGGACCACGCGCAGGTCGTGCGAGATGAAGAGGTACGCGATCCCGAAGCGCTGCTGCAGCTCGAGCATCAGGTTCAGGATCTGCGCTTGAATGGACACGTCGAGGGACGAGACCGGCTCGTCCGCGACGATGAGCCGGGGCTCGAGAGCCAGCGCCCGGGCGATACCGATGCGCTGCCGCTGCCCGCCGCTGAACTCGTGCGGATAGCGCTGCGCGTACTCCGGCCGCAGGCCGACCACCTCGAGCAGCTCGGCGACCCGGCTCGGGCGCTCCTCCCGGCTCACCAGCTTGTGAATCACCAGGCCCTCCGCAACCGCCTCGCCCACGCTCATGCGCGGATTCAGGGAGGCGTAGGGATCCTGGAAGATGATCTGCATGCGTCGCCGCAGGCGTCGCAGCTCGGCCCGCCCCGCCAGGCGCACGTCCTCGCCACCGAAGTGGATCTCCCCTTCGTCCGCCTCGATCAGGCGCAGCACGACGCGGCCGAGCGTCGACTTGCCGCAGCCCGACTCGCCGACCAGCGCGACCGTCTCCCCCTCGTGCACTTCGAGGTCCACGCCGTCGACCGCGCGAACCCAACGCCGCCCGCCGAAGCTTCCGCCCCCGACGGGGAAGTACTTGCGCCCGCCGCGCACCTGGAGCAGCGGCTCGCTCACTCGATGCCTCCCCCTTCCGGCACGGGGTGGATGCAGGCGACGGCGCGCCCGTCGGAGAGCGTCTCGAGGCCGGGATCGACCTCCTTGCAGCGGTCGATCGCGTGCGCACAGCGGTCGCGGAAGCGGCAGCCCTCGGGAACCTCGAACAGATCGGGCACGCGCCCCGGGATCACGTGGAGCGGGGCACGAGGCGCGGCGAGCGCACCCGGCATCGAGAGCAGGAGGCCCTCGGTGTAGGGATGCCGCGGCGAATGAAAGATCTCCTCCACGCTCCCGGTCTCGACGACGCGGCCCGCGTAGAGCACGGCGACGCGCTCCGCGGTCTCGGCGACGACACCCAGGTCGTGTGTGATCAACAGAACCGACATTCCGAGCTGGCGCTTCAGGTCGTCGATCAGCTCGAGAATCTGCGCCTGGATGGTCACGTCGAGCGCGGTGGTCGGCTCGTCGGCGATGAGCACGGCCGGATCGCACGCGAGCGCCATCGCGATCATGACCCGCTGGCGCATGCCTCCGGAGAGCTGGTGCGGGTAGTCCCGCATGCGCTGGCGGGGCGAGGGGATCCCGACCCGGTGCAGAAGCTCCGCCACGCGCTCGCGGCGGGCCGCGCGGGTGAGATCGGTGTGAACCTTCAAGGTCTCCCCGATCTGGTTCCCGACGCTGAATACCGGGTTCAGCGAGGTCATCGGCTCCTGGAAGATCATCGCGATGCGGCGGCCGCGAATGCTCCGCAGCTCCTCGCCGCGCATCGCGAGCAGGTCGGCGCCCTCGAGCGAGATCTCCGACGCCTGGATGCGCGCGGGCGGCTCGGGGAGCAGTCGCAACACGGAGAGCGCCGTCACCGACTTGCCGCAGCCCGACTCACCGACGACGCAGAGCGTCTCGCCGCGCTGGAGATCCAGGTCGACGCCGTCGACGGCGGGGTAGTCGCGTCCCTGCATCCGGAACGACACGCGCAGGTCGCGGATCCGAAGGACCGGCTGGCTCAATCGCTCGGACCCAGAGGGACGTCGAAGAGCGACGTGTCGAGCTCGGGGTTCAGCTCGGCCTCCCGCACGCGGAGCTCGGCTCGCGTCGCCAGTCGGGGAAACGAGAAGACGACCGAGAAGGGGTAGCGGCCGGCGCCCGCGTCACGCCAGCTCGCATACTCGACGCTCCAGCGCGGCAGGCCCGCCGGATCGAGCGACGCCACACCGCGCAGCTCGCCGTCGGCGCCGAAGCGCACGATCTGCGAGTCGAGCCGCGCGATGCGATCCGTTCCCTGTCCCAGTACGCCGAGCGCGGGTCCCTCCTGGATGCGTGGCGCAGCGAGCAGGAGGTCGATCGCCTCCGCCGGCGCCAGATCGATCCCGAGGTGGTCGCGCAGGATGTCGTCGGAGAGCGGCCCGCGCTCGAGCCTGCTCCCGTCGAAGAACGCGAAGCGCTCGCCGTCCGCGACCAGCAGGACCTGCGTCTGCCCCAGCAGGTTCAGGGCCTCGAGGCGCAGTCGGTTCGGGCGCTCCACGACGATGACTTCGCGAACGTTGCCGGAGCCGTTCGGCGACTCGAGACTCAGCTTTCCGACGGCGCGGACGGCGCGGCGCTCCGAGGCGTCCCGGCGCGCAGCGGCCAGGTAGGACTCGATCCGCTCCTCTTCCCCCTCGATGCGCACGATCGGCTCGAGCGGCGGCACCGTCGCACACCCGGCGACGAGAAGCACCGCCGCGGCGGTCAGGCGGCGCAGGAGACCGCGCTCCCGAAGGGTGCGCGTCAACGAGTGTCCCTGGCCTCTTCCTGGAGCTGGAGCTCGATCAGCTCGATCTGCTCCCGGATCTCGGCTGCCTCCGACTCGTCGACGTCGAGCTCGAGTGCGAGCCGGTAGGCCTCGAGGGCGTCAGAGAAGCGGGACACCGCGAGGTACGCGTCCCCCAGGTGGCGCGTGATGATCGGATCCTGGACCTCGAGGAGCACGACCGCCCGCTCCAGCTCGCGCACCGCCCCCGCGACGGCCTCGCGCGCACCCTCCGGGTTTCCCGCCTCGAGCTCCTGCAGCCCGCGCTGGTAGAGGACCCAGCCCAGGCTGTCGGTGATGTAGCCGTCGTCGGGCTTGAGCTCCAGCGCGCGGCGAATCATGACCTCCGCCTCGCTGAGCCGCTCGCCCGCGTCTGCCCACGTGTAGCCGATGAAGTTGAGTGCACTCGCGTGGTCGGGATCGCGCTCGATCACCTCGTGCATGGTCTCGAGGGCGCGATCGTTCATGCCCGCCTCTCCGTAGATGACGCCGAGCTGGTAGTAGAGCTCGACGTTCTCCGGGTCCGCGTCGATCAGCTCCTCCATGATCTGCACGGCCCCGTCGAGGTCGCCGGTCTCCTGCAGGAGCGCGGCGAGGTAGATCTGCAGGTCGATCTCCTCGGGGTCGGCGGCGATGGCGCGCCGGAGCTCGACGAGCGCCTCGTCGTTGCGACCCTGGCGCTCCAGGATTCCGGCGACGAGCCGCCGCGACTCGGCAAACCGGGTGCTCCCGGGCGGAACCGACTGCAGCGCGTCGAGGGCCGCGTCGTCCTGGCCCGCGTGATACTGGACGAGTCCCAGGAAGTAGCGGACCTCGTGCAGCTCCGGATTCCGGCGCGAGGCCTCCTTGAAGCGGGTGACGGCCTCCTCGAGACGGCCCGTGCGGTAGTACAGGTACCCGAGCCGGAGGTGCACGTGCACCTCGTCGGGGTGCGAGCGGGCGACCTGCTCGAGAGCGGAGATGGCGGCCTCGACATCTCCCGACTCTTCCTCGAGCTGCGCGATCCGGTACAGGGCCGGTGCGTCGTCGGGAGCCACATCGAGTCGCTGGCGCCATACGGCCAGCTCCCCGTCCGTGTCCCCCGCTTGCGCCCGCAGTCGCGCGAGGGCCACGTAGAGGGAGGGCTCCTGCGGATCGAGCTCGAGCGCACGCCGGTAGGTGGCTTCGGCCTCGTCCCAACGCTTGGCCCGCTCGTGGACTTGGCCCACGGCGACGTAGCTGCGCACCCGCTCGGGCTGCCTCTCGAGCAGAATGTCCGCGACCTCCCCTGCCTGCTCCAGCTGGCCGCTCTCGAGATACAGGCGAAACAGATCGAAGAGCTCGTCGTCCTCGATCTCTCCCGACGCTCGGCGGTCCTCGAGGAGCTTCGCCGCATCGAGGTAGCGCCCCCCCGCTGCGTAGAGCTCGATCAGCCCCCGGCGCGTGTCCACGCTGTCGGGCTCCAGCTCCAGCGCCAGCTCCGCGTGCTCGACGGCGAGATCGAACTCCCCCGTTCGCATGCGGACGCGGGACAGGTAGCGCTGGATCTCGGCGGACTCGGGATCGGCCTCGGCCGCCCGCTCATACGCCTCGGCCGCCTCGATCAGGCGCCCCTCGAGCTCGAGGAGGCGTCCTTCCAGGAAGATGGAGCTGGCTTGCGCCTCGTGCGGGGCGGAATCGGGCTGCAGCGCCACCTGCGGCGATGAAGTCGTGCAGGCCACGAACGCCAGGCAGGCGAGAATGACAACGGAGTCGCGCACGCTCACAGAAGGAAACCTACCTCGGGCGCTTCGGCGATCCGCCGAAATCGCAAAAACAATCCAGACTCGCCATGTTAGCAGCCCCAGCTGGCGCCTCCACAGCCTCCCTGGGGCCCCGCGGAGCGAGGCTCCCCGAGACCCGATCGGCGCCCCGGCTCAGAGCTGAACCGCTCGGGAGTGGCGTGCCGGCCGCAAGCGCCGCGGGCGCGCGCAGCGAGGCTCAACGCCTAGCCGTCGAGAACGCCGCGGGATTGCAGGAGATCGAGCACCGCCTGGGCGGACTCGTCGATGTCCAGCTTGTTCGTATCGAGGAGCAGCTCGGGAGCGAGCGGCTCCTCGTAGGGAGCGGAGATGCCGGTGAACTCGGGGATCTCTCCGGCGCGCGCCTTCTGGTAGAGCCCCTTCACGTCGCGCCGCTCGCACTCGTCGAGCGAACAGTCGACGAAGACCTCGAGGAACTCGCCGTCGGGAAGCGTCTTGCGCACGGCGTCGCGATCCTCTCGATACGGCGAGATGAAGGCCGTCAGCACGATCACGCCCGCGTCGTTGAAGAGCTTTGCGACCTCGCCGATGCGCCGGATGTTCTCGGTGCGGTCCTCGGGCGAGAAGCCGAGGTTCGAGTTCAAGCCGTGGCGGATGTTGTCGCCGTCGAGCACGTAGGCACTCAGGCCCCGCTCGACCAGGACCCGCTCCACGGTGACCGCCACGGTCGACTTCCCGGACCCCGAGAGACCCGTGAACCAGAGCGTGCAGGCGCCGTGACCGAGGGTCTTCTCTCGCTCCTCGCGAGTGACGTGGCTGTGGCTCCAGGTGATGTTCTGGCTCTTGGTCTTGGTCTTGGTCTTGGTCTTGGTCATGGTCTCTCCCGGGTCGTCTACGCGGGCGGAGTCAGTACCTCTTCCGGCGCCGCTCCGCCACGCTGGAGGGCTAGCGCCGAGCGGAGCTGCCCGCGGACAGCGCGCGGAGGCGCCGGACCTCGCCCACGACCCGCTCCGCGGCGAGGTCGATCTCGTCGCGGGTGTTGAAGCGCCCGAGGCCGAAACGCACCGCGGAGCGCGCGCGCTCGTTGCCGAGGCCGAGTGCGCGGAGAACGTGCGAGGGCTCGGGCGTCGCGGAGGTGCAGGAGGAGCCGGTCGAGAGCGCGAGCTCCGGGAGGCCCATCAGCAACGCCTCTGCCTCGATCCCGGCGAAGCTCACGTTCAGGTTTCCGGGCAGGCGCCGGTCGGACGCACCGTTCTGCGAGACTCCGTCGAGCCCGCCCGAGAGCCCCGTCCAGAGCCGGTCGCACAGCTCGCCGATCCGCGCCGACTCGGCCTCGAGCTCGCGCCCGGCGATCACACAGGCCTCGCCGAAGCCGACGCAGAGGGGAGCCGGGAGCGTCCCGCTGCGGAGTCCGCGCTCGTGGCCTCCGCCGTGAAGCAGGGGGGCGATCTCCAGGGCGGGCCTGCGGCGGCGCACGTAGAGCGCGCCGATTCCCTTGGGGCCGTAGAGCTTGTGCGCCGTGAACGAGAGCAGGTCGACGCCGAGCCGCTCGACTTCGACCGGAATCCTCCCGACCGCCTGCGCCGCGTCGGTGTGCAGCACGATCTGGCGCTCGCGCGCGATGCGTCCGATCTCGGCCAGTGGCTGGAGCGTTCCGATCTCGTTGTTCGCGAGCATCACCGAGATCAGCAGCGTCGACGGCTCCAGCTTCGCCTCCAGCGCAGCGAGATCGATGATCCCGGTGGGCCGAACCGGAAGCACGGTGACGCGAAACCCCTCCCTTTCGAGTGCCCGACAGGGGTCGAGCACCGCGCGGTGCTCGGTGGCGCAGGTCACCACGTGGTCGCCGCGCGTTCGGTTCGCACGCGCCGTCCCGAGGATCGCGAGGTTGTTGGCCTCGGTCGCCCCCGACGTGAACACGATCTCGCGCGCGTCGGCGCCGATCGCTTCGGCGACCTGGCGCCGGGCCCGATCGACGCCCTCCTCTGCGCGCCAGCCAAAGCGGTGGGTCCGGCTCGCCGGGTTGCCGAACTCCTCGGCAAAGTACGGGAGCATCGCGTCGACCACGCGCGGGTCGCACGGGGTCGTGGCGTGATGGTCGAGGTAGATCGAGCTTTCGGATCCCACGGGAGCGATTCTGCCCCCGCGTGGCTCGGCTGGCCAGATCGGGCACCTTGTGTGTACTGGAGGGGTCCGGGCATGCAGCGAGCCCTGATCGGCGTCGTCGTCGCCGCCGCCGCGCTCCTGGGCGCGCCGGGACCCGCCTGCGCGCTCGAGGCTTCGGAGGTCGCGGCGCTGGCGGAGCGGCACTACCGCCTGCTCTACGGGTTCAGCGCCCTCGAGGCGTACCAGGCACAGCGCGGCGGGGAGTCATCGGAGTTCGTCGTCGCTCGGCGCTGGCGCGAGAACGGTGTCGACGTGGTCGTCGACGTCATCAGGCCCGAAGCGGCAGAGAAGTTGGCGTTCCTGTTCCTCCAGCACCTCGGCCGACCCGACGACTTCTTCGGCTACGTCCCGGTCGGCATCGTCTCGAGCGCGGGAGGAGCTGGACGACGCGTAAAGCGGCTCGAAGCGAGCTACCAGGAGAACGACCTTCAGTTCATCTACACGCCCCTTCGGGAGCTCCGCCCCTTTCTCCCGGGTGAGCTCGAGTACGCGTACACGGGCGACCTGGAGATCGAGGACGAGCGGTGCCACCTCATTCGCGGACAGCCGAACCGCGAGACGCAGCTGAGCGGGATCGAGCTAGCGATCTCGCCGAGATACGGGGTCTCGCTGCGCACGCGATTCTTCCGCGACGGCCGGGAGGTGCGACGCGTCCTCGTGTCGCCCGCCGACATCCGCGTCGAACAGGGGCGCGTGCTCCTGACAAAGCGCCGGCTGATGTCGACGGCCCCCGGCAAGGAAACCGTGCTCGTGCTCCGGAACTTCCTGCTCGACCCCGAGCTTCCCGACCGTCTCTTCTCGGCCCAGACGCTCCGGACTCAGCGCTTCCCCAGCTTCTAGCCCAGCGAGCGCGCGGGATCTCAGGATCGCCGGGGCGAAGCCCGATCAACCGTACATGCGCCCCCAGCTCGCCCTCCTGCTCCTGCTGCCGCTATTGCTCGGGTTCGACGGCTCGCACGCGAGAGAGGCGCTGGATCTCGCGTTCCACAATCTGTACGGGTCGGACATCCTCGCCGGCGTCGAGCTGGCCATCGAGGCTCCGCAGGGAGCGAGCTCCGTACAGTTCGCCTTCGGGCGCAAGCGGTCGGGGGACGAGACCCGGATGCTGGTGTACAGCACCGACGGCTCGCGCGAGGCGCCGCGGGCGCTGCTCTTCCAGCGTCCCGACGGCAAGGACCGGATCTTCATCAGCGACGGACCGCACGGCGCGGTCCGACCCATGAGCGCGGGCAAGCGAGCCTGGTCGCTCTTCGGCTCCGACTTCGCCTACGAGGACCTTCGCGCGCAGACGGCCGACGACTACCGGATCGAGGTCCTCGGCGCCGACGAGATCGACGGCGAGCCCTGCCGCGTGCTCCGCCTGCGCCCGTTCCACGGGCCGTACAGCTCGATCCTGATCTGGCTCTCCACCTCGCGTCCGGTGATCGTGCGCGCCGACTACTTCGACACCCGCGGCCTCTGGAAGCGCTACACCGCAGAGGTGGAGCACATCGCGCGACACTTCGAGTGGTGGATCCCGATGGAGGACCGCATGATGGACCTGCGCACCGGCAGCAAGACGGTGCGCAAGATCCGGAACATCCTGGTCGACCTGGAGGTCCCGGACGACCTCTTCACCACGACCCGCCTCTCCCGCGGCCGCCTCCCCATGTTCTAGCAGGTCTTCGCCGGCAATCGGCCCGCAATGTCCGCTGACCCTTTAGCCGAGGGCGGGCGTCCTGCGGTCGGGAGTGGAGACACGTCCGGGCGGTCTGCAGAGGGTGCGACGGGCGCTTAGTCCGCGCAGAGCGGGCGTGCGCGCAGGGAGATGCATGCGAGGGCCGGAGCAGCGGGCGACCGGCGCACCCTCTGCAGGCCGCCTCATCTAGGCAGATGGCGACGGAGAGGTCTTCCCAGCCTCAGGCGCCGAAGGATTGGCCGCAGCCGCAGGTCGAGGAGGCGTTGGGGTTCTCGATCTTGAAGCCGGCGCCGTTCAGGTCATCGACGTAGTCGACCGTGGTCCCGACGAGATAGACCGCGCTCTTCGAGTCCACGAGCACGCGGACGCCGTTCTGCTCGTCGTCCTCGTCCCACTCGCCCGCCTCGTTGTCGAACATCAACTGGTACTGCAGCCCGGAGCAGCCCCCGCCGACGACCTTGAGTCGCAGGCCGTAGCCCTCGCGCTCGTCCCGCGACATGAGCTCCTTGACCTTCGTGGCCGCAGTGTCCGTAAGAGTCAGAACCGACATCCGTTTCCTCCTGGCTGGAAGGATATCCTAGGCACGATTCGCCGTGCAGCAAGTGCTGCCCGGAGGCGTACGCCGAGGCTCAGCGCTGCCGAACGAGCAGCAGAAAGACCTCGCGATTCCCCTTGGGGCCGGAGAGGACGCTCTCGGCCTGCCCCGGGCAGGTCAGCCCCAGCCCGGCAGCCGCCGCTCGCACGCGCTCGACCGCCTCGCGGCGCTTGTCCGGATCGCGGACGACGCCGCCCGCCCCGACGTCCCCGCGCTCCAGCTCGAACTGCGGCTTCACCAGCAGCAGCAGCCGGCCCCCGGGCACCGCCAGGTCGGCGAGCCGCGGCAGCACCAGCCGCAGCGAGATGAACGAGAGATCCGCGGTCACCAGGTCGAAGCGGGGCTCTCCGGCGGGCAGCTCGAAGTGGCGCACGTTCGTCCGCTCGAGCAGGGCCACGCGCGGATCCTCGCGGAGCCGAACGGCGAACTGTCCGTAGCCCACGTCGATGGCCAGGACCGACTGCGCGCCGCGCTGGAGCAGGCAGTCCGTGAAGCCGCCGGTCGAGGCCCCCGCATCGACGCAGCGCAGTCCCGCCGGGTCCACCTGGAGCGCGTCGAGGGCACCCGCGAGCTTCTCGCCTCCGCGCGACACGAACCTGCGTCGCTCGCGGAGCTCGAGCGGTGCGTCCGCCGCAACGAGGTGACCCGGCTTGTCGAGCACGCGGTCCCCGAGGCGCACGTCTCCGGCCAGGATCCGGGCCCGCGCCCGGCTGCGGCTCGACTCGAGCCCGAGCTCAACGACCCGCTGGTCGACGCGGATGCGCCCGGACATCTAACGCCCGAGCAGCTCGCGCGCTCCCCTCGCGATTCCCGCTGCATCGAGCCCGAGCTCGGCCAGGATTTCGGCGGGGCTGCCATGCTCGATCACCCGGTCGGCAACCGCGAGCACCCGCACGGGGACCGCGACGCCCGCCCGGGCCAGGGCACCGACCACGGCCTCGCCGACCCCCCCCATCTCGCTGTGCTCCTCCACCGTCACCACGGCCCGGCAGCGGCGGGCGAGCTCGCAGATCCGACGCTCGTCGATCGGCTTCGCGAAGCGCAGGTTCAGCACCGCGGCTCGGATCCCCTCCGCCTCGAGCAGCTCCGCGGCCTCCAGCGCGGGGATCACGCGCAGGCCGAGGGCGAGCAATGCGACGTCGGAGCCGTCGCGCAGCAGCTCCGCCTCGCCGATCTTGAGCGACTTGATCTCGCGCTCGATCGGGACGTCGTAGGCGCCGCCGCGCGGGATCCGCAGCGCGGCCGGACCGGGGTGGTCGATCGCGGTCTTCAGCATCTGACGCAGCTCGTTCTCGTCCTTCGGGGCCATGATGACCATGTTGGGCACCGTGCGCAGGTAGCCGAGGTCGTACAGGCCCTGATGCGTGGCACCGTCGGCACCGACGATCCCGGCCCGGTCGAGCACGAACGTCACGTCGAGGTTCTGCACGCAGACGTCGTGCACCACCTGGTCGTAGGCGCGCTGCAGGAAGGTCGAGTAGATCGCGCAGACCGGCTTCAGCCCCTCGGTGGCGAGTCCGGCCGCAAAGGTCACGCCGTGCTGCTCGGCGATGCCGACGTCGTAGAAGCGGTCGGGGTAGACCCTCTCGAAGCGGTCGAGGCCGGTCCCGCCCGGCATCGCGGCCGTGATCGCGACGATGCGCTCGTCGGAGGCCGAGAGCTGGATCAGCGCGTCGGAGAAGACCGAGGTCCAGGAGGGCGGGCCGTTGTTCGACGCCAGCATCGCTCCCGACGAGACCTCGAACTGGCTCACGCCGTGGTACTTCAGCGGATCCGCCTGCGACGGCTCGTAGCCGTACCCCTTCTGCGTGATGCAGTGGATGAGTGCCGGCTGGTCGTGTCCCTTCATTTCGCGCGCGTTGCGGAAGGCCTCGAGCAGCTTCGGAATGTCGTGGCCGTCGATCGGCCCGATGTAGTTGAACCCGAGGCCCTCGAAGAGCAGCGCCGGTGAGATGAAGACCTTGAACGCCTGCTCGGCGCGACGCGCAAAGTCGACGAGGTCGACGCCCGGAAGATGAATCGACTCGAGCAGGGATCGGATCCCGTGCTTGAGGCGGCGGACCATCGGATCCGACCAGCGGCGCGCCAGGTAGCTCGACATCGCGCCGACGTTCGGCGAGATCGACATGCCGTTGTCGTTGAGCACGACGATCAGGTTGGTGAGCTTGTGGTAGCCCGCGTTGTTGAGACCCTCGTAGGCCATGCCCGCGGTCAGGGCGCCGTCGCCGATCACGGCAACCGCGTGCTCGTCGCCGCCCCGCCTTCGGATCGCCTCCGCGATGCCGGCGGCGGCGGAGACCGAGGTCCCGGCATGGCCCGCGCCGAACACGTCGTACTCCGACTCCGAGCGGCGCAGGAACTTCCCGATCCCGTTCACCTGGCCCAGGCTCGGGAACCGCTCGCGTCGGCCGGTGAGCATCTTGTGGGCATAGGCCTGGTGGCCCACGTCCCAGACGAGCCGCTCGCGGGGCGTGTCGAACGTGTAGTGGAGCGCCGTGGCGATCTCGACCGCGCCCAGGCTCGCCGCCAGGTGGCCGCCCGTCTTCGAGATCACCTCGACGATCTCGGCGCGGAGCGCGTCGGCAACTTCGGGAATCTGCTCCGGGGGCAGCTCGCGCAGGTCCGCGGGGCAGGAGATCGCGTCCAGGATGGATGCCATGGGGACCTACACTAACCGGCCGCCGAGGCTCTCGGCCAGCGCCCGCAGCGGCTCGCCACGGCTGCCGAACTCCTCGAGCGAGCCCAGCGCCCGTGCCAGATGTGCCCGCGCGCGGTCCCGGGCCGTCGCGGGCGAGAGGACCGCGAGTGCGCTGCCCTCCTCCGTGCCGCGGTCCGCGAGGTCGTCCGCGAGCTGAAAGGCAAGGCCGTACTCGCGGCCGAAGCGGTCGAGGGCCTCGGCGGCGCTGCTCGGCGCGTTGCAGAGCCGCGCGCCTCCCCAGGTCGCGAAGCGGAACAGCTCCGCGGTCTTCCGCGCGTGGACCGAGGTCACCTCCTCGAGCGAAGGCGCCGCCCCCTGCAGCGCGCGGTCGGACAGGGCCAGGTCGTCCACCTGGCCTCCGACGAGCCCGCGAGAGCTCGCGGTGCGGGCCAGCCGCTCGATCAGCTCGACCGGCGCGCCCTCCGCAGCGAGCAACCCGAACGCCTCCGTCAGCAGCGCGTCGCCCACCAGGATCGCCGTCGCCTCGCCGTAGCGCACGTGGACAGTTGGCCGCCCACGCCGCTCCCGGTCGTCGTCCATCGCCGGGAGGTCGTCGTGGACGAGGGAGTAGGCGTGCACCAGCTCGATCGCGCCCGCGACAGGGAGCACCCGGTCGGGATCGGCGCCGCACGAGAGCGCGGCGCCGAACGCGAGTGCCGGCCGCAGCCGCTTCCCGCCCGAGAAGACCGCGTAGCGCATCGCTCCATGCAGGCTCTCGGGCGGCTCCGCCTCGGCGGGCAGGCGCTGGTCGAGGTAGCGGTCGACCCGCTCGCGGCTCTGCTTCAGGATGGCCTCGACCCCGGCCTCCGGCATCAGCCCTCCTCCTCGGGGTCGAGCGGCCGCTCGGGGGGCCCGTCGGCGCCCTGCTCGAGCTCCTTGAGACGGACCTGGGCCGATTGAAGTCGGTCGCTGCACAGGCGCACGAGCTTGACGCCGCGCTCGAACGTCTCGAGAGCCTGCTCGAGGCTCTGCTCGCCCCCCTCGAGCTCCCCGACGAGCCCTTCTAGCACCTCGAGCGCCTCCTCGAAGCCGAGGCCGTCGTCCTGCTGGCGGCGCTTGGCGCTCACGGGTGCTCCAGCCGCGAGCGAACCGCCGCCAGCAGTCCGCCCTCGGACAGGCGAATCCGCACGTCGTCGCCCGGCTCCACCTCGGCGCTCGAGGTGAGCACGGCCCCGTCCGCCTCGCGGCGGACGATACCGTAGCCGCGGGCCAGCACGCCCAGGGGCGAGAGGGCGTCGAGCCGCCCTCCGAGCGCCGCGAGGCGTTCGGCGCGCCGCTCGGTCGCTCGCGCCGCAGCGAGGCGCAGTCGCTCCGAGAGCGGGGCCAGGCCCTGGACGCGGCGCTCGATCGCCGCCGCGGCAGACCGGCCCAGGCGCGCCTTGCGGTCCTCGAGAGCGCGACCGAGCGCTCTCAGGCGCTCCTCGGGATGAACGAGCCCACGACGGAGCGCCTCGAGCTGGTGTCCGGGCTCGCGGAGCTGTCCCCGCTGTCGCTGGAACAGGCGCCTCTCGAGATCGGAGACGCGCCTTCGAAGCGCCAGCGCGTCGGGCGCGACGAGGTCGGCCGCCGCGGTCGGCGTCGCAGCCCGCGCATCGGCGACCAGATCGGTGAGCACGACATCGACCTCGTGGCCGATCGCCGAGATCACCGGCGTCTGTGCCTCGAATACCGCGCGCACCAACTCCTCGCGATTGAAGGTCCAGAGGTCCTCGATCGATCCCCCGCCGCGCGTGAGCACGATCGCCTCGATGGTCGGGTCGAGGTCGAGCAGGTGCAGACCCCGGACCACCTCGCGCCACGCTCCCTCCCCCTGCACGCGCGCGTCACACAGCACCACCTCGAGACCCGCCCGGCGCCGGCGCAGACCGCGCAGGAAGTCGTGCAGCGCGGCGCCCCCTCGCGAGGTGACCAGGCCAATGCGGCGCGGAAGATACGGGAGCGGCCGCTTGCAGGCAGGCTCGAACAGGCCCTCAGCCTCGAGCCGCGCGCGCAGGCGCTCGAACGCGACGCGGAGCGACCCGAGGCCGCTCGGCTCGAGCGCCTCGACGATGAGCTGCAGGACACCGCGTGCCGCATACAGGTCGATGCGGCCGCGAACGCGGACCTGCATGCCCTCCTCCGGCTCCACCTCGAGGTCGAGCGCTCGGTTTCGGAACAGCACGGCGCGCAGGAGAGCGCTCTCGTCCTTCAGGTCGAAGTAGAGATGCCCCGGAGTCGACCGGTGCAGCGAGCCGATCTCCCCCTCGACCCAGATGTCGCCGAAGCCCTGGTCGAGAGCTCCGCGAAGCTCACTGACGAGCTCCGACACCTGAAAGACGACTCTTTCCTCGACCGAGAGCAGTCCGCCGGACATGCCTCCGAACGTAGCACTCTCCTGGCCGGGTAACGGCGAGCGAAGCTCGCCTGCCGGGCTCCGCTCGCCGTTGGCTCGCTGCGCGCCCCGCTACCGCGGGGCTTGCACGACTCACTTGGGCGCTGTGTGGTGAGACTGAAGAGTTTGGCC
>CAZLBF010000004.1:0-7697 GCA_964557495.1 uncultured Myxococcales bacterium | reverse complement strand
TTCGTCGAGAAGATGCGGAGCCGCGGCATCGGTCGGCCCATGATCATCGGGAACGTCGACGAGGTCCGGGAGACGGTGCGCGGCTATGCGGAGGCCGGCGTCGACGAGCTGATCGTGCCCGACTTCACGCTCGGTGCAGGGGAGCAGAAGCTCGCCACGCTCGACCGCTTCATCGGCGAGGTCGCGGCCGACTTCCGCGATACGGCCTGACTCGGATCAGCGGTCCGCTGCGACCAGTGGAGCGACGCCCGTTCGCGAGCGGGCGTCGAACTCAGCGGTGATCCCGCCGTCGACGGCGATCGACTGCCCGGTCACGAACGAGGACTCGTCGGACGCGAGCCAGACGGCGGTGTTCGCGATGTCGAGTGGACGCCCGGCTCGCGGGATCGGCTGGGAGGACGCCAGAATCTTCTCGATCGTCTCGGGATCCATGGGCTGTGCAAAGCCCGGGTTGTCGTAGATGATCGGCGTGACGATGCCCCCCGGGCAGATCGAGTTCACGCGCACGAAGGACGGAGCCAGCTCCATCGCCGCCACGCGCGTGAGCTGCACCACTCCTCCCTTGGATGCGCCGTACGACCCCTGACCGGGCAGACCGACCAGGGCCGAGATCGAGGCGGTGTTGATGATCGAGCCGCCGCCGCGTGCGGCGATCCGTGGAGCCGCGAGCTTGATGCCGAGCCAGACCGCCTTCAGGTTGACGGCCACGGTCCGGTCGAAGATCTCCTCGGGACAGTCGATGATCGAGCCCTCCGGCGCGCCCACACCGGCATTGCTGTAGAGAACGTCGAGGCCGCCGAACTCCTCGACCGCCAGCTGCAGCACCGCGTCGAGGGCGCGCGCGTCGGTGACGTCACAGGGCGCGAAGCGAACATTCGGTCCGAGGCGCTCCGCGATCGC
This sequence comes from uncultured Myxococcales bacterium, assembly GCA_964557495.1. GTDB lineage: Bacteria > Myxococcota_A > UBA9160 > SZUA-336 > SZUA-336 > CAZLBF01. The sequence goes on along the minus strand of CAZLBF010000004.1, from coordinate 6,797 downwards.
CGCGCCGTCGTGCGGTCCCCCACTCTCCCGACGCGAGTGGTGCAGCCGCCCGGACCCGCCGAGCTTCTGCGCCAGCTCGCGGCCCCCGTCCGGCGAGAGATCGCACAGCACGACCTGCGCCCCCTCCTCCACGAAGCGCTCCACCGCGGCGAGCCCGATTCCCGAGGCCCCCCCGGTCACCACCACCACCTTGTCCTCGAGTCGTCCCGCCATGGCGTCCTCCTCTGCTCCGCTGAGCGGGGTCCAGTCTCTCGCAGAGCAGACGTGGAATCCAGCGTGATCTAGCGAGCTCATCGGGACTAGAATGCAGTTCGGAGAACGATCTCTCTCAGCGAAGGAGTTCACGAGAATGAGACATGTACGGATTGCGCTCTTCGCCACGCTCCTGCTCATCGGTAGCGCAGCCATCGCGCTCGCCGGAGACGCCCCCGGCTCCTGTCGCAGTGCGGGCAAGGCCCTGGCAGCGGTCGGCGCCGACGACGCCGAGTTCGCGGACTTTGCCGAGCGCTGCGTGAGCCTGAACCAGGTGCAGGTGCTCGGGAGCCACAACAGCTACCACATCCAGCCGGCCCCCAGCCTGGACCTGCTGCTGCGGCTCTCGGATCCGCCGGGTCCGGAGCTCTCGCTCGTCTGGGAGTACACCCACATCCCCCTCGACGAGCAGTTCTCGTTCCAGGGGATCCGCCAGATCGAGCTCGACGTCTTCCTCGACCCCGCGGGCGGTCTCTACGCGGTTCCTCTCGGGAACGTCCTCGTCGCGGCGGTCCCCCTGCCGCCGGACCCCGATCATGATCCCGACGGAGTGCTGCTGCAGCCCGGCTTCAAGGTGCTCCACGTCCAGGACCTCGGCTTCCGCAGCACCTGCCTGACGCTGGCAAGCTGCCTGGATGAGATCCAGCAGTGGTCGTCGGAACATCCTCGTCACCTGCCCCTGCTGGTGCTGATCGAGCTCAAGGACGATCCACTTCCATCGGATCTGCCCTTCGTCGTGCCCCCCCTGTACCAGGCCGAGGACCTCGACGATCTCGACGCACTGATCCGCTCGGTGTTCCCGAGCAGGCAGCTGGTCACGCCGGACGACGTGCGCGGCAAACGAAAGAGCCTCGAGGAAGCGGTGTTGAAGGACGGCTGGCCGGTGCTCGAGGAGTCCCGGGGCCGCGTGATCTTCGCGCTCGACAACGGCGGGGAGATCCGGGATCTCTATGTCGACGGGCACCCCTCGCTCGAGGGTCGGGTGCTGTTCACCGATTCCTCTCCGGGCCAGCCCGAGGCCGCCTTCATGAAGCGAAACAACCCGGTGAGCGGCTTCGAGGAGATCCAGGATCTGGTGCAGCGGGGATACATCGTGCGAACGCGAGCCGACGCGGACACGCTGGAAGCGCGCTTCGGTGTCACGGGTCGGCGCGACGCCGCGCTCGAGAGCGGCGCGCAGTTCGTCAGTACGGACTACCCGGTCCCCGATCCCGACTTTGGAACCGGCTACTTCGTCGAGATTCCCGACGGTGCACCTGCCCGCTGCAATCCCCTAAACGCACCTCCCGGCTGCAGGAACTTCGCGCTCGAGGTCCTCGAATAGAAGTGCGGAGGTGATCCCGCGATGAAGCGCGTTCTCCTCATCCTCGTCCTGCTGCTCGCGCTCGCGATCGCCGGTCTGGTCGGCGTGGCTCGGGGCTGGTTCGGCCGCACCGAGGCGGTGGGCGAGGTGACGCGCGTTCCCGTCCCCGGGGCGATCGTCGCCGAGCGAGGGGCGCGCCAGTCGTCAGCGGCCAAGCGTCTGGGAAGCGATTCGCCGCGGCGGATCCTGTTCGGCGATCTGCACGTCCACACCACCTTCTCGGCCGACGCGTTCCTCTTCAGCCTGCCGCTCCTCCAGGGAGAGGGGACGCACCCACCGGCGGATGCCTGTGACTTTGCCCGCTACTGCTCGGCGCTCGACTTCTGGAGCATCAACGATCACGCCGAGGCGCTCACGCCGCGCATGTGGTCCGAGACGATCGAGTCGGTGCGCCAGTGCAACGCGGTCGCGGGAGACGCGGCGAGCCCGGACCTCGTGACCTACCTCGGCTGGGAGTGGACACAGGTCGGATCGACGCCGCAGAGCCACTACGGCCACAAGAACGTGGTCCTGCGGGACACCGAGGACCATCGGATTCCGGCGCGGCCGATTGCATCCACGAGAAGCTTCGAGCTCCCGCTGCCCTTCGTGCTCGGCCTCCCGCTGGTGGCGCGGGACCGGCGCTCGCTCGACATGACCGCCTACCTGGCCGAGCTTGGTGCGCGCGAGCGCTGCCCGGAAGGGGTGGCCGTGCGCGAGCTTCCGAACGACTGCCTCGAGGTAGCCCGCACGCCCGCAGAGCTCTTCTCGAAGCTGGACGATTGGGATCACGCCTCCATCGTCATCCCGCACGGGACCGCCTGGGGCTGGACCTCGATCCACGGCGCGAGCTGGGACGTCCAGCTCGAGGGCGGGAACCTCGAGAACGACCGGCAGAACCTGATCGAGGTGTACTCCGGCCACGGCAACAGCGAGGAGTACCGCGCGTTCCGGAACCTCCGCCGCGACGCCGGTGGCGAGCCCGTCTGCCCGGCGCCCTCGCTCGACTACACCGCGCCGTGTTGGCGCGCCGGCCAGATCATCGCGGAGCGCTGCGCGGCAGAGGGACTCGCAGAGGCCGAGTGCGCCGCGCGCGAGGAGGAGGCGCGCCGGCTCTTCCTCGCGGCCGGCAAGAGCGGCATCCGCACCGTTCCCGGTGTCTCGGCCGAGGAGTGGCTCGACGCCGGGCAGTGCGCGGACTGCTTCCAGCCCGCCTTCGACTACCAGCCGGCGTTCTCGGTGCAGGCGGCGCTGGCGCGCCGCCGCTTCGACGGCCCCGGTGGACCCCGCGGCTATCGCTTCGGGCTGATGGCCTCGAGCGACGTTCACACGGCGCGTCCAGGGACCGGCTACAAGGAGTTCGCGCGGCACTACATGACCGATGTGTCCGGACCGGCCGGGCCGATCGCCGGCGTCTCGCCGGGGCAGGCGGAGCCCGTCGCGCGCTCCGTCGCCGTCGATCCGATCGCGGGCTTCACGGGGCGCGACACCGAACGCGTGGCCTCGTTCCTCTACACCGGCGGCCTGATCGCGGTGCACGCGACCGCTCGAGATCGGGAGTCGATCTGGGAGGCGGTGCGCAGGCGCGAGGTGTACGGAACGAGCGGCCCGCGCATCCTGCTCTGGTTCGACCTGCTGAACGGTGCAGAGGAGCCGGTGCCGATGGGCTCCGAGGTCACGCTGAGCGGCGCTCCGGTGTTCCGGGTGCGCGCCGCGGGATCTCTCGAGCAGGCGCCGGGCTGTCCGGCTCACGCGGTCTCGGCGCTGGCACCCGAACACCTCGCGCGTCTCTGCCGCGGAGAGTGCTACAACCCGATCGACCGGCGGCGCGACATCTCGCGCATCGAGGTCGTGCGGATCCTGCCCCAGGTCCGGCCGGACGAGCCGCTGGGCAAGCTGATCGACGACCCGTGGCGGAGCTTCGCCTGCCCCTCCGGTGGGGAGGGCTGCGAGATCTACTTCCGCGACGACGAGCTTCCCGCGCTCGGCCGCGAGGCCGTCTACTACGTGCGAGCCATCGAGGAGCCGACACCGACGGTCAACGCGGGAAATCTCCGCTGCGACCGGGATGAACAGGGCCGCTGCCTGCAGGCGAGACCCTGCTACGTCGACTCGCGGACCGATCCGGACGACGACTGCCTCGCCGAGGCGGAGCAGCGCGCCTGGTCCTCCCCGATCTTCGTCGACTTCGGAGCCCGCGAGTAGGCGCTCGGACTCCGGGTCGGGCGCGCGTCAGACGCGCCAGTCGAGGTCGAGGCTGCCGTCGAACTCCGACGCGTCCATGCGCAGGCACTGGATGTCCCGCAGCACGTCCGGGAACTGCCACGCTTCGACGAGGCCGCCCTTGACCACCTCGGCGAGATCGCGCGTCAGCATAGAGAGCTGCGTGCGCTCGGCGTCCTCGGGCAGGCTCCAGAGCACGAGGTGCAGGTCGAAGACCGGATTCGACGCGAGGGCGCCCTTGGTGATCTCCCGCTCGAGCCGCTCCATCTGCACGCGGGGCGAGAGCTCGGCCAGGGCGTTGAGCAGCCGTAGCAGGAGCAGATAGGGCGTCGACTCGCCCTCGCACGAGACCGCGCCCAGCGCCGCCCCGCCGCGGGGAGCGTGCACCAGGCCCAGGTAGTCGAGGCCGTGCCGCTCCTCGACGAGCGCTTCCTCGGGCCGCGGCAGCGGGTTCAGCTCGCTCGCCACGCACGTGAACGGCTCTGCGTCGGCCCCATCGACGCTCACCTCAAGCGACTCGTAGAAGTGCTCCAGCGTGAGCTCCAGCTCGTCGTCCTGCGCCTCGGCCGTGCTCGGCGGCCGAAACGAGAAGTCCTCCGGCCCACAGCAGCTCTCGACCGAGCTGAAGGACTGGACGAACTCGAAGACCAGGATCTCGGGATTCTGCAGGTAGTCCACGCACTCGCGGATCTGGCTGCCTAGGTCCAGGCGCCGCGCGCGCTCGTAGCGGCCGCGGAAGGTGGAATCGGGCAGTCGAAAGTACGGATCGGTCACGGTCCCTCCACAGGGAGCTCGGAACCTACATCGGCATCGATGGACTCCGAGTTCACTGCAATGCCGAGGTCGCGGAAGTCCCCAGCTGGACGAGGTCGATCTCGGGCGCGCTCGTGTGTCTCCCGTTGTCCGGGCTTGACGCTCCGAGACCCGGAAGAGTCACACGGGCAGGGAGTCAGGGGGAGCAGGAGGCGGCCGATCGCGCTCACATCGCCGCTGCGAGCCGGACGGCCTGGTCGATCGCGCGCTTCGCGTCGAGCTCCACCGCCTCGTGGGCTCCCCCGATGACGTGCACGGGCATGTCGCCGGCGACCAACGCGTCCTGCAGCTCGCGCAGCGGCTCCTGTCCCGCGCAGATCACCACGTTGTCGACGGCGAGTACCCGGTCCTGGCCATCCATGCGGATGTGCAGTCCGTCGTCGTCGACCTTCAGGTACTCGACGCCCCGAAGCATCTCCACGCCGCGGTCGTTCAGCAGGGTCCGGTGGATCCAGCCGGTGGTCTTGCCGAGGCCCTTGCCGACCTTGCTCGTCTTGCGCTGCAAGAGCGTGACGCTTCGAGCAGCCGATCCGGGCTCCGCGGTCACGCCCTCCACGCCTCCCCGCGACTTCAGCGTTCGGTCGATGCCCCACTCCTTCAGGAACGCCTCCCGGTCCAGGCTCGTCTGGGGACCGCTGTGCGTCAGATACTCCGCCACGTCGAACCCGATGCCTCCGGCTCCGACGATCGCGACGCGACTCCCGACTTGCTTCTGCTCCTCGAGAACCTCGAGGTAGCTCAGCACCTTCTCATGGTCCGCACCCTCCAGGGCGATCTCTCTGGGGGTGATGCCCGAAGCCAGGACCACGTCGTCGTAGCCCCCGTCCAGGAGCTCTCGCGCGGAGGCTCGGTGCTCGAGCTGCACCTGCACGCCGTGCTTCCGAAGCATGGTCTCGAAGTACGCCAGGGTCTCTCCGAACTCTTCCTTGCCCGGGATCTTGACCGCGAGGTTGAGCTGACCGCCGATCCGATCGCTCGATTCGAACAGGGTGACGTCGTGGCCCCGCTCCGCCGCGGTGCAGGCGAAGCTGAGACCCGCGGGTCCAGCCCCGACGACCGCCACCCGCTTGGGTCGCGACGCCGGCGCAATGGCCAGCTCGGTCTCGTGACAGGCGCGCGGGTTGACCAGGCACGAGGTCAGCTTGCCCGAGAACACGTGGTCCAGGCACGCCTGGTTGCAGCCGATGCACACGTTGATCTCGTTCGCGCGCCCCTCTGCTGCCTTGTTGACGAAGTCCGGGTCCGCGAGCAGCGGACGAGCCATCGACACCATGTCCGCCTCACCTCGCGCGAGGACCTGCTCGGCGACGGCGGGTGTGTTGATCCGGTTGCTGGCGACCAGCGGGATCCCGACCTTCCCCATCAGCTCGCCGGTGATCCAGCTGAAGGCCGCCCTCGGGACCATTCCGGCAATCGTCGGGATGCGCGCCTCGTGCCAGCCGATTCCGGTATTGAGAATCGACGCTCCCGCCTGCTCGATCCGCTCGGCCAGCAGGATGTTCTCGTCCAGCGTGGAGCCGCCGTCGACGAGGTCGAGCATCGACAGCCGGTAGACGAGAATGAAGTCGGGCCCCACCCTCTCGCGGACTCGCCGGACGATCTCCAAGGGCAGGCGGATCCGGTTCTCGTGACTCCCGCCCCAGCGGTCCTCTCGCTTGTTCACTGCGCGGGCGATGAACTCGTTGATGAAGTAGCCCTCGGACCCCATCACCTCGACGCCGTCGTATCCCGCCTCCTGCGCGAGGGCGGCGCAGTGCACGAAGTCCTCGATCTGCTCTTCGACCTGCTCGTCGCTCAGCTCCCTGGGAACCAGACCGTGAATCGGGGATGGCAGTGGAGAGGGCGCGACCTGGTCCGGGTTGTAGGCGTAGCGTCCGGTGTGCAGGATCTGCATGCAGATGCTGCCACCCTCGTCGTGCACGGCGGATGTGACGCTCTTGTGGCGCTCCACCTCCTCCGGCGTGGTGAGCTTGGTGCCTCCGCGAATCACCGCGCCCACCTCGTTCGGCGCGAAGCCTCCGGTGACGATCAGGCCGACGCCCCCGCGCGCTCGCTCCGCGAAGAAGGCCGCCATCCGTTCGAAGCCACCGGGCGACTCCTCGAGACCCGTGTGCATCGAGCCCATCAACACGCGGTTGCGCAGGGTCGTGAAGCCCAGATCCAGCGG
>CAZLBF010000003.1:0-2614 GCA_964557495.1 uncultured Myxococcales bacterium | reverse complement strand
CATCGTGCGCGAGATCGAGCGCGCGTTCCGGCGCGCGGCAGCCCAGGTTCAGAGCGACTCGGGCACGCCCGGCTCGGTGTGCGTCGAGAGCCGCCTCGACTACGAGGCCTTCCGCCTGTCTCGCGACGAGCCCTGCATTCGGGTCGCCGAGCAGGCCGTGCGCTCCGTCGGACTGGAGCCGAAGCGCGCGGTCGCGAACGGCGGGATCGACGCGAACTGGCTCTTTCGGCATGGCGTTCCCACGGTGACGCTCGGGTGCGGACAGCTGAACCCACACACCGTGCGCGAAGCCCTGGACGTGGCGCGATTCCGCGAGGCGTGCCGCATCGCCCTGCGCATCGCGACGGGGAGCGACGGGGAGCGAGGCTAGATGAAGGGGCGCCGGTCGAGGACGAGGCGCAGCGGCGGGTCGGTGTGGATCGTTCCCGGTAGCGCGCGCTGCAGCTCGGCCAGCGCACAGACGGCGCCGAACAGCGCGTGCAGGTCGTCGCACGCCGGGTCCCGCTCGGGATCCAACTCCGTCAGATAGGCGAGGTAGCGCTCCGCGAACCCGGCGAGCGCCTGCATGGCCTCGTCGAAGCGGTGGCCGCACTGGCGCAGGCTGCGCGTCAGGCAGTAGACCCAGTCGATCTCGGCAAAGCCGACCATGCGCCCAAGGGGAAACGGGTCCTTGGCCTCGATCTCCAGACAGGTCTCGACGAGCGCTGCGGGGTAGGGCAGCGCACGCCGGGCGTGCTCGAAGTTGAACAGGTAGTGGAAGGTGCCCGCCAGGTGCGGGAAGCGCGTCTGGAGCGACGGCAGCGCATCGGTCCCGATGCAGCCCTGTCGCAAGAGCCCGGTTCGCGCATCCCACTCGCGCGCGAGCCAGCCAAAGTAGCGATCCTGCCACTCGGCCGAGGCGCCGCCGGTGAGCGCGAGTGCGGCGTAGAGGCCGGCACCCCGGTGAGAGGCCTTCCAGGGATCCCGGCGCCAGGGCAGCGCCTCGAGAAACGGCTCGAGCCGGTCCGGAGGCGTCCACTCGCCGAGCCCGGCGAGCGAGTAGCCGGGCTCGGCGTCGAACAGCTCGAGCGCCGCCACGCAGTGGGCAGTGGTGTGGATCTCGTGGTGCGTCGCCTCGCTGAAGAGCCCGCTCGCCGGCTCCTGCAGCGCCCGCAGCTCCTTCACGAACTCCTCGCGCTCCGCCGCATCGCGCGGAAAGCGGCCTATCGTGTAGAGCAAGTTCACGGCATCGGCGCAGCCATAGGGATTCGGGCCGAGGCTGCGGTCTCCCTCGGCGTCGGCGCGCGTCCAGCGCACGTAGCGTCGCGACGCGCCGATCCGGTGCCGCTCGACGGCCGCGGCCACGCCGTCGATCCAGCCGCGCAGGTCCCACCTCACAGGTAGGGCTCGACCCGCTCGAGCCGCACCGGCTCGGGATCGGCGACGAGTCCCAGGCGGACCGCACAGTCCAGGAGCAGCAGGCGCTCCGATTCGGGGCGGCGCGGTGCACTTGGGTGCACCTCGGCGCGGTCGAGCGCGCCCACCAGGTGCAGGAAGAGCCCGGCCGAGTGCTTGTAGGCGGGGATCGGCTCGCGGAACGCGACGTTGCCGAGATGCTGGAGCGCGTCGTTCCTCGCCAGGAACGAGGCGTTGCCCGCGCAGAGTGCCTCGTCGCGCTCGGCGAACTCGTCCGGCGCAAAGATCGCGAGCCCGAGCAGGTAGTCGCTTCCGAACGCGACCATGTCGATGGCCAGATCGTTGCCCGTGTACACGCGAAACTCCGGACGCCGCGCGTCGCGCGTCGCGAGGCGAGCCAGCTCGATCGTGCGGTCGAGCGAGGAGTGCTTGGCTCCGAGCAGATCCGGAACGTCGAGCAGGCGCGCGAAGGTCTCCTCGTCCCAGATCTCGCCGTGCGCTGCGAAGCGGGGGGAGAGCTCGAAGCCGAGCGCTCCTCGCTCGCTCCGCGCGGCGATCGCCGCGTAGAGCTGCGCCTTCTCGCGCGGACCCAGGCCGTGCATGGCGCGCGACTGTACGATCACCGGCACGCCGCCCCGCTTCTCGATGGCCCCGATCGCCCGCGCGTAGCCCTCGGGCGGCGACGGAGCAGGCTCCTCGTAGGCACCTGCGTAGAGGCGCGCCGCCGGGCCGAGAGCCGCTCGTGCGACGTCAAGCGCCGCTTGCCGCTCCTCGGGCGTCAAGAGATCGCCGAAGCCGGTGTCCATGTTCACGGCGACGTCGAGCCCCGCCTCCGAGGTCCGCGCGACGAGGCGCTCGAAGGCGGGCCAGTCGATCTCGCCCGGAGGTCGGTAGGCAGCAGCGTCGCCGCGATGCCGTGCGGGCTGCGCCGCTGCAGCCGTCCCCAGGCCAGCTCGAGCGGCTCAGACACGCGTGCCCCCGCGGCGCGCAGACGCGCCGCGCTTGGCCGCCTCCAGCGCCTCGCGCTCCGGCCGATCGCCGTAGAACGGGTCCAGCGGGTAGCAGCCCGACACGAGCCCGGCGCGCGGTGCGGTCGTACAGTCACTGAACGTCCGGCACAGGCGACGGCGCGCCAACTCCCGTCCCGCGAGCAGGTCGGCCGGAAGATCTGGATACACGAGCGCCATGCGACCCAGACCGACTGCGTCGCACCAGCCCT
>CAZLBF010000002.1:0-11123 GCA_964557495.1 uncultured Myxococcales bacterium | reverse complement strand
TATATGCGGCGGCATGCGGGTCTTGGTTCTGGGCTCCGGGGGGAGGGAGCACGCTCTCGTGTGGGCCATCGCGCGCAGCCCCCTCGTCGACGAGGTCGTCTGCGCTCCAGGCAGTGACGGGATCGCGCCCGAGGCGCGCATCGAGCCGCTCGCTCTCAAGGATCCCGAGGCCGTGCTCGCCCTGGTGCGCAGGGAGAGCCCGGGCCTCGTCGTCGTGGGTCCGGAGGACCCGCTCGCCTCGGGGATCGCCGATCGCATCGGCGCGTTGGGGGTGCCGGTCTTCGGTCCGAGCGGGGAGGCGGCGCAGCTCGAGGGGAGCAAGGCGTTCGCGAAGGCGTTCATGGCGCGCCACCGGATTCCGACCGCGGACTTCCGCGTCTTCGACGAGGCCGACGAGGCCGACCGCTGGATCGCCACGCAGGACCGTCCCCTGGTGGTGAAGGCGGACGGGCTCGCCGCGGGCAAGGGTGTGGCGGTCTGCGACGATGCCGCGCAAGCTCGCGAGGCGATCGCGGAGATGATGCGCGACCGACGCTTCGGCGAGGCGGGACGCCGCGTCGTCATCGAGGAGCGCCTGTTCGGTGAGGAGGCCTCCTTCTACGCGATCTCCGACGGCGAGCACTTCGTGTGTCTGCCGTCGGCACAGGACCACAAGCGCGCGCTCGACGGCGACCGGGGCGAGAACACCGGGGGCATGGGCGCGTACTCGCCCGCGCCCCTCGTCGACGCCGAGGTCGAGGCGCGAGTGATCGAGCGCATCGTCCGCCCCACGCTCGACGGGATGCGCGCCGAGGGGAGGCCGTTCCGCGGTGTCCTGTACGTCGGGCTGATGATCGACCGCGGCGAGCCGTCCGTGGTCGAGTTCAACGTCCGCTTCGGGGATCCCGAGACGCAGGCGATCCTCTACCGGCTCGAGTCCGACCTGGTGCCGGTCCTGCTCGCGGCGGCGAGCGGCCGGCTCGCTCCCGAGCTGGAGAAGGACCTGCGCTTCGGCGACCCGGCGGTCTGCGTCGTCGTCGCGAGCCCGGGCTACCCGCGCGACTACCCCACCGATATCGAGATCCGCGGCCTGGAGGTCGTGGCGGAGCTTCCCGACGTGAAGGTGTTCCATGCGGGCACGCGCCACGCCGCGAAGGATGGCTGGCGCACGGCGGGCGGGCGGGTGCTCGGCACGACCGCGCGCGGTGCGACCATCGAGGTCGCGCGCGAGCGGGCGTACGCGGCCGTGTCCAGGATCGCCTTCGAGGGCGCCCAGCATCGTACGGACATCGCCGCTCGAGCCGCGCGGCACGCCACCCGTTGATCGTCGATGTGCGCCGGGCGGCCGAGCTTCTGCGCCAGGGCGAGCTCGTTGCCTACCCGACCGAGACGGTCTACGGACTCGGAGCCGACGCCACCTCCGGCGCAGCCCTCGAGCGACTGCGCGCCGTGAAGGGGAGGGAGGCCGATCGCGGGCTGTCGGTCCTGGTCGCCCAGGTTGCCGACCTCGAGCGCTTCGCGCCCGGGCTCCCCGCGCGGGCCCGCCGCCTGGCGGAACGCTTCTGGCCCGGCCCGTTGACCCTGGTCGTTCGAGCGTTCGACGCGCGGCTCGGCGCGGTCGCCACGCGGCGCGGAGTCGGGTTCCGCTGCTCGTCCCACCCGACCGCGGCGGCTCTCGCCCGGGCCTGCGGGCGACCGATCGTGTCGACGAGCTGCAATCGGAGTGGCGCAGAGCCTTGCCGGACCGCCGCGGAAGTGGAAACGGTCTTTGGTGCCGAGCTCGCCGTCGCGGTCGGCGACGACTCCGGCGGTGCTCTGCCGTCGACGGTCGTGGCCATCGCGGCCGACGCAGGCCTGGAGCTGTTGCGGGAAGGCGCGGTTCCGTTCGATCGCATCGACGAGGAGTACGAAGCATGAGCGAGATCCGTCCCTTTGCCGCGCTGCGGTTCGCGCGCGATCCGGAGCCCCGACTCGCGCCCCCGTGGGACGTGATCAGCGAGGAGGACCGCGCTCGACTCGCCCGCGAGCCGGAGAGCGTCGTCCACCTGACCCTGCCGCCCGGAGTCGAAGGAGAGCGGGACTACGCGGGGGCGGGGGATACGCTGCGTCGCTGGCTGCAAGAGGGAGTGCTCGTGCGCGACCCGCTGCCGCGCCTGTATCTGCTTCGCGAGCGAATCTCCGACGGGCGCGTGCGGCGCGGCCTCTTCGCCCTGCTTCGCATTGCCGACTACTCCGAGCGAGTCGTGCTGCCGCACGAGCGCACCATGCCGGCGGCAAGGCGCGACCGGATGCTGCTGACGCGGGAGGTCGAGGCCAATCTGGAGCCGCTCTTCTTCCTGTACGAGGACCGGGACGCGAAGCTCGCCCCGGCGCTCGACGCCATAGAGCAGGCGGAGCGACTCGCCGCCTGCCCGGGTCCAGGCGGAACGGGACTCGAGCTCTTTGCCACCGACAGCGAGGCGGTCCTGACCGACGTCCGGGACTTCCTCGCCGACCGCGCCGTGGTGATCGCCGATGGCCACCACCGCTACGACACGATGCTGAACTATCGCGACGAGCGTCGCAGCGCGGCCGGCTCGGCCGAAGAGGCGCCCTGCGACTTCGTGCTCGCCTACCTGGTCAACGCCTTCGACCCGGGCAGCGAGATCCTCGCCATCCACCGGGTGGTGCGAGGCGACGCCGCGGACCCGATCCCGCTGCTGCGCGAAGCGGGCTTCGCGGTCGAGCCTCAGCCGGACGCCGTACCGGTCGAGGACCTGCTCGCCGCTCTGGCGAAGCGGCGCGAGCCGGACCACGCCTTCGGCATCGTACGCCGCGATGGCGCGTTCCTCGCGACCCGACCGCGCGGTGACCGGCCCGACGTCGAGGTGCTGCACGAGGAGCTGCTGCCCGGGATCGGCGGGAGCGTCACGTTCGACGCCGAGGCCGAGCGGGTCGTCCGGACCGTGCGAGAGGGCGAGGCGTCGATCGCGATCCTGATGAACCCGCTCGGCGCGGAGGAGCTCTTCGGCGCGGTGCAGGCGGGCGGAGTCCTGCCCCAGAAGTCGACCTACTTCGCGCCGAAGATCCCCAGCGGCCTGGTCCTGCGCGACTTCTCACCCTAGGAGGACGAGCTGTTGCCGCGAGCCGCGAGTGCCGGACCCCGCCCCCCGATCGGCGCGTCGGATCGGGGGCTCGGCGTCGTCACCCGGGGAGCGTCGGCGTGAAGCGGAAGATCCTGTTCGTGATTCCGGATCTGCAGCACGGCGGTGCGGAGCGCGTGGTGGTGCGGCTGCTCGAGCAGCTGCCTCGTGCTCGCTTCGAGCTGCACCTGGCGCTGGTCCAACGCAAGGGTGCGCTCCTCTCCGAGGTGCCCGACGACGTCGAGATCCACGACCTCGGGGCGGGGCGCGTGCGCCGAGCGCTCGTGCCCCTCGCACGGCTGATACGCGGGCTGCGGCCCGACGTCGTGATCCCGCAGCTCAGCCACGTCAACCTCGCGCTGATCCTGCTCAAGCCGTTCCTGCCGCGCGCGACCCGCGTCGTGCTGCACGAGCACACGACGCTGTCGGCCGAGCTGGCGGAGCCCGGCCGCGGCAGGCTGTGGGCCGCGGCCTACCGGCTCCTCTACCCGCGGGCCGACCTGATCCTGTGCTGCTCGCACGCCATGGCGGACGACATGGCGAGTGCCTTCGCCATTCCGCCGCAACGCCTGAGGGTGGTGCGCAATCCAATCGACGAGGAGCGCATCGCGCGCGCTCGCGTCGACTCGACCTCGCCCTTTGTCGGCGCCGGGCCCCACGTGCTGGGCGTCGGGAGACTGGCCCACGAGAAGGGCTACGACCGTCTGATCGATGCCTTCGCGCTGCTGGTCGAGCGGGTTTCCGGGGCCGAGCTCTGGCTGCTCGGCGACGGACCCGAGCGGGCCGGCCTCGAGGCTCGGGCGCGCGAGCGAGGGCTGGCCGAGCGCGTCCACCTCGAGGGTTTCTGTGCCGACCCCATCCCGTGGATTCGACACTCCGACGTCGTCGCCCAGACCTCGCGGCGCGAGGGGCTGCCGGTGGCCGTGCTCGAGTCGGTCGCGTGCGGGGCCCGTGTGGTCGCGTTCGACTGCCCCGGCGGAACTTCGGAGATCCTGGCGGGCCTCGAGGGCACCGTGCTGGTCCCCGACGGGGACCTCGAGGCGCTGGCCGCCGCGCTCGAGCGCAGCACCCGCCCCGACGCGCCCCGGCCCGGAGCGCTGCCCGACGAGTTCCGGCTCGCCGAGGTGATCCGGGACTTCAGCGAAGTGCTCTCCGCCGCCGGCTAGCTCCGGCTAGAGGTCCAGCGGTCCGATCCGCAGGCGCAGATCCCGCGCGGCGGGCTCGCCGAGTGCCGCCTCCAGCCGCTCCAGGATCGTGAGCTTCTCGAGCTGGATCCGCTGCATCCAGGCCGAGTCCGACACCCGCGCGTACAGCACGTCCCCCCGCACTCCGTCCGGGCGGCAGTGCGCCGCCAGGTGGGGGCCGAGCGCCTCGTCCCAGACCCGGATCAGGCGGAGGCCGCTGGAGGACCGGTCCAGGCCCAGATCGTCGAGCACCGAGGGGATGAGTGAGCCGAGCGTCTCGCTCTTGCCCCGCCGAGCCATGCCCGCACGGTAGCAGACCCCGCCGGGCGGAGCGTGGCCGCTGAGCGGGCCAGGTCGCCTTGCCGCGCGCGGCTAGAGGGACCAAACTGATCGCCGTGCTCAAGTGTGATTTCTGTGGGCGCGAGGCGGCCAAGGTCAGGCGGGTGGCGCTGGAGCCGAACTACGACCGGCTGACTCAGCGGCACGCGGTCCGCTACGCCTGCCCGGAGTGCTCGGAGCGGAAATCGGCCGAGCGAAAGGGCCGGGAGCGCCGCAAGTCTTCGCTTGACGGTTCCGGGAATCCCCTTTAGCTTCCGGCCCTTCCGCGGGAGATTCGGGAACCGGAGCGCGACTGCTCCGAGTCGCCGCGACTCCCTACGCCCTCCGGAGGCTCCGCGCATCGATGGTCAAGATCAGGCTCTTCAGGATCGGCACGACGAAGCGGCCCTACTACCGCGTCGTGGCGATCGACTCGCGTCGTGCGCGCAACGGGCGCGTGCTCGAGACGCTGGGCACCTATGACCCGCGCGGCGTCGGCGGTGTGACCGCGATCAAGCTCGACAAGGTCCAGGCCTGGGTCGACAAGGGCGCGCAGCTCTCCGACACCGTGCGGTCGCTGGTCAAGCAGACGAAGCGCGAGCAGGCCGAGTCTCCCGCCCCCGCGGAGGCGGCGCCTGCCGCCGAGTGAGAACGGGTAATGCGGGAGCTGATCGAATTCGTCGCCCGGGCGCTCGTGGAGGAGCCGGAGCAGGTGCGCGTGCGCGAGGCCGGGCGCCGAACGCTCGAGCTCGAAGTCGCCGAAGACGACCTGGGTCGCGTGATCGGCCGCCGCGGCAAGACTGCCAACGCCATGCGGTCGGTGCTGAACGCCAGCGTCGACGGCCGCGGGATGAACCTCGAGATTCTCGAGAACCCAGCCGAGTGACGGTGCGATGCGAGCGGCGGCCCCGAGTGACGCGGCACACCCGAGGTCACTCTCGGTGCCGGGGAGTGACTCCGGCGCCCCCGAGGCGCGCGACGAGCGGGTCGAGGTCGGCCGGGTACTGAGCACCCGCGGCCGCGAGCTGCTCGTGGGCCTCTACAGCGACGACCCCGCGAACGCCCTGGGCGCGGAGCGGCTGTACCTCGACGGCGATCCGGGCGCGCTCGAGTTCGCCGTCTGCGAGAGTGAGTGGAGCGGGACCGCACGGGACGGGAGCGCCCGCATCTCCGCCAAGCTCGAGGGTCTGACCGAGCCGGAGCGCGCCGGCGCCTGGATCGGGGCGACGGTGTCGATCCGGGTGGCAGCTCTGGAGTCGCTGCCGGAGGGGGAGTACTACTGGCGCGACCTGCTCGGTCTCACCTGCCTCAGCTCCGAGGGCGAGCGGCTCGGCGTGGTCGAAGAGATCTGGCCGACCGGGAGCAACGACGTGCTCGTCGTGCGCGAGGCGGGGCGCGAGCTTCTGATTCCAGCACTGCGCGACGTGATCCAGGAGGTGGACCCGGGCGCGCGCCAGATCCGGGTCCTGCTGCCCGAGGGACTGCGGGAGAGCGGGGAATGAGCGGACCGCGCATCGATATCGTGACGATCTTTCCCGATCTCGTGGAGCACTTCCTCGAGGGCTCGCTGATCGGTGCCGCGCGCCGCGAAGGGCGCCTCGACGTGCGCGTGACCGACCTGCGCGAGTTCGCGCAGGACCGACACCGCACGGTCGACGATGCCCCCTATGGCGGCGGCGACGGGATGGTGTTCCGCTGTGAGCCCGTCGTGGCCGCGATCGAGGCGGTCCGAGGTCCGGATGCGTGCGTGTATCTCACCAGCCCGCGCGGGCGCCTGCTGGATCAGCCGCTCGCCGAGAAGCTGGCCAGCGCCCCCCAGATCGTTCTCGTATGCGGGCGTTACGCCGGGTTCGACGAGCGGATCGCCGAGGTGACCGGGGCCGTGGAGCTCTCGATCGGCGACTACGTCCTCTCCGGGGGCGAGATCGCGGCTCTGGTGGCCACCGAGGTGGTGGGGCGGCTGGTCCCGGGCGTGCTCGGGAACCCCACCTCGAGCGAGCGGGACTCCTTTGCGGATGGCCTGCTGGAACATCCGCTGTACACTCGGCCGGCCGAATTCCGGGGTCGCGCGGTCCCCGAGGTCCTGCGGTCGGGCGACCACGCTGCGGTGGAGCGCTGGCGTCGCGCTCAGGCGCTGCGGAGGACGCGGGATTCTCGCCCGGACCTACTCGACAGGGCCGGGCTTTCGAGCGAGGATCGCAAGCTCCTCCTGGAGATGGGACATGAATGAGATTCAAGAGATCGAGCAGCAGTCTCTGCGGGACGACCACCCCGCCTTTCGGCCGGGTGACACGGTTCGCGTACACGTCCGCATCCCGGAGGGCGACAAGGAGCGGATCCAGGTCTTCGAAGGGGTCGTAATCGCGCGCAAGCGCGGCGGCAGCCGGGCCACCTTCACGGTGCGCAAGATCTCGTACGGCGTCGGAGTGGAGCGCGTCTTCCCGACGCACTCGCCGATGGTCTCGAAGATCGAGCTCAAGGCGCGCGGTCGGGTACGCCGCTCCAAGCTGTTCTACCTGCGCGAGCGAAAGGGCAAGGCAGCGCGAATTCGAGAGCGCGCCTACACGGGGAAGGGCGACAGGTCCTGAGCGGCAATGCGGGTCCATGCGATCCACGTCCAGGGTCTTGTCAGGCCGCGGGGCGTGCGTCGCCTGAAGCTCGAGACCGGCTACAACCTGCTCGTCAGCCCGGACCCGGACGCCTGCACGGGGCTCCGCGCCGCACTCGAGGCCCTGCTCTACCCGGAGTCGGCGCTGGCGGACCTCGAGCCGTGGATCGACCGGGGTTCTGAGACCGCTCCGCGGGTCGGAATCTCCCTCACGCTCGGCAACGGCTCGTTCCGCGTCATCGAGGACCTGGTCGAGGAGCGCGTACATCTGGGCCGCTTCGATCCGGGGACGCGCTCCTACGTCACGGTCTCGACCGATCCGGCACAGATCGAGGCGGCCCTGGCGAAGGCGGGGCTGCCCGACCGCGACGACCTGTTCCACGAGCGCGGCCTCGGTTGGGGCGAGCGGATGCCCGGAGCCGAACCCGCTCCAGCCCCGCAGGATGCCGCGGCCGCGGAGCAGCGCACGCGACTCGAGGCCGAGCTCGCGCGAGCGGAGTCGGCGGGCAAGAGCTTGAGCGAGCTCGAGGCGCGCGCGTCGCGCCTGCGGGCGGCACGGGAGCACTTCGCGGAGCTCGAACGCCAGGCCGCGCTCGGTCTCCCGGAGCTGGAGCGCGGCGCGCAGCTCGGCGAGCGGCTCGAAGGGCTCGAGGCGCGCGTCGAGCAGTTCCGGACGCTCAGCGAAGCGCGCGAGCGCGAGCGCAGCACGATCGGCAAGAGCCGTCTGGCGCTGCTCGACGAGCGCGCACGTCTGCGCGCAGTGCCCTCTGCGCAACGCCCCTGGATGTGGCTCGGCCTCTCCCTCGGCGCGGCGGGCGTGCTGGCCGCGCAGGTGGTCGAGCCCTGGCTCGGAGCCTTCGCCCTCGTCGGCCTCGGCGTCGCCCTGACCGCCCTGGGCATCTCCGAGAGCGCTCGGCGGCGGCTTCGCGGAATCGACACGCGGCTGGCCGCCCTGCGCGTCCGCGAGCGCAGCGTCGAACGGGAGTTCGAGTCGGAGGGGGGCGACGTCCGTGGCCTGCTGGTCGCACTGGGCCTCGAGGCTCCCGAAGACCTCCTGAACGAGGCGGGGCACTACCGCGAGCTCCAGCAGTCCAGAGAGGAGCTGACGCAGCAGCTCCAGGATGCCCGTCGCCGCTTCCCGCAGGAGGCGGAGGGCGAGCTCGCGGAGCTGGAGCAGCAGCTCGCGGCGCTGCGCGGGACTCCGAGCCCCGACGAGCTCCGGGCGCGCCTTGCGGACCTGCCGGAGAGCGAGCCCGAGCCCGCCGTCGAGACCGAGCTCGGGGCCCAGCTCGTGATCGACATGGACCGGGTGGCGGAGCGAAGCGGGATGAGGCCCGACGAGCTGCACGATCTGGTCGCGCCCGTGCTGCCCCTCTACCTGCGCACGCTCACGGGCGGGTTCCTGCGGGATGCTCGCTACGAGCCCGAGACGGGGTGGAGGCTGCGCGACGAGAACGGCGCGGAGGTCGGGATCGAGGGCCTGCCCCCCGTGGTCGGAATCACCTTTCGCTGTGCACTCGTCGAGGCTCTCGCGGGCGTCGAGAGCGCCACGTTCTTCGTCGGCCCGTCCCTGGACGAGTTCGACGCCCGCTCTCGCGAGGCCATCGCGCGCGCCTTCAGGCGCCTCGGCTCGATCGTCCAGGTGGTGCAGCTCACCCGCGAGGAGGATCCCTGGGCCAGGCGCGCCGCCGAGGTGGGGCATCTGGAGGCCCGTGACTGAGAGGGGCTCGCCCCTATGCGGACTCGACCTGGAACGCGTCGCGGAGCAGCCGGATCCGCGGCGGCTCCCGGCTGGCGTCGATCGCGACCACGTCGAAGCGGAGCGCGCCGTGTCTCGGCAGCCGCCGCGTGGCGAGTAGCTCGCGTGCGGCTCCCACCAGACGCCGACGCTTGCGCGCGTCGATCGACTCCTCCGCGGTGCCGTAGCCGGCGCCACTCCGGAGCCGTACCTCGACGAAGCAGAGCGTCGTTCCGTCCAGCGCCACCAGATCGAGCTCTCCGCGTCGCAGCCGCACGTTGCGCCCGACGATGCGATAGCCGGCCTCTTCGAGGTACGCGGCGGCGAGCGTCTCGCCGCGGCGCCCGCGTGCTCGCCGAGGGTCCGTGCCCATGGGGTCGACTCCGAGCACGGGGTGAGCTCCGGTGACGGTATCGAGCGAGGGCGCGCGCGTCTACGTCGTGGCGACCCCGATCGGGAATCTCGAGGATCTGAGTCCGCGGGCGCGCCGGGTCCTCGCCGAG
The DNA here is from genome assembly GCA_964557495.1 of uncultured Myxococcales bacterium. Taxonomy (GTDB): domain Bacteria; phylum Myxococcota_A; class UBA9160; order SZUA-336; family SZUA-336; genus CAZLBF01. The sequence goes on along the minus strand of CAZLBF010000002.1, from coordinate 1,671 downwards.
GTGGCCGTGATCGCCTGCGAGGACACGCGCCGCACGGCCCGGCTCTGCTCCCGCTTCGACATCGCGACGCCCCGCCTCTCGCTCCACGAGCACAACGAGCGGCGACGGACCCCCGCGCTGCTCGAGAGGCTCGCCGCCGGAGTCTCGGTCGCGCTGGTCTCGGACGCGGGAACGCCGCTCGTGTCCGACCCCGGGAGCCGCTTCGTGGCGGCCGCGATCGAGGCCGGCTATCGCATCGTGCCGGTTCCCGGCCCCTCGGCGGTGCTCGCGGCCCTGGTCGCGAGCGGGCTTCCCTCGGATGCCTTCAGCTTCTTCGGGTTCCTGCCGCGCAAGGGTCGGGCGCGAGAGACGCGGCTCGCGGACCTGCGCCGGGCGCCCGGAGCGCTCGTGCTGTTCGAGGCCCCGGGCCGGCTGCGCGAGACGCTGCGCGCCCTGCATGAGGCGCTCGGGGAGCGGCGCGTGGCGGTCACTCGCGAGCTGACCAAGGCCTTCGAGGAGATCGTACGCGGGCGGCTGGGCTCGCTCGCGATCGAGGAGCCTCGCGGCGAGGTCACGATCGTGGTCGAAGCCGCGGCGGCACCCGAGCCCGAGATGCCGACTGACGCGGAGATCGACCGGCTCCTGGAGGAGGGTCTGAGTCCGCGGGACGCCGCACGCGAGCTCGCGCTCTCTCGGGGCATTCCCCGCAGTCGAGCCTACGCACTGGTGCTCCGCCGCACAGCGGGGCGCTAGAGCCGTCCGCTCACGGCTCCGCGCTGTCCGGCTCGAGCAACTGCTCGAGGCCGGCCTCGTCCAGGACCTCGACGCCCAGCTCCTCGGCCTTGGCGCGCTTCGAGCCGGGCTTGTCGCCGGCGACCAGGTAGTCGGTCTTGCTCGAGACCGAGCCGGTGACCTTGCCGCCGAGCGCTTCGATGCGCCGCTTGGCCTCGGCTCGCGGTGCGGTGAGCGTTCCGGTGATCACGAACGTCTTGCCGGCGAGGTGCGCCTGGGTCGGCCCGCTCGGCTCCACGGCCTCCCAGTGGACCGAGCCGCGGAGCCGCTCGATCTCCTCGAGGTTGGCCGGCTCGTGCAGGTGTTCGTGCACGGCTCGCGCGATCGTGGGTCCGATCTCGTCGATCGCATCGAGCTGCTCGACCGGCGCGTCGAGGATCGGGTCGAGGTCGCCGAAGCGCGCGGCGAGCACCGCGGCCACATGCGCTCCGACGTGCCGGATCCCGAGCGCGTAGAGGAAGCGGGGGAGGGTGGTGCTGCGCGCCCGCTCGATCGCCGCGAGCAGGTTCTCGGCCGACGTCTCTCCCATGCGCTCCAGAGCGGCGAGCGTCTCGAGCTCGAGATCGAACAGGTCCGAGGGCCGCTCGACGATGCCCTTCTCGACGAGCTGGTCGACGAGCTTCGAGCCGAGACCGTCGATGTCGAGTGCCGCGCGGCTCGCGAAATAGCACAGCCGCTCCTTCATCTGTGCCGGGCAGGACAGGTTCGGGCAGCGCAGAGCGACCTCTCCCTCGAGGCGGCGCGTCTTCGAGCCGCACGCAGGGCAGCTCGGGGGCAGTCGATACTTCCGCGTGCGGGCGGGGCGCCGTTTCCGGATCACATTCACGATGCGCGGGATCACGTCACCCCCCCGCTCGACCAGCACCGTGTCGCCGCTGCGGACGTCGAGCTTGTCGACCT
>CAZLBF010000001.1:0-3307 GCA_964557495.1 uncultured Myxococcales bacterium | reverse complement strand
CCGGCATTCGGCTTGATCACGACGGTGGAGCCGGGTCGGATCAGGGACTTCACGCCCCCCAGGTGGTCGATGGCCTGCTCGACCATCCGATCCGCATCGGTTCCCTTGACGATGGATACGATGGATTTCTGCACGGTGTTCACCCCTACCTGTAAGGCAGCCAGCACTCCATGAGTTCGTCCACGGGCCAGCGCGTCAGTAGCTCGTAGCCGTCCTCGGTCACCAGGACGTTCTCCTCCAGCCGGACGCCGTCGCTGCCCCCCTTCATTCCCGTGTAGGTCTCCAGGGCCAGGACCATTCCCGCCCGGAGCTTCGTCGGCTCGTAGCCCGCGATCTTCTTCACGATGGTGATCAGGGGCCGGTCGTGCAGCGTGAGTCCCAGACCGTGACCGCACGCGTAGGGCCCGACGTCGCCCCAGTTGTCGTAGCCCCAGTACTGGGGCGATTGCGGCCACTTGTCGGTGATGTCGAAGTCGGTGGCGCCGTCCTTCACGGCATCCATGCCCGCATAGAGCATGGCTCGACACTCCTCGTAGAGGTCCTTCTGGTGCTGCGTGGCCTTCCCGCAGGAGAACGTGCGATAGACGCACGACTTGTAGCCCTGGTACGAGGCGCCATCCACGTCGATGTAGATCAGATCCCCGGGCCTTACGGGCTTGTCCGTGAACGACCACCCGTACGGGTTCGTGTTGTATCCGGAGCAGCACACGAGATCCTCGGTGTGATCATCTCCCTCCTGGTAGAGGGCCTTGATCCCGATCCCCACCAGGTCGCACTCTCGGATTCCGGGCCGGATGGCGTCGGCGATGTCCGCGAACGCCCTCTCGGAGTTGGCGCAGGTGATCCGCATGAGCTCGATCTCGTCCTGCGTCTTGATCATGCGGGCCTCGTCCATGACCGGCTTGCCGTGGACGACCTCGATTCCCCGCTGCTTGAAGGCCTCGAGGAACAGCATCGAGAGCGTGGATCCCTCGATTCCGAGAGGCTCCCGCTCGACGCCGTACTTGGCCATCATCTCCGCGATCGCGTCCGCGATTCTGCCGATCATGAGGTCGTTCGCGTCCTGGGCGGTGACCCGCGGTATGCCCAGCGAGGGGTGTACGCGCTCGCTCAGCCACGGCATGCGTCTCTCGGTCTCGCTCGGCGTGCCCCCGCCGTAGAGATGCGGGTCTCCGTTTCTCGGCAGGAAGGCCATCTGCATCTCGCTCGCGCGCATGGGCGTGGTCACGTAGTAGGACGTGAGGTAGCGGATGCTGCACTCGTCCCACGTGAGCAGGGCCCCGAGCCCGGCGCTGTTGATCTCGGCTAGCGCCCGCTCGGTTCGCTCTCTGCGCAGGCGGTCGTAGTCCACCCGCATCTCGTAGTCCACGGCGTACTTTCCAAAGGCCCCGGGCTTCATGCCGCCTCCTCCTCTGTTGAGTTGCCTTGAATGCAAGATTGCACTTCGTGCAATATCAGTTACACTGATTCGGTGCGATATGCAACTACTAAATTTCAAGTACCCGTAGTCAAAGGGAATTCAGGAGAGGGGCGATGACCGATCCGGGCATGGAGGAGGCGCCGGAGACCCGGCGTCCCGGCCGGGTCGAGCGCCGGCGCGCCCGGGTCCGCCAGCGCATCCTGGAGGTCACCGAGGAGCTCACGCGCGCGCGCGGCGTCGACGGCGTGACTCTCGAGGACATCACCGAGGCCGCCGACGTCGCGCGCCGCACCTTCTACCACTACTTCGAGTCGAAGCACGCCGCGCTGGTGCCGATCGCCCGGGAGCTCACGCGCGCGCTCAATCGCCGCATCGATCGCGTTGTGGCCGGCATCGACGACTCGGCCGAGGTGGTTGCGGTCGCGCTTCGCCACACACTACGGAGCATGCCTGAGGACCCGCTGGTCGCCTGGTTCATCTTCCGCTCGGGGCTGCCGCAGCAGCGCCTGAGCGAGGGGATCGGGGAGAGCGGTTACCGCGACGTGAGCCGCGGGGTCGAGAGCGGTCGCTTCGCGGTCGACAACCTGGAGGCCGCCACCGCGCTGCTCAGCGGTGCCGTGATCGGTGCGCTCGCCGGACGGCTCGAGGGCAGGCTCACAGACGCCGACCTGGACGACGCGGTGGAGTACGTGCTCCGCCTGCTGGGCGTCCCCGACGAAGAGGCCCGCGACATCGCCCACCGTCCCCTGCCCGAGCTGGAGGCAGCCGCGACTCTCGCCTAGCGCCGCGTCTCTGCCATGCACCGCCGGCCGGGACCTCGCGTGTCTGTCGCAGTGGGCGACCGAAGACGCGGGGCGCCGTCGTTCCGACGCTCAGATCCGGCCGTACGCCCTCAGCACGACCAGCGCTTCGAGCGTCCACGCGCCGCGCCACTCATGGACGGCGCCCGGCCCGGGCGGCTCCCAGTAGATCGGCCAGCCGCCGTCGGGTTGCTGGCGCTGAACGAGGTCGTCGAGGTGCGCCTCGATCACCGAGTTCCCGAACAGCAGCCCACCATAGCTGCCGGGTGCGGCGGCGAAGTGCAGCGGCGTCAGGGTGTACTGCGTAACGGGTACGTCGAGCGTAAAGAAGTCGGCGGTCGCGAGCTCCTTAGCCATCGGCTCGAGGAGTGCGTCGGCGCGCTTGCGGTCGGGCAGCGACTCGAGCAGCGTGAAAACACAGCGGATCGTGTGGGCGGAGCCGACGTTGCCTTGCTCGATCCGGGCCAGGCACCAGGCGGTCGCGCGCTCGAGCCACTCGTCCTCCACTTCCAGGCGGCGCAGGAGCCCAGTGATCGACGCGGTCGGGTTCAGCCCGGGAGTGAGCGCGAAGTCGGGCGTCCAGTGCGCTGCGCGCGGGTACTCGAGTGCCGCCGGAACCGCGCAAGCGACCGTACCCTCGGGAGTGGAGACGCTCGACAGGAACGCGACTACGCGTGAGAGCAGGTCGGGCTCGTGCGCGCCCGACTCGGCCAGCGCATGCAGGGCGACCTCCACGAAGATCGGAGTGCTCGTCGGCGCGCGCAGATCCGCCTCGAGCGCGTGGCCGAAGCCGCCGTCGTCATTCTGGTACGCGCGCAGTGCGGTGACGATCGCGGCCGCCGGACCTCCCTCGAAGTGGTACGCGAACCGGCGCCGGTCGAGGAGCCGCGCGTTCTTCCACGTGAACTCCGCCGCGCGCTCCAGTACGTCGCTCGTGCCCATGCCGTGCCTCCACGAATGAGCATACGCCATACAAAGACCCTCCTGGAAGGGTCTGATGGCGGGCGTCGCACTCACCCATCGCGAACCTGGGATATCATCGGCTCGATATCGAGGGAAGGCACAATGCGAATCGGAATCTCACTGC